>JBGCGI010000088.1:0-6147 GCA_045110715.1 Rubripirellula sp.
ACAATGCCTTCCATTTCTCGGGCGTAGCCGAACGTCCCCGAAGCCACCATGATGGGGTTCTTCAGGTGCAGCCGTCCCAGCGAAACGGAAAGGTCCATGTCAGTTGTCGTGGTCACGTTCGTTTGCGTCAATCTTCAATCAATCGTTGTTGAATCTGTCGCAGCAACTCCGCCGCAACGTGTTCCTTGCTGCCTTCGATACTCGCCAGGACACTGCCCTCACGATCGAGCAGTTCGACTTGGTTGTCCGATGAGTCGATCGCCGCCGGGCCATTGCTGACCATCAAGTCACAGTGCTTTCGTTCCAGCTTGACGATGGCACGAAAGTGACGATCTTCGGTTTCGAGTGCAAAGCCGACAACCCACTGATCTTTGCGTTTATTTTGACCCAGCGTTGCCACCACATCCGCTGTCTCGACCAGTTCCACCGAAAGTGGTCCGCCGGTTTTGGAGATCTTTTCGGTTTGAACCACACGAGGCTTGTAGTCGCACGGCGCTGCTGCTCCGATTGCACCCTGGCAGCTTGTGAACTGCTCGACAGCAGCCTGCAACATTTCTTCGGTCGTCACGACGGGAACAACTTGGCATCCGTCGGGATAGTCGACCACGACTGGCCCAGTGATCATGACCACTTCATGCCCCAGCTCCAGTGCCGCAGCTGCCAAAGCAGCCCCCATTCGCCCGCTTGAAGCATTGCTCAAGTAGCGAACAGGATCCAAGTATTGGCGAGTCGGTCCGGAAGTGATCAGGATGCGTGCCACTGCGGGGTCACTGCTCCAGCGTCTTGTCGATCAGCGACTCAACTTCTTCGGTCGAGATCGACATCTTTGCGGCAGCTAACGCGAACAAGCGTTTCTCGCCTTCTTCCAATTTGCCATCGGCGGCCATCATCCGGATCAAATCCGTCATCAAATCTTGTCGATCGGCCTGATCCAGCGGAAGTTCAAGCGCCGCGTCATCGCCAAGACCGAACTCGACCGCCTTCTGCAAATCGTATTCATCGAGTCCTAGTTCAGCACACCGGTCGGCGACCAAATTCACTTCGCGTTCGCCCAAACTGCCATCTGCAAGCGCCATGACAACCAAGTTGCGTAGTTGCGTTCGCCGTTTCGATAGATCTTCTTGACTGCTCATGGGCAAATGTTAACCCGCTGGGACGGTTCATTCCATCCCCGCCAAATCCCGAGCTCCAGTGGGCATTTCTAGCTCGAAGCGACATTCTGCGCCCGATACTGCCCCAGAATGAGCCTGTATTGTCAGCCCCATCGAACGACTTCCCCAATGCAGCAGAAGATGGATTAACATTTGCCGCGTTCGAATGGCCGCTTGTGCTTCGTTCTTCCTCCAATAAATACGTGAACTCATGAATCGATCGCATCGCCCTCTGACTCTCTTCGCTGGCTTATTGGCAACCGCCACGTTGTCCGCCAGCGTGCATGCAGAAACCTGGTCCGATGTTTCAGGCAAATTCAAGATCGAAGCCGAATACGGCGGCGTCGATGGAAAGAATCTCGTGCTGAAGAAGCCTGACGGCTCCACCATCAACGTTCCGATCAACCGTCTCAGCCCAGAGAGTCGGCTGCAAGCGAAGCAGCTGTTTGAACTGGCCAAGTCGAGCGGCGCACCGCGCACGTCTTCTTCCGCTCAAGAGAAGATGGCTCCAACCGGTTCTCGGACCGAGGTTCCGGTCCTTTCGGCCAGTGCGCCGATCGCATCGCCAGGCGAGCCACTTAGCTTCACGCCACCGCAGCCCGTTTCGGTTCCACCGATGCCTGCGTTCCCAGAGAACGCGTCGCTGCAGGAAACGCTGGGCTTCATAGAGGCTCAGTTGATGGCGGGGCACCCCGAAGTGTTCTACCACGCACTGCCTCAAGGTATTCGCGACGCTTTCGATAGCGACGAAATGCGCGACGAACTCAAGTTGATGGTCGAAGAACAAAAAGCCATGGGCACCGGAACGGAGGCAGTCCTCCAAAAAGTCATCGAGGTTTTGGTGACGAAAAAGGAGTTCATCCTCAACTCGCAGATGATGGCGATGGTGCCACCTGACTACATGCCACTCTTGCAAAAAGGCTACGACCCTGCCGCAGGCGTGCTCTATGAAGCGTTGGCAATGTCCAGTAATTCAGATCAAATGGCATCCAGATCACCGACCGCTTGGGTCAACGCTCACGGGCCAAGAATCGGCGGTCATCTGGCAGCTTTGTTGAAGCTCGCTCCGCCGGAAGCCGTCGACTTTTTCGGCAAACTTGAAGTCAGCGAAAGCGGCGACAGCGGAACGATCACTGCGCCGAGCCCCGAGGGGCCGAAGGTGACCGAGATGACACGGTACGATGGTCGCTGGATTCCCCAAGAGATGGCACACAAGCTACAGGAGAACCAGGGGAGTCTGGCGGAGGGCATCGTCAAGTTTTCGCAAGAGAACCGCGAGAAAAACAAAGCCAATGCAGCGCAAGCTCAGATGATGATTGGAATGGTCGTCGGAATGGCCGATGGAGCACTGCAGCCACTACTCGATGCGAATACACAAGCTGAGTTTGACCAAGCCGTCACGAAACTGATCGGCATGGCGGCCATGTTCGGAGGAGGCCCCGGTGGCCCGGGAGCTGGGCCAGGAATCGGAGGCCCACCACCAGGCTTCTAGCGTTTCACCGGCATCATGTCGCGAGCCATCCGGTAATCGGAGACCCGGGCGGTTTGAGCCGCCGGTTCGACTCTTAAGCGTAAAGTCAGGCGAGGATGCGCGACGTCGAAGGACACAGTGTCAGTCCTTCTTCGTCAGCGATGGGCTGACAACGCTTGGCCCGCAGCCGCACGAACCACAACCACTCAAGCGTGCTTCGATTGCCTTGGAGGTTGGTGTGATCGCCAAACCGCCCAGGGCTGTGCACCGGTGCTCGCGTGGCATTCGTTCGGCTACCGCTCTGGCCGCTCCGATCGTTTCGTCCATTGGAATCACTGCATCAAAGCCCGCGAGCATCATGTTGGCACACGAAAGTGCATTGCTGGCCGCCAACACATTCTTGCCAAGGCAGGGAACTTCAACTCGATTGGCCACCGGATCGCAAATCAGCCCCAGCATGTTTTGCATCGCCATCGAAGCAGCACCGGTCGATTGCCCGAGCGATCCACCGGCAAAGTGAACGAGTGCGGCGGCTGACATCGCTGCGGCCGAACCACCTTCTGCCTGGCAGCCGCCAACCTCGGCCGCGAAGCTCCACTGCGACGCGATGAAGACTCCGATCAGGCCGCCTGCCAACATTCCTTCCGCGATTTCCTCGTCGGCTAACTCTTTCGCCTCGCCAATCGCCAGACAAGTTGCCGGGAAAGCAGCACACGCGCCCGCAGTCGGTGCCGCCACGATCACCCCCATCGAACTCTTCACTTCCATCAACGCCGTTGTGTACAGCACGATCTTGTTCAGCACGCCTCCGTCAAGCAGTCGGCCTTGTTGCATCGCGGTCGCGAATCCCCCCGACTGAAAGCCCAACACGCGGTCTTCGTACTCGGTACCAGCCAGTCCGATTGCGATACTCTTGCGCACGATCTGTACGATGTCGACCATTTTGTCGATCACTTCTTGCTCACTCAGTCCGCTTCGGGCCGTTTCATAGTCCATCGCCAACTTCCAGAGCGGCGTGGCCCGATCGCCGTCATGCTGCATCATCTCGCTGCAAGTTTGAAACGGTACGCGCAAGTCGCCGGATGATCGAACGGGTAACACAGCCGACATCCGACAGACGTCACGAAAGGAATCTGCGGGTAGAACACTCGCAAGCCTCTCGTCGCTGATCGGCGCTTGGCTGCGAATTTGCAACAACTGGTCCGAACCAGTCTCCATCAAAATCGCGTCATCGACGTGCAACCGATCGACAACTTCACTGACGTCTATCTTGGCATTCTCATTCAACCAAATCAGCGTCTCGTCGTAGTCTCCTCCAATCGAAACCTTGGCACCATCGATCTCCAGCACTTCGATCATTCCGCCACCGGTCGAGATCGCAACCAAGCGATGGACAGTGTCTTGGTGGGTCAGCTTCAATCGGTAGGTGTTTGGATGCGGATCCGCTAAATCGGAATAACAGAACTCCAGTTCGATCCCTGCCTCTGCTAACCAACGCGCCGAGTCGGGCAGTCGGTCATCAGCGGCTTCCCAGCCCAACAGGCCTCCAAACAACCCCATGTCGGAACCCTGGCTTTGATGAGTCGCAGGCAAGGAGCCACCCGTGTCAAAATCCACGTCCACTCGCGTGATCTGACCTCCCATCAAATCGCGGGCCAGACGCCCAATTCGCAGCGCTGCTGCACAATGGGAACTCGACGGCCCACGCATCACGGGGCCCACTACATCGTTGAAGATACTGACGATCATCGAGCGCAGGTCCGGCTATTCGGAGAGGCCGCGACGGGCACGCAAACGCGCGACCATCGCGATGGTTGAAGCACCCACCAAGCAGGTGCTGAAGACAAAGTAACTGGCTAACAATTTGAGATTGCCAATGTTCGCTGGATCGTCGTCGAAATCACGCTTCAAGTTCGCATCCAGGGGAATCGAAAACAAAGCAGAAAACGGACTGCTGATTCCGGCCCAACTAAATTGCGAGATCATGTCGGGCGCAAAATCTAGAATTTGCATCAGTGAAATCAAAGCGGGCGGGGCAACATACAAGAGCAGCAAGGCCACGTAAGTGCTTAGTAGTGCGATCGAAGTTTTCCTCGTGAACAGCGAGCACATCAACGCGACCACGGCATTGACTAGACAAACCATCAAAACGATGGCGAACATCGCCAGCACGCCCATCCAGTTCGTCCAGAAACTAGAGTTCAAGGCAGTCCCAAGCAGCAACGGCCACAGCAGGAAGGATGTCAGCACTGCCGAGATCCGGAAACCGACGACAAACTTGCCCGACAAGATTTGCCATGGAGTCAACGTCGTCGTCAGCAACAGATCCAGCGTTTGGCGTTCACGCTCGCTGGTCATGCTACCTGCCAAGAACACGGGTCCGACCAGCATGTTGAAAACGATCACATACACCGAAAACCAAGCGCATCGTTCGATCTGCCAAAACAAGAACACGCCCATCAGCGGAATCGCCAGTAGCATGCTGATCTGAATCACCAATCGCAGCATCAGCGTGCCCTGGCTAAAGACCTCGCTGTGAATCTCTTTGTCGTAGACCGGGTTGGCACCGTCGGGCATCAGCTCCTGTTTCTTTGGCGGCGCAAACAATCGATCGGGGAATTGATCCGGCTGGATCACCAAACCGACTGCTTCCTCCGCCTCCTTCTCCAAGTCGATGACTTCTTTGCCTTCGCTGCCGACATCCGGCGGGTAGAGCATGCGCCCGGCCGCAGCCGCACACATCAAAATCACCGCTGAAAGCACGAACGCGGGCAGAACCAGCACGGCGACTTTCAAACGCAGGATTCCGTCGCCCTCGAACGCGCCCCAGAACATCACGGCCAACATTACTAGCGGCAGGATGCATAGATAGCTGACGACCAACGAACTACTGGTTCGTGAAAAGTAGCTGCTGCAGAAAACGCCGATTGCCCCGAACAGGATTACCGAAACAATCAGGCCCAGATAAGCAGCCAAGACTTCGTAAACACTGACCCCGCCAAGCGGTAGACACAGCACAATGATCGGCAGTGACGCCAGGATCAGCATGCCAAGGTGAGTCAACGAAGCGACCATCTTGCCCAACACGATCGCCCCCGGTCGCATCGGACTGGCCAGCAACATCTCGTAAGTTCGTCGCTCCTTTTCGCCGGTGATCGCTCCGGCTGCGAAGCTAGGCGCCATCAGCGATGCGATCACATACTGCCCTAGGAAGAACAGGTTGACCAGTTTCTGTGCCGACGGTGGGTTGGTTGTTAAATCCAGTCGTTCATCGGCCGGCCAAGCGACCAACACAACCGCCGCCAAGAGCAGTTGGTAGACCGCCAACAGCAGGAAAGCTCGATTGGTCCGTAAGTTCACCAACAGCTCACGCTGCAGAACTGGATTTTCAACGAGATACATGTGTGATTTTCAGCAAGACAAAAGAACCCGGCAGGAGTTTTGACGCCCCGCCGCCAAGCAGCAGCACCATTCTGCAACTCAGTCCCCATGAAAAACTCCGTCTACATCGTACCATTGTCCGCG
>JBGCGI010000089.1:0-42281 GCA_045110715.1 Rubripirellula sp.
AGCGAATCCGGTGTCTGCAACCAGAATGCAGCCGCTACAACCAGAAGCCTCCCTCGAAAGCCAAGAAACGCCGGGTTTTCCTGGGCTGACAGGGTTCTTGCTGTCATCTATACTGATGGTCCCACCTCAGCAATCGTTCGCCCACACTCCCCCCCCCACGCGAACGGTGACCTCCCCGCCTCCATTCCGGCTCAGCCCGTTTCGCCAATGAATCTCCCCCGCAGCAAGAACCGTTTCGGTTCCATCGAATCATCTTTGGTGATTGGCTTTGTGGCAATCGCGGTGATCGGATGCATTTCGCACTTCATCGTTGGCAGCGTCAACACGACGTTCGGTGGTTTTTTCGACGACACGCCTGAAGTTGACTTCTTGACCGCCAGTCCGTTCCAGGGCCCGTTCATTCACACCGTTTTAGAACGAGGCGAAGTCGAGAGTTCCAGCAACGTTGAAGTTCGCTGCCAGGTCAAATCAAGATCAAGTGTCGGCACCAACATTCTGGAGATCGTCCCGGAAGGCTCCTGGGTTGAAGAAGGCGACTTCTTGGTTCGATTTGACGATGCCTACTTACAAACACAATTGATCCAGCAGCAAATCACCTGCAGCAACAGCGAGTCTGCTTTCATCGAAGCCACCGCGACTCTTGAATCTGCAAAACTGACGCTCGACGAGTACTCCGAAGGCACCTTCAAAGAACAACTTGCTCAACAGCAAAGCGCTGTCTTCGTGGCCGAAGAAAACAATCGGCGTGCTGAAGAGTACGTCCAATACAGCAAGCGACTGGCCGAACGCGGCTACATTCCTGAAGCCCAACTGGAAGCCGACATTTTTGCGTTAGAAAAGTCCAAGCAAGAATTGGGAGTCGCGGAAACCAAACTGAATGTGTTGAACAAGTACACGCGGCAAAAAATGCTGACCCAGCTTCGTGCGAACGTCAAAACATCAGAAGCCAAATTGCAGTCGCGGCAGAAGACTTGGGAATTGGACAAGGTGCAGCTGCAAGAGATCACCGAGCAAATCGAAAAGTGCGTGATCCATGCTCCAGTGGCTGGTCAAGTTGTCTATCAAAACAACCGCGGTCGTTCGAGCAGCGTGATCATCGAAGAGGGCATGCCTGTTCGAGAACGTCAAACGATCATCAACTTGCCAGACCCCAAGAAGATGCGAGTGGTGGCCAAAGTCCATGAGTCGCGGATCGGCTTTGTGCAGAAAGGCCAACCCGCCGAACTGCGTTTGGACTCGATGCCTGAACTTCCTCTCGATGGGAAGGTCACCGAAGTCAGCGAGTATCCGCTTCCCGCAATCAGCGTCTACATGGCTCACGTGAAAGAGTACGCGGTTGAAATCGAAATATTGAACCCGCCTGGCGACCTGCGTCCCGGCATGACCGCCGAAGTGAATGTGCTGGTTGAACAAACCGTTGACGCATTGCAGATTCCGATCGAAGCTGTTGTTGAGCGCGACGAGCGGTTCTTCTGCGCGATTGCACTGGAAGAAGGAAAACTAGAGACACGCGAATTGAAGGTCGGGTCGGCCAACGAAACGGACTTGGTGATTCTGTCCGGCCTGGGAATCAACGAAGAAGTCGTCCTGAACATTAGCGACGAGAAGGTTCTGGAGCTGATGGAGCTTCCAGAAGAGGAATCTTGATCCCTCGATCCCCCCCCTTCGCCGATCCATTTCCCGCCGGTTCCATTTGAATGCTGAAACGTCTTGCAGAAACGTCCGATTCGGATGATCTCAATGCGACCGAGCCTGTCGCGCTGAGCATTCGATCGCTGTGCAAAGACTACAAACTCAGTAGCGAGACCGTCCATGTCCTCAAGGGGATCGACATGGACGTGCCGCACGGGGACTACTTGGCGATCATGGGCCCCAGCGGCAGCGGCAAAAGCACGCTCCTGAACTTGCTGGGTGGGTTGGACTCACCAACCTCAGGCCAGTACCTGATCGGTGACTGCGATGTCGCCAATCTCAGCGACGACGAACTGTCAAAGATTCGCGCCGAGCGAATTGGTTTCGTGTTCCAGGCTTACAACTTGCTGCCGCAGTTGGATGTGCTGGAAAACATTGAGGTTCCGCTTGCCTACAACGGCGGCATGACCAAGGGCGATCGAAAGCGGACGGATGAACTGGCAGGGCTGGTGGGTTTGGACGAACGCGCCGACCATCGCCCCACCGAACTCTCCGGTGGTCAGCAACAGCGAGCCGGCATTGCACGCAGCTTGATCAATCAACCCGAATTCATCTTGGCCGATGAGGCAACGGGCAACCTGGACACCAAGACAACCGAAGAGATCCTGGATCTGTTCGACGACCTCAACGACAAGGGCACCACAATCGTGATGGTGACTCACGAAGAAGAGGTCGCCCAACGTGCCCGCCGAATCATACGACTTCGCGATGGTGTGATCGAGTCCGACCAGCGTGTTCGCCAGCCCAGCAGCGGGCGGCGTGAGGATCACGTCACGAGCCGAACCGGACATCCATCCCAATTGCGTTTGCGTTTCCGCGACCTGCGGGTTGGCATGAAGACGCTGCTGATGCACCCGCTGCGATCCATGCTGACCGTCTTGGGAATCTTCATTGGCGTCGCCAGCGTGATCTGGTTGCTTGCGATCAGTGAAGGCATCGCCTCGAAAGCCAACTCCCAAATCCAAGAACTTGGCGCAAACAACATCATCGTGATGACCTCGCGTCCATCATCGGACGAAGTGAGCGGCAAGAAGATCTACTACTACGGTTTGACCGAGGAAGACTGTTGGCACTTGCGCGCCAACATCCCATCGGTTGACCTAGTGATCCCGTTCTATCGACGGACGCAGCGTGAGTTTCGCTACATGGACCGCTTGCTGCTGGGCGAAGTCAACGCTTGCACGCCCGAGTACAAGGACCTTTACTCTTTGGTCGTCACGCAAGGGCGGTTCCTGACCGAAAGCGATCGCGAAAACAAAGCCAATGTCTGTGTGCTTCCCGCAGAGGTCGCTCGAACACTGTTCAAGCACGAAGACCCGCTGGGCAAATCGATTCACATCTTCGACGATTTCTTTCGTGTCGTTGGAATCGTGGCCCCACGCGGTGAACTCGACAGCGTCGAAGACACCAGTCGTCGCCAGGACTTCTCGGACAATGTTTACATTCCATTGGAAACGTACTGGACCCGTTTCGGCGAATCGTATTCGGTCGGCAACAACGGCGGGCGTGCCGTTTCCCAAATCACATTGCGACTGAAGGATCAGGAAGACGCGGTTGTCACCGGCCAGGCGGTTGAACAGGCCTTGCAACGAACGCATCTCTACACCGACTACACCGTTGGCGTTCCACTGAAGTTGCTTGAGCAGGCACAGAACACCCGACTGATGTTCATCGCGATGATGGGATTGCTGGCGGGAATCTCCCTGCTGGTCGGCGGCATCGGCATCATGAACATCATGCTGGCGACAGTGACTGAACGAACTCGCGAGATCGGCATTCGCCGCGCGCTTGGTGCGCGACGCCGCGACATCACACGCCAGTTCCTGATCGAAACCGTTCTGCTGTCCGTTGCGGGCGGAATCACTGGAATCTTGGGCGGACTGACGTGTGGCAAAGCACTCGAATTTGCGCAGTGGGTTTTGAATCAGGGCTTTCCCGATCTGATGGAGTCGCTGCCGGAAACCGTGCAGTCGATGGAACCAATCATCATTCCCTGGTCGATCCCAATCGCCTTTGGCATTTCGGTCACCGTCGGCGTCGTGTTTGGACTCTACCCCGCCATGCGAGCGGCCGCGATGAACCCGATCGATGCGCTCCGCCACGTTGGGTAGGATGCTGACTGCAGGCTATTTGTTTGTGGGCTCGCTTTGCGAGCGAAACCATTGGGACAATTGTTCTACAATGAGTTACCGCCCTTCTTTGTGAACCTCCGTCTCTCCTAGGAACCGCGATGAACCGTCTCCCACTTGCCCTGCTTGCTTTGCTCGTTGCCTGCCTTCCGGCATTCGCTGAAAAGAACGCGACGTTTGATCCGATGATCGCGACGTTGGGCTCTCCCGTTGCGTCGGAAACGTTTGACGCGGAATTGAGCAAGACCTTCTCAGCAGCGAAAGGCGAATGGAAAGCCATCGATGGTGTGTTGGTCGGCAAAGAACTGGCCGACGACAAACACGCCGCTGTGCTCAACTATCAAAAGAAGAACCATGACTCGGTCGTCCGATTCTCTTTCAAGCTGGACGATGAAACGAAAGGTTTCAACTTCAGTCTCAACCACAAGGGCGGGCATCTATTCCGCGTCGTGGTCGCGTCCACCAAAATGACAATCAATCTGGACAAAGACAAAAAAGACCCCAAGTCCAAAGCCGTCGTGATGGCGACTGCGAAGGGGGCGTTCGAGCAAGGCAAGTGGTACACCATGCAAATTGAGATGGTTGGTCAAAGCGTTGCTGTTCAGACGGACAACGGTCTTCACGCCAAAGCGACTCATGCAAAGTTGGACACCGACAAGCCAAACTATCGCTTCGTGATGCGAAGCCAAACGCTGTCGATCGACGACCTGAACATTTGGGAAGTGGGCTCTTAGTCGCCACTTTGAGCGGCCTGAGAGGGCAACTTTCGCTCTGATCCAACTGGCGTTGGAACACCGAAACAATGTACAGAATGGGAAACACGAATCGGCGCGTGATGCTCGATCAAGGGCCAGCGCGCCACTCTCCCATTCGGTGCTCCCATGCCTACCCATTTCGTTCGCAAGAATCCCAGCGTCCAAAGACTGGCTCTCTTGCTGCTGACCGCGTCGTTTCTGCTGACGGGCTGTGCTAAACAACCTGCGGAAATGGCAGCGGCACCTGAAAATTCCGGGGTTGAGTCCGACTGGATCGAGACTCCTCCGACGGCGGATTCCATTGCACCCGGGCAAGCCGAACCAGCGGCCGGGCAAGCCGAACCTGCGGCCGTTCAAACGGCACCGATTGCCCCCATCCAAACGCAAACAGCTCAGACACAAGCGATTCGAATCGATGGTGCGATTGCAAGGAAGCAAAATGCCACTCGCTCCCGCAGTGCTGCGAAATCCAGTCGCCAAGTCGCCCCCGCCGCCGCACCAATGCAAGCAAACGGTGTGGAATCGTTTCAGGCACCGACTTTCGACGCTCCGGCATTTGAGTCACACGCAGGAGGCTTCCAGTCGCAGCCAATGGCGATGGAGGCTCCTGAACTGAGCATTCCGCCCGCTGCAGGCACCGAGCGGGCACGTTTACTTTCTCAGTTTCCGGCCGGCACTTCCCTGGGGGATTCCGGCTTTGCGACAGTACAAGTTTTTTATGCCACCGATCGGCTTCGCGATGCCGTGCCGCTGTCTGCCTACGAGGTCACTGGACAGAAGCGACTCTTCGCGATCGTCAGTGGCATCGCGGTGGTGCTGCTGGTTGTTGGCGGCTTGTTTTGGTTTGTCGGGCGAAATCGAATCGGAGGCATGACCGCGATGGCTGGTTTTGCTGCCGGAGTCTTGGCAGCAGTGCTGGTCACAATGGGCCAGGCGAACATCGAGAAGCACGGCGTCACCTACTCTGGCGATCGTGGGACGCTGGTAAGAGGCATCTGCGAAGTCACGGTTCCCGACAGTCACGAGCGTGGGATGGTCGAACGCCCGAGTTTATTGCGATTCGAGTTCAAAGAAGATCAGCAAGAACACATCGTCCTGACCAGTGCCGTCGAGCTCTCGGCCGACGATTTTCAAAAACGGCTCTCCGACACCGTTCTGCAATCGCGTGATGGCGACTTGCTCGTGTTTGTCCACGGCTACAACGTCGATTTCCAATCGGCTGTTCAAAGAACGGCCCAGATTGCGGTCGACCTGCCCTTCGAAGGCGTACCGGTTTGCTACAGTTGGCCAAGCCAGGGCACGCTGGTTGGCTACCCAATCGACGAAACCAACGCGGCCTGGACAACGGCGCATTTCAAGCAGTTCTTGCTAGAGTTGGTGGAAGAGAGTGGCGCACGATCGATCAACGTCGTGGCTCACAGCATGGGCAATCGGCCGATGACTGCGGCCATGGAACAGATTCGTTGGCAACGTGACGAAGAACTCGACACGCCGTTTGATCGCATCGTGCTGGCCGCGCCGGACGTTGACGCAGACCGCTTTCGCCGTGACCTTGCTCCATCGCTGCTGCAGGTTGCCGATCAGGTCACCTTGTACGCCTCCTCCGACGACCAAGCACTCATCGTTTCGAAACAGGTCCACGGCTATCCCCGAGCCGGCGAGAGCGGCATCAATGTGGTGGTCGTTCCTGGCATCGAAACCATCGACGTCAGCGGCATTGACCTGAGCCTGTTGGGGCACAGCTACTACGGCGACAACGAATCCATGCTGCGAGATCTGTACGAAGTCGTCCGAGCTCGCCTGCCCGCTCCCCGCCGTGCAATGTTGATTCCACTCCAACAGGGCGAACTACTGTATTGGCAACTCGCCCAGCGACAAGTGATGCAACGGTAAACAGAAAACCCGAAAAATTCGACTGGCCCCAAGCACTCGCGCAGGGTCATGAAGATCGTCGCTACGCTTTGATGCCGAGCTTTTCTTCGGCGATCACACGGGCTCCCTTGAGGTCCAACTTGCCGGTGCCAAGCATCGGGATTTCATCGACTTCAAAGAAGCCATCACGGGAGGGTATGAATAGATTCGGCAACCCAACCTCGCTGAGTGCTTTGCGAATCTCATCGATGTCTTTCGTGGTTGGCAGGTGCAGCACAACAAGCTTTTCACCTTTCTTTTCATCAGGAACCGCGGTCACGCAAACACGTAGTTGTTCCTCATCGGCCTCTTCGGCGAACAGCTTGCTGAGCTCTTCTTCGATGCGAATGTGGGGAACCATCTCGCCGCCGATTTTGGAGAAGCGGCTGAGCCGACCGGTGATGTGAATGAATCCTTGGTCATCGACGTTCGCGATATCGCCCGGCACGTACCAGCCGTTTTGGATCGCCTTGCTGGTCAGATCATCACGGTTGGCGTAGCCACGCATCACGTTGGGGCCTGTCACCAACAGCATGCCATCTTCGCCCGAGCACAGCTCTTCTCCCGAATCAGGACAGACCACTCGGGTCGAAATTCCGGGCAGGGGACGACCGACCGAACCCTCGATTCGATCGGGCTGGTACAACGCGGCGGATCGCGAAGGCGGTATGTTGACCGATACCAATGGACTCAATTCCGTCGCTCCGTAACCCTCCACGGGCCGAACCCCAAACTTTTGCTCAAAGGCCTCGAACAACTCCGCTGGCATCTTCTCCGCCCCAACAACGACCACGTCGAGGTGAGCAAACTGCTCCGGCGTAACCCGCCGCAAATAGCCGCGTAGGAACGTTGGTGTGCCCAGCAATACGGTCGCCTTGTACTTCTCGGCAAGCTTTCCGACCTGCCGAGCGTCCAAGGGATTGAAGTGGTAGATACCTCGCGGCCCCAGTGTCATGACGGCCCAAAGCGTCACCGAGTAACCGAAGGAATGAAAAAACGGCAGGACGCCGAGCACGGTGTCGTCTTGGTCAAGTTTGACGGCGCGATCGATCGCATCCACGTTGTGACTGATATTGGCGTGACTGAGCATCACGCCTTTTGGCATGCCGGTTGAACCGCTGGTGAAGATGACGGTCAACAAGTCATCGCCATCGACCTTGTTCAAACCCAAAATCCACTCCAGCAACCGTGCCGGAACGAGGTTGGCTTGCACGAACCCGATCACTTTGTCCATGCCAGTCACTTTCTCTCGCAGCGACTCCAGCAACACCACCTCGGCATCCAGTTCCAAGCCCAACTTGCTCATGAACTTTTCGCTCGAGAGCACATGTTTGATTTTGCATTCCTTGATGCAGTGATTCATCACCTCGCTGCTGACGGTGTAGTTCAAGTTCGCCGAGATCCGACGATCCATGGCCAGCGCCGCGTTGACAGCGACGCCACCGACGCTAGGAGGCAACAGAACCGCTACATATTCTTCACCCTCATCGAGCACCTCGCGTCGTAGCGCGCGACGCAGTGCCAAAACCCGCGTCAGCATCTCACGCCCGCTCACCTCTTGCCCCAAAGAGTCGGCCGCCAAAATCGCTCGACCTCGGCGTCGCCACATCCGAATGGCGCGGCTTGTCAGCAGCGGATAGTCACGTCGATGCTCAATCGTCGCCTGCGCACCCAATGCTTGAACACGCGAACGAACCATCTCCAAGGGCGTGCTGCCCTTCATGGGCTCGCCAATGTAAAGCGTCAGCTCGCGGCGAAACTTCTTCGGCCATTTCAAGAAGAACTTCCCGCCCGAGAAACTGAAGATGCTGCCCCACATGCCTTCCATCCACATCGGGACGACGGGCGAATCGGTGCCCTTCATGATGTTCTTCAGTCCGGGTTTGAAGGCTTGCAGTTGGCCTGTCCGAGTCAACGTGCCTTCCGGGAAAATCCCAATCACATCACCCGCTTTGACCCCCTCGCGAGCAGCTTTCAGCGCTCGACCAATCGACTTTGGATTGGGCATCATCAAAATCGTATCGAACGCCTTGGCAAGGTACATCGCTACCCGTCCATTGAAGTTGCCACCGTCGACGATGAACCGGACGTTTCGCGGCAGCATCCAAAGAATCAGAATCCCGTCGATCCACGACAGGTGATTGCTGACCACGACGCAACCGCCTTCCTTGGGAACGTTTTCTAATCCGACAATCTTCTTTCTGTACAGCGCCCCCAGGATCACCCGGAAAGGACCGCGAACGAAGAGTCGGGGGGAAACGATCCCGACGATGACGGCAAGGACCAAGAGTGCAGCAAGCACTGCCAATACGATTTGCCAACCGCTCACGCGTTATCTCGTTGTGTTGAGGAATGAAGTGACCGAAATCTATCAATGGAAGCTGAAACATGCTGACCGCTCGGCTCCGCGGCGTCCTTGGAACGATCCCGATGGCGACTGGATCCGTTCGCTTTGCGACATAACGTAACCAATTGCCGCAAATCATTCGCTAGCACTTTTGTGCCCTCGATCACCCTGAAGAGCCTTTTCGGTCGGAAAGCTTCGCAAATACGATCCGTTCGGCTCGATTGAAGTGGTGATGATGTCCAAAGATGAGGCCACATTTCCGGCAGCTAGCCACCTGGAATTGCGCTTGCCTCCTACTCCATGGAGGTGTCTTAGCGCATAATCCGAGGCTTTACCCAGATCACTTTGCCCACCAAGAATCGCGCGGATGTCTCGTATGTCTGATGAGAAAATCGGAAGCCTTGGCGTTACTTTTGATGACGTGCTGCTGGAGCCTCGATACAGTGAAGTTGTCCCCAGCGAAGTCGACGTCAGCTCGCGGTTGACCGATCGCATTCGGCTGCAGATCCCCTTGGTCTCGTCGCCAATGGATACGGTGACCGAGTCCGAAATGGCGATTGCGCTAGCAAAGGAAGGCGGGCTGGGCATCATCCACAAGAACCTGTCCACCGTCGCTCAGACCGAGCAGGTGATGAAGGTCAAACGGTCAGCCAACGGAATCATCGTGGATCCAGTCACGCTGTCGCCCGAGGAGAAAGTCGGACGCGCCGCCGAGCTGATGGATGAGGCCAACGTCTCCGGAATCCCGATCGTCCACCACGACCAGACCCTGGTGGGGATCCTGACTCGACGCGACCTACGCTTCCTAGAGGACCCATCCCTCCCAGTCTCCGACGTGATGACAAAAGATAATTTGGTCACGGCAGTGGGGAATGTGACGCTTGAGGAAGCTGAGCGAATTTTAACGGCAAAAAGAGTCGAGAAACTTTTGCTGGTTGACGAAGATAGGAAACTAACGGGACTTATTACGATTCGTGACATCGACATGATGAAGCGATACCCACGTGCTTGCAAAGATTCGCAGGGAAGACTGCGAGTTGGAGCAGCGATTGGGGTGGGTGACCTGGAACGTGCAGAAGCGTTGGTTCGGCAAGGCGTTGACTTGCTGGTCGTCGATTCGGCCCATGGTCACAGCAAGAACGTGATGGATACCGTTGCAGAAATCAAACGACAGAGTGATTGGGACATCGACGTGGTGGCAGGAAACGTTGCCACCGCCGATGGTGCTCGAGCCCTGATCGATGCGGGTGCGGATGCCATCAAAGTTGGCATTGGCCCTGGATCGATCTGCACGACTCGAGTGATCAGCGGAGTGGGTGTCCCGCAAGTTTCGGCAATCCTAGACGCAGTCAAGGTTGCCGAGGAGAAGAACATCCCTGTGATCGCTGACGGCGGAGTCCGATTCAGCGGTGACATTACGAAAGCAATCGCAGCTGGAGCCAGCACGGTGATGATCGGCAGCCTGTTCGCAGGTTTGGCCGAGAGCCCCGGAAAGGTGATCCTTTATCAAGGCAGGACGTTCAAGTCTTACCGAGGCATGGGATCGATGGGTGCGATGGTGAAAGGAAGTGCAGATCGGTACCGACAAAAAGACGCTGAAGCGGGCAAACTTGTCCCCGAAGGTGTCGAAGGTCGCGTGCCGTTCAAAGGTCCACTCAGTGATTACGTTTACCAGTTGGTTGGCGGATTGCGAGCGGGCATGGGTTACATCGGAACACGGACGATAGATGAGCTGCGAAAGAATGCGAAATTCATTCGCGTCTCGGCAGCAACGGTTAGGGAGAACCATCCGCATGACATCGCAATCACGCAGGAAGCGCCGAATTACAGCCCGGACGTTCAATCGAGCGATTCGGCTTAGCCTATCTCTTGCGCTGGCGGCTTCGACCGTCGGCGCAACGCAGAGCAGCGCGTTTGCCCAGAATCCCACCTTTCAGCGAACGGGCAATCACAACGCCTACAGCGCAACGGCCAACGGATACGGGGCGTCTCTGCAAGGTACTCGGCAAACATTCGTGCCGCCTTCTGGCCAAAACCTCCAACGGGTTCCCCGACACGGCTCTCAAGTTCCTCAGGCGACTCGTGCCAGTGCTCAACCCAACGGTTGGGATCTAAAATGGCGCAAGAGTACCAAGGCAACCGCGGGCAAGCTGCCAACTCAACAAGTGCCTCAACAGGTGCCTCAAGTGGCCGCAACCGTACAGCTGCATCCCATTCAGCAAACCTCCTACCGAACTCAAGTCGCTCCTGCCGCCACTGCTCCAGCGGACCCGCAGTTGCAAGTTGCCAACACGGCTCCCGCTCTTCGACCGGTGGCGCAGGCGACTTGGATGAGTCATCCACAGCGCAGCGACGAGTTGGTGCCGCCCCCGTCAACTTCTGGGCAACCCAGCACGGATATCTTCAACAATCCGTTCGGCGACGATAGCGACGCGCCAAGCATCCAAGAAACACCCGCCGCGATGCTACAACAGGATTTTCGGTTGCCTGATTCAGGGGACCTGCCTGCGAATCCGACGGAGCCCAACACAGCGGATCCTGCCAACGAGTTACGTGGGGCGCCACAAAACGACACGAACCTGTTCGATCAGTTGCGACAAGAACCTGGCTCGAACGACGAAATGACGCTTCCGGAGGCATCCCCTACCGAACCGTCGGCACCTGCTGACGATGTGCGAACGGTTCCCCAAGACGACGGCCCATCGCTCGGTGACATGTTGCGTGAGAATCAGCCGGATGTGCCAACGGCGGATCCCCCAGCGGAACTGCCAACTCCCAAGCTGGATCGATCGGATGATCGAGAGTTCGATTCGAATCCCTTCGAGCGTCTTCGCGGAGATCGTGACGCGGACCGACGAGATCGGGATCGTTTGAATTCTGGCGAAGACGCTGGTGAAGAGAACGAACGGGGTTTCGGTTTCGATGACGAAGACCCCAAACCGAAGTCGATCTCTTGTGCCGATTTTCGTGAACGAATTCGCCGGGAAACCATCGATCAAGTTTCGTTGGACATCAGCCCACCGTATCGCCCTGACGAAATCGACTTGGATCGCTACATGAATCTGAAGCGGAAGTTTGACGAGAAGCAAACCCTGCGTCAGTGGCGAAGCCTCGACGGCCGCGAACTCGCTTCCGGTCGCTTGCGAGATCTAGCTTACGAAAAAGTCGTGGTCGAAACCGAATTCGGTACGCTCGAAGAGCTCCCGTACAACCGACTGAGTGAAGCCGACCTGGCCTACCTGTCGGAGAACTGGGGATTGCCGGGCGAGTGCTTGTTGGATCAAGTCGCTTACAAGCCACGAAACTGGGCTTCGACAACGATGACTTGGAAAGCATCGAATCTGTGTCACACGCCACTTTACTTTGAAGACGTGAACCTGGAACGCTATGGTCACACCCGCGGTCCACTGCTGGAGCCCGTCGTGCAGTCAGCCCACTTCTTCGCCAGTATCGCTGTGTTGCCTTACAAGATGGGAGTCCATGGCCCAACCGAATGCCAGTACGCACTGGGTTACTATCGACCGGGCAACTGTGCTCCTTGGATCAAGCCACCGATGCCTTTGAGTGCACGCGGAGCGATCGCGCAAGCCGCGACCATGACCGGTCTATTCTGGTTGATTCCCTAGTCAAGCAAGCTGCCTTCGCAAGAACTCGCAGACCGGATCAAGAATACGTTCAATCCCTTTGTAGCGGAGTGTCTCTTGCGGGCAGCTCATCAGCACGCCTAGCAAGTTGCGTTGTTGCCACTCGAGCAATTCGTCCAACTTGCATTGATGCGTGTGGATGGTGAACAGGATCGCGTTGGTCTGCGGCAATCGCGAGAGTGTCTGTCGCTCGACACGAAAGTAGCACTGGCTGCCCGCGTCGGTGATGTTGATTCCTGATCCAATCAATTGCTTGGGCGATTGATCCAATCGATCCGAAGAACGAACGCCCCAATTCATCCGCCAAACGCTGCGACCAGATTTCAGGCTCGCCAGCAGTCGATCCACGGGCGACCCGAATTCGGCCGCGTACTCTGGCACTGGCTGGTGGACCTGCAGCATCGGCTTGCCAATCTTTTCTGTGATCGTCCAGCCACTCGGAAAACAAACCACTCCCGCGATCACGGGAAAGCCTTTCCTGGCGTCGCCACTCATGATCACCAAGTCTTCTTGCACGGCGAGCGCCAGAGCCAGCAGAGGCATGGCCGCGTCCGGTTCGCTTGGCAACGTCAGTTCCGGGGTCGCGTGGGAAATGAAGGTGACCGCTTCCTGCTGAGCCGTCTCGCTGCTCGCCAAAGCCGCCACGTAATTCTCCCGGTCCTCCTCCAAGAGCCTGCGTTTCAAATCGACTTCGATTTCGAATCGCTCGGTTCGCTCGATGATCGGTTGCTCGTGCGAAAGGGCCCGAATCCCAAATTGATGTTCGAAGCGATCATGCTTCAATGGAAAGTAACGCATCAAAATCGCTAGCTCCCATCGCTTGGGTCGGCTGCCGACATCGCTCGCAGTTTCGTGTTCGCCACGATCGTGTTTAAGAACACTCGCCGAATCGCATCGTATCCGCGGTCGTTGGGATCCTCGATGTTCGTGAAGAACCAATAGTGAGGATCGTTCGAGTCGTAATTGGATCGCCAAAATTGGCGACAATGGGAGCCATGACCTAGAAAGGTCTCATGCAGCGGAACCACATGCACGTGATCGAAAGCAGCCGCAACTTCTCGAATCACTTCGTTGTAGCGAGCATGGATGGCCAGCCCGTCCTTCCAATCGGGGAGAAAAATACTGGGGGCATCACCGACGCCGTCCGTTGGATCGTAGATGTCGCCAATGTAGATTTCACAACCCAGTGGAAACCGTTTCGTGATCGTCGCGAACATCTGACGTAAGCGTTCACGAAACGTTTCGATCCAAGGCCCGGCTTGCTCCTCGGTCGCACCGTACATCGCGCACTCTCGAGGTTCACTGCGACCGTAGCTGTGAATCAAATCGTTGCCTCCTGAAGTCATCAGCACGATGCCGTAGGAGGCCTCATAAGTCGGCAAGGTTTCCGCCACGACATCCGCGTGAGTATTGGATTCGGATCCAGAAATCGCGAAGTTCTCGAACGCTAGCGAAGGCACGACAGCGGACAAGCAAACCCCTTTGAGCTCTGGGTGTTCGTCACTGGGGTTGCGAATCACTCGATTGAAAAAGGTGTGACTTGGCGACTTGGCTCCCAGACCCGCGGTGATGCTGTCACCGATGCCAACGATCTGGACGGGAAGTTCTGTCCAGGTCTGTTGAAATTCTTCTCGCTGCACGGTCGGCCCGGCGGGTCCGTCACCAACGGGGCGTGCTAAGTAGTATTCGATGTAGCCCACGACGCCAATGATCGTCAGCGCGGCGATCGCCAGCAGGATCGGAAGTCGTTTGCGTCGCGACGATTTCGCAGTCGTGGCTTCCGCAATCGCATCGTCGCTCACGGTGTTCATTGGGAGGCTCCACGTCGACGATTGATCACGATCACCAGTTCCTTGGCACGCCTGCGGACTTCGTTGTTCTCTGCTCGTGTCGCCTTGGCAACCAAATCATAGAGATAGGGTTGCGGCTGAGCGACTTCACCAGCGATCTCAAGTGCGGCAAGCTGAACGTCAACCAAAGGTGAGCTTAAGAACTCTGTGAAGAGTTTTTCTTGATCGGCTGAGCTCTCGATCGAATCTTCGCCGAAACGATCCGCGATCCAACGTTGGAAATGAGCGGGGCCCGGATCGGGTGAGTCGATGGTCTCCCACTCCAGGCCTCCGTCGTCGATCGGATTCAGGTAACTTGCCTGCCAGCGTGAGATATTGAATACAGCGCGGTACCCGAAAGGCTGTTCTTTGTTCAACGTCCATGGCCCGACCAGCACGCTTGCGGGGCCCAAATAGTTCCGACTAACAAACATGCGTTCGGCCAAGTCCTGGTCCTGCACGCTGGTCAAATCAAGGCCGTCGAAAACGCTCGGGTCACTGGTCGGAATCTGCAGCACCGACAGCAACGTTGGCAGCAGATCCGCATGGGACGTCGGCTGATCAATCGTCCGCGGATCAAGCCCAGGCGAATACACCAAGGCGGGCGTCATGTTTTGAAATCGCGATAGGCGAGTGCCGTGCACAGCAGTGCCATCGTCCAAGTAGGGCTCGCCGTGATCTCCGATCACGATCACCGTGCAGTCTTCGCGAAGCAGCGGCTTGATCATTCGATCCATCGTGCGGACGCTGTTCTTGTACCGATTGAATATCTGATCTCTCATTTCTGGCGAATGCGAAATCAAAATATTGTCCGACGCAGCGGGCTGGAAAACTTGATCTTCTGGGTCGCTGTAAGAACTGTGAGTCGCGAACATGTAGGCGATCGCAGCTCTGGGCGAATCGGTATCTTGATCAATGAACCGCAAGGTGCGATCGACGGTTCGCAAATCGCTGTCGGGCAGCTCGGGCAGTTCAATTTGGAAATCATCATAGAGTTCCTCGCGAACAAATCCGGCCATTCCATAGTGCCGCCAGTCGGTTTGGCCCCCGTAGAATCCGAGCTTGTATCCGGCCTGTTTCAACAATCGATTCATGATTGGTTGATTTGCCACTTTCCGCTCAAACCAAACGGCTTCCAGTCCCGTGAACAAACTGAACATGCCAAAGCAAGTCGCGTTGCCAGACGAAAAGTTGTTGCGACAGTAAATCGACTTCTGCGCGAAAGCGTGCAGGTTCGGCATCACCTCCGGGTTGATGATCTCGGGACGAAAGCACTCGATCACCACCACGATCACATTGGGTCGTGCGATCGTGCTGTCTAATTCGTCCGAGACCGACAGTGATAGTTGTCGCGCTTCGCGGCGGAGGGTCGCGGGAACAGCGCGGAGGGCGGCGAGTCGGTTCAACACGGCGCCATCACCAACGGGGCTCGGTAGTCCAACTCCGTGGTAGCCGATGAAGTGAAAGACACAGAACGGGTGCCGGACCGAGGCTCTCGCCATCTCGCCGGTGGTCCGTTTCAAATTCAAGAAAGCTGGCAGCGCGATCAGCGTGGCGACCAAGGCCAACACGCCAGTGGTCGCAAGCGGACTGACCGAGTCGGGCTTGGCATGCCAGTTTCGTCCCAGCCGACCGGACAGTTTCCAAATCAACAGAACCGCCAGTGCACCTAGCACGACTGCCGCGACCGCCTGGACCATTTCCGAACGCGATACGTGCAACAGCAGACTCGGAAGTAGTGTCGTGACGATTCGGCCCATTGTTCCTGAAAGAAACCGTTCTGCAATCCAAGTGAAGGTCATCGCATCACAAAGCACGATCAGGGGCACCAGCAGAATCAGCGCAGACCCCAGCAGACTGCCAACTCGCGGTAACTTTTGGCAAACCAACAGACCCAGCAGCAATCCCGGCAGGATCAACGTGACGCACTGAAATGCAATCCAGCCATAAGTGGCGGCGAAGGGCAGCGTCATGGTTTCGTCCGCGGGCCGGCCCGCCGGATAAACCGTGGCGATAAAAAAGGTGATCAGGCAAGCCGATACCGCAACGAGGACTAGTCGGTGCGAATGGGCGTGATTCTGAACGGCTTTTTCTTCGGTCATTTCAACGATTTTAGCAGCGATCACAAATGGCATGTAGCTTGGATTCTGTCTGACAAGCCTCGGTCTGCGATCCGTCTGGCATTGTCAATTATGGTAAACAATGGTGATTCCTTTCCAACTTTGACGGTTTGTGCAGATCCATGAGTCAATCAACCAAATACGCAGTCAATCGCCGTCGGTTCATTGCTTCGGCAGCCATCTCGGCTCCGCTGGTCATGACAGGACGCTCGCGGGGCGCCAATGAGCGTTCGGCCAACGATCGAATCCAAGTAGGTGTGATCGGATTGGGTTCGCGCGGCTACAACCTGGTTGATGACTTGATCCACCATTCCGATCGAGCACAGATCGTGGCGGTTTGTGATGTTGACCAGAAGCACCATCGCGATCGGGAATGGGGAAAAGGCAACGCGTTTGGATTGCTGCCGGGAAAAAAGAAAATCGAATCTGCCTATCGAGCCAAGGAGACGACCGCCGCGATCGCAACCTACACGGACTACCGTGAACTACTCGCGCGAGACGACGTTGATGCGGTCGTGATTGCGACCCCAGATCACTGGCACGCGCGATGCACGCTCGACGCATTGCAGTCAGGCAAGGATGTTTACTGCGAAAAACCGGTGACACATTTGTTTGCAGAGGGACAACGTGTCTATCAGGAGGTTGCCAAGCAGCAAGCCGTTTTTCAAACCGGTTCACAACAACGAAGCGATTGGCGGTTTCGCCGTGCGGCCGAATTGGTACGCAATGGACTGCTTGGTGAGATTCGAGAATTTCACGTTGGTTTGCCTCCAGGTTACGACAAGCCTCAAGGCAGCACGGAGATCGTCGAGACTCCAGAAACATTGGATTACGGTTTTTGGTGTGGTCCGGCGCCGCTGTTGCCCTACATGCGTGCTCGACATCATCGTTGGTGGCGCGGCCATCGCGCTTTCGGCGGCGGCGTGCTGATGGACTGGATCGGACATCACAACGATATCGCTCACTGGGCAATCGGTGTTGACCAAAGTGGACCGCAACGGGTTGAAGCGGTGGACTGGACCTTTCCTGAAGGCGACGATTACAACACGCCGCATCAATACACAATCCGATGTGAATACGACGCGGATATCCAGAGCACGATCTCCAGTCGCAACGAGCAAGGTGTGCGACTGATCGGCAGCGATGGCTGGGCCTATGTTCGACGTGGCAAGTTGCAGGCTTCTGATCCAAGATGGACGAAGGAGTCTTTTGTTCCAGGCGAGCAAACGGCCTACAAATCGGACAACCACATGGGGAATTTTTTAGACTGCGTGCGGACGCGAAAATCATGCATCGCACCCGCCGAAACCGCTCATCGATCGATCACACCAGGACACCTCGGTTACGTTTCCCAGTCGCTCGGGCGAGCGTTGCAGTGGGACGCCGAAAACGAGTCAGTGATTGACGACGAAGAAGCCAACAAGTTGTTGCATTCGGTGGAATACCGCCAACCGTGGACGTTCTAGATCAAGGCCCGACCAAGGAGTCACAGCGACGTAGTTCCAGCACTCGCCCAAGCCAATTGCCGTCACTCGGTCGCTAACACTCGGCCAAGACGGCCTACTTGTGAACGTCGACACCAAACGATTCGAGCTCTTTGGATTGCTTCGCCGCTTTCTTTTCATCCAGCGGATTGTCACCCAAGTAGACATCCAGGTACGGTGCGAAGCGACGATCCCCTTCGGCGTCTTTGCGACACATCTCCACAAGCGGTTCTAGGTCGGTAACTTTGTTCTTGGACATCAGCAGCATGTCCAGTTCTCGCAACGAACTGAGCGGCGACAGAGACTCGACATTGTTTTCGGTGATATTCAAGGTTGTCAGCCAACCCAGTTTACCGACAGGTTCCAGATCGCTGAGCTCATTCTTGGAAACATCTAGCGACCAAAGTTTGGCCAAGTCAGCGATCGGCTTGATGTTCTTCAGTTGATTGGCAGCGACATACAGCGTCCGCAAGTTCGCCATTTTCTTGAGTGCCGATAGGTCCGTGACTTGATTGCGAGACAGATCCAGCAACTGCATGGAAGTCAGATTCTCGAGCGGTTTCAGATCCGAGATCTTGTTGCCAGCCAAAGTGACGGATTGGAGTCGTTTGAGTTCGGCGATCGGCTTGAGATCAGCGATCTGATTGTCTTCCAAATCGATCAGCATCAGGGCCTTGCAGTGCTGAAGACCGTCTAGGTTCTTGATGGCTTTGCCCTTGCCGACGACTCGCGAAATATTGGTGACATCTTCGGCGACGATCGGCGCTTTGGTGTAGCGTTTCTCGAATACCTCGGCACGAACCGCTTCTTCCAAGGCTTTGTCGGTGAAGATTGGCTTGGGTGGCTCTTTTTTCGGCTCAGGCTTCTTTTCCGCCGCCTTCTTCATTTCTTCTTTTTTCTTCGCTGCAGCCTTCTTCTTGCCAGCAGCCTTGGCATCCGGCTTCTTATCAGCAGGTTTGGCACTCGGTTTCTGGTCAGCCGCCTTTGCTGGATCGGCTTGCGCCTCCACTTTCTTTTCCGTTGCCGGAGCATCGGATTTTTTGGGCGGATCGTCTGCGATGACGGCCGTCGTCAGCAGGGCGACTACCCCCAGGACGAAGAGTTTGGAGAACAAGCGGGAAGCGGCGGGGAGCGACTGATGTTGGGGCATTCGAGATCTCGGATGCGGCAGGAACGGAAGAAGGGTTCACGTCTCCCCAATTCTACTTCGCGCTCTCCCGCTTCGCAGCGCCCAGGATGTACACCACTTTGCGTAATTCGCCGGGTATCAACGAAAAATGCAACGGACCGTCTGGGAGGGGGCGACGGCCCGTTGCATTGAAAGCGGCGAGGATCTCCGTTGGCGAACTACATTCCGCGTTCGCGAGGATCAGTCAGCCCGTCGGCTAAGCGTCTCAGCGCTTCGGTTTCGATTTGACGCACGCGTTCTCGAGTCAGCCCGAGTTCGGCACCGATTTCTTTCAAAGTCTTGGGCTCTTCGCCACCCAAACCAAATCGCAACTTCAGCACCGTTGCGTCACGCTCTTCCAACTGACCGAGCAGCTCCATCGCATGGTTGAGGATGTCGTGATCCAACATTTCCTCGTCGGGAGCCTTCAGTCGCTCGTCTTGCACCATCTCGCCGAGCGACCAACCCGAGTCGCTTTGGTCACTTTGTGGCGTGCTGTTGTTGATCCGAATCGCTTTGCGGATGATCGGCAACTTCTTCTTGGGAAGTCCCAGCACACGAGCGACTTCTTCGTTGGTTGGCGTGCGGCCCAACTCTTCACTCAATCGAGCCGTCGCCCGACGCCACTTGCTCAACAGCTCCACCATGTAAGCGGGAATGCGGATCGTTTTGGCACTGTTGATCAACGCGCGTTTGATCGACTGCTTGATCCAGTAACTCGCGTAAGTACTGAAGCGAGTTCCCACAGTGGGATCGAAACCTTCGACTGCACGCAGCAGGCCGAGGTTGCCTTCTTCGATCAGGTCTTGCAGTCCAAGGCCCTTGCCGGTGTAGCCGCGTGCGATGTTGACGACCAGTCGCAGGTTGGCTCGCACCATGCGGTCTCGGGCCATCACATCGCCTTGAGCGATACGGCCGGCAAGCTCAAGTTCGTCGTCGGCCGACAACAGTGCGGTTTCGTTGATTTCTCGAAGGTAGGTTTCCAGCGGTGACTGGGCAGCTCGAGCTCGAGGTGCGGTGGCACGTGCCTTAGTGGCTTGCGGGACTACGTCGGTTGCGTCGGATTGAGTCATGGATTGCGGCTCAAGTTAATGGCTGTACGACACCTTTGAAGAACTCAGCGAGCGCTCGTCGAGGAGGCGACGAGGGGCGACAGGGAGGTGTCGCAAACGCAGAGGACAGGGAGTGAGGTGTGGTTCAGCCGGACAGGGATTGGGTTACACCTGTGACATCGGCCAGGTTTCACGGCCCGCTGTAGGATCCGTGAATATTGAACGAGTATGCAATCGATAGCGGTTTTGCCAGAAATGCGGGTTGAGTTTGCGATTCCGATTCCACCGAGAGCTGGCGTTGAATCCCTGCTGACGCTCCTGTTCGTGCCTGCTCGCCAACCGATAGCGGATTGATGATTTTGCTCGATCGCGATATTGTTCAGGTTTCCTCCCGCAATTAACGAGCGATTTTCACGATGCTGATCGACAGCCATCACCACCTTTGGCAGTACTCCGTCGAACAGTACGGATGGATCAACGATGACATGTCGGTGCTGAAGCAGGACTTTCTGGCAGCAGAATTGCAACAGGTCGCCGCCGAGTCGGGTGTCGATGGGTTCGTCTCGGTGCAAGCTCGCCAAGTGATCGAAGAGACTCAAGCATTGCTGGACATCGCCAAGTCCGCGCCCTTGATCAAGGGCGTCGTCGGTTGGGTTCCGTTGGCAGATGCAAACGTTGGTGAAGTGCTCGATCGGTTCGCCGAAGAAAAGCTGCTCAAGGGTGTCCGGCATGTGGTTCAGGATGAGTCGGACGATCGATTCATCTTGGGCGCAGACTTCAATCGAGGGATCGCTCAATTGGCCGCAAGAGATCTGGTTTACGATGTCTTGATTTTCGCCAAGCAACTACCCGCGTCGATCGAGTTTGCTGATCACCATTCCGAGCTGCCAATGGTACTGGACCACATCGCCAAACCTACGATCATCGGCTCGCAGTTTGATGATCGGTGGGAAAAGGATTTTCGCGAGCTTGCCAAACGCGAGAATCTGACTTGCAAATTCTCAGGTGTTGTGACGGAAGTCCGAGACGACGCTTGGGACATCGAGACCATTCGCCGCTACTGGGATGTCGCGTTAGATGCGTTCACGCCAAAACGGCTGATGTTTGGTAGCGACTGGCCCGTTTGCTTGTTGAAAACCGGACACAGGCAATGGCTCGACACGGTTCGCGAGCTCGCCAGCAGTTTGTCCAGCGATGAGCAGGCGGACTTTTTTGCCAACAACGCAAACCGCGTTTATGGCTTGAACTCATGAACTCAGACATTTGCTAAGGGCCATTCGTATTCGCGGATGCGACGGATTACCGTGCTTTCTTCCAGTCGCGTAACCAGGGGACGCTTTTCGGTAATCAAACTGGATGGCCCGCCAAACACGCCCTACTTTCTAATCTCCGTTCAGAATCACTTCACCTGAGAGACCATTTCATGCGAGCAATCCAGATCTCCGAAGTCAAAACGCTCAAGCAAATTGACATCGACGAGCCCTCGGCTCCCGGACCTGGCCAAGCCTTGGTAAAGACGCATCGAATGGGTGTATGCGGTACCGATATCAGCTGCTATCTGGGCAAGTTCCCGTTCTTTGATTTCCCGCGTATCCCAGGCCACGAACTTGGTGTGGAGGTCGTTTCTGTGGGGGATGGGGTCGCCAATGTGAAAGCAGGCGATCGCTGTAGCATTGAGCCCTACATGAACTGTGGCGAGTGCTATCCCTGCCGCCGCGGAGCCATCAACTGTTGTCAAAACCTGAAAGTGATCGGCGTGATGACCGACGGCGGTCTGTGCGAATCCTTTTTGGTTCGTGCTGACAAACTACATCCCTCGGCGAAGCTGAACTACGATCAGTTGGCGCTCGTCGAAACGCTTGCGATCGGATGCCACGCGAACGACCGAGGGGCCCCCGAGGGCGGCGATCACGCGTTGATCATTGGCATGGGCCCGATCGGCTTGTCGACACTGGAATTCGCACGGCTGACCGACGCAACGATCAGCGTGATGGACATGAATCAGGATCGCCTGGATTTCGTTCGTGACAACTACGGCATCGAGAACACGGTCCTGTTCAAGGGGGACGGCAGCGAGATCGATCGCATGAAGGAAATCACGGGCGGTGATATGTATCAAGTGATTACCGATGCGACCGGCAACAAACACTCGATGAGTGGGGCTCTGCAATACATCGCGCCAACCGGACGCCTTGTCTACGTCGGAATCACGACCGAAGAAGTCACATTTCGGCATCCTGTCATGCATCGTCCCGAAGCTTCCATCTTGGCTTCAAGGAACGCTTTACCACCCGACTTCACGCGGATCATCGAACTGATCGAAGCTGGTACGATCAACACGGACACGTGGATCACGCATCGAACCAGTTTTGATGGCGTCATGAATGACTTCGAATCGTTCACGAAGCCAGAAACGGGTGTCATCAAGGCAATCATCGAAGTCGCATAATTGCCCCCGCTTCTTTTCACACACAACGAACTACACTCAAACAAGACCATCCCATGACGAAAAAATGTGTCGCACTTGGACTCGCCCCCAGTTTTGGCTTCGGTGATCGCACAGGACTTGCAACGGCAGGCCACGTGGCATCCATGAAACGCTGCGGTGGCGACATCACCGCGATCTATCCACAGCAGTCGATTCGCGAAATGTTCCGGACTCAGCGGACGCCGCAGGAAGTCATGGACGACGCGATGAATGGTGCCGAGGCAGCCGGCTGGACCGGACCGATTGGTGCCGACGCCGATCACTTGAAAGTGCCGCAGGATGTTGACGTGACTGCGGCAGTTGGCTTCACGTTCTTCACAATTGATCCGTCCGACGACGTTGATCAGAAAGCGGATGACTACGACGAAGCGACCCTTCGCGAAAAGTTTGCCGCCAGTGGCGACGAGGCTCCTTGGTACGCGGGCTACTTAGGAAAGAGCGTCACGCTGGACACCGGCACGGTGGTCGAACTGAACGAAGAGGCCTGCATGCGGGCAGCGGTCAAGTATGGCAAAGCGATCGCACGGGCGCTCAAGCTCGGGGACTACATCAAGGACGTCAACGAGAAAGCGGGCAACGACTATGAGATCGAGTTGTCAGTCGATGAAACCGATCAGCCAACCACGTTGGCCGAGCACTACATCATTGCCGACCAGTGTTTAAAAGGCGGCATGAAGCTGGTTAGCTTGGCTCCTCGCTTCATTGGTGACTTCGAGAAGGGCGTCGACTTCAAAGGCGACTTGGTTGCGTTGGAAGCTTCCTTGAAAGATCACGCCGCCGTTTCTGAAGCTCTCGGGCCGTACAAACTGAGCCTGCATAGCGGTAGTGACAAGGTTTCGATGTACGGCATCCTGGCCAGTTCGACCCAAGGCAAGTTCCACGTCAAGACTGCAGGCACCAGCTATCTGGAAGCTCTTCGCGTGGTGGCGCGTCACGATCCCACATCGTTCCGCGAAATCATTGACTTCTCACGTGGCCGATACCTGACGGACAAAGCGACCTATCACGTTTCTGCCACATTGGCTTGTGCTCCAGAGACCAGCGAAGCAGACGATGCAACGTTGGAGAGCGAGTACTTGGAAATGTGGAAAGACGTGCCAGTAGGCAAGGGCTTCACCAAGCCCGGCCGTCAGATTTTGCACTGTACGTTCGGAAGTGTTTTGACCGACGACAAGCTCGGCAAGATTGTGCACGACTGCCTGAAGTCACATCCGGATACCTACACCGAAGTGCTCGACGATCACTTCGGCCGTCATTTGGATGCACTGCGAAGCGGAATGTAAAGCCGCAGGCAAGATTCGATCGCCGCAGGGCCCAGTAGGTCGGACCAAGGAGCGACAGCAACGCAGTACCGGCAGACCCCAGTCCGCTTGCCCAACTCGGCCGCTAGCGTTCGGTCGGCCTACTATCCAGCTCCGGGGCGACCCGATCGCCGAGTCGAATGACTAGGGCAGCAGGAACACTTGCAAGGTGCGGCAGCCGTGAGCTCCCAGCACCAGGCTTTGCTCGATGTCCGCGGTCTTGCTGGGGCCAGAAACGAAAACGCCAAATCCGGTTGGGTTGCCGATTTTCTCGTACGCTTGGTGCAGGTGGTGGACGACTTGGCTGCGTGAGACCACTAGCGCCAGATACTGTGGGATGAACAGCATCACTCGGTGTGGCAATGTTTCGCCATTGACCCAAATCGCACCGTTCTCTGCGACCAAGAATTCGCCTTTGGCAATCACCCAATCCAAGCTCGCCAAACCATGTGGGTCGTCCACGAGCTCGGTGTCGACGTTTCCTTTGACGGCTTCGGGAACCAGCGAGGCGATTCGCGTGGCCTCCGCGAACGCGGGGATTTTGGCGAGAGTTTCAGCAATCTCTGCGGGTTGATTCACAAAGTGAGCTTGCCCACCGACGAACTCGAGCATCTCGATGAACTTTGCGATCGGATCGTCAAAGCAAGTCATTTGCGACGAGTCGAACTCAGGCAATTCGGGCGCGCTCACTTTTTTCGTGCGCAAGCGATCCAAGATCCCTTGGCGATTCTTCGTGGTGGCGGTGATGGATTCGTGCATGGTTGGCAGCAGCAGTCAGTGGTTACTTGGTCTTACGGTTCTTGGCGTACCAATCTCGAAAACTCTCTTGCGGCGGTTCGGGCAACTCGCGGGCGATCGACCAGGTGTTGAAGCGATTGTGGGTCAAGCCGTGTGGCAGAATGCGAAGTGCGGTTCGCCCCATTCGACCGGCGAGTGCGAACACACCCGGATGTCGGAACAACCACGACGCCATCTTCATACTGAACAGCTTGCTCTTGGGTAGCAGCTTTTGGCCTACCAGTTCCTTGCGCCACGCCAACAGTTGATGGTGCAATGGAATCTTCACCGGGCACACATCGGTACAGGAGCCGCACAGGCTGCAGGCGTACGGAAGGCTCTTGTAGCTCTTCGGATCGCGAGTGGGGGAGAGCACCGATCCGATCGGGCCTGGCACGGTCGCGTTGTAACTGTGTCCACCACTTCGACGGTAGACCGGGCAAGTGTTCATGCAAGCACCGCAGCGAATGCAATGCAGCGAATCACGAAACTCGGCACTCTCGCGCAACTTGGAACGACCGTTGTCGACCAGCACGATGTGCAGTTCACTGTCCTTGTCTCGCGGACCATGAAAGTGAGAGGTGTAGCTCGTGATGGGCTGTCCGGTCGCCGATCTGGCCAGCAGGCGAATGAAAACCGAGAGGTCCTTGAACCGCGGGATCAGCTTTTCGATTCCCATGCACGCGATGTGGACGCGTGGAAGCGAGACGCCCAGGTCGGCGTTGCCTTCATTGGTGCAAACGACGAATCCGCCTGTTTCGGCGATCGCAAAGTTGACACCGGTGATGCCAACTTCACCGCTCAGGAATTTGCCGCGCAGATGCTGGCGAGCCGCTTCGGTGAGGTACTGTGGATCCGAAGCTCCCTCATCCGTTCCCAGATGCTCATGAAACGTCTCGCCGACTTCCTCTTTCTTGATATGGATCGCCGGCAGCACGATATGGCTGGGCGTTTCCTCACGCAATTGAACGATGCGTTCGCCCAGGTCCGTGTCAACGACTTCGATGCCGTTGTCTTCCAGGTAGTGATTCAAGCCGCATTCTTCGGTGAGCATCGACTTGCTTTTAACGATTCGCAATGTCGAGTGCTTTTTCAGGATGCCAAGCACGATCTGATTGTGCTCCTCGGCATCGGCAGCCCAGTGAACGGTCGCGCCAAGCGCCGTGGCGTTCAACTCAAATTGCTGGAGATACTCATCCAATCGAGCAACGGTGTGCGTTTTGATCTGCGAAGCGAGTTGACGAAGGTACTCCCACTCGGGAACACCGCCGGCTTGCTTGTCACGTTTGCTGCGCACGAACCACAGCGACTTATCATGCCAATGCGAACGCTCGTCATTCGTGACGAACGCATGTGCGGCAGCCGGGTGATCAACAATGGGAAGCTTCAATGTTTCGACGTCGGTTGAAGGGAAAAGCGGGTGTGCCTGGTTTGCGGTGTGTGCCTAGCGAGCGGTGCGTTTGAGTGGGCGTCCAACCAGGATCTGAGCCACGTGCATGACTTCGATTGGCGTGCTTTCGCGGCGAATGATCCCCTGAAGGTGCATCAGGCAACTCATGTCCGCCGACGCAATGACTTCGCTTTCTGATTGGACGTGATCTGCAATTCGATCGCGTCCCATCGAGGCGGACACATCGGGTTCGTTGACGGCGAAGGTCCCGCCGAAGCCACAACACTCGTCGACTCGGACCGGAGATCGCCACTCAATGTCGCGCACGAGGTTCAGAATATTTCGCACCTTGTCGGTACGCTCGGTCATGTTCTCACTTGAACTTCCAAGCCTCAGTTCTCGCAGACCATGACAGCTTTGGTGCAGCGAAACACGGTGGGGAAAATGAACGTCCAGTTGATCCACCTTCAGTTCGTCATGTAGGAATTCGCAGAGCTCGAAGGTCCGACTGCTGACGTGTTGGTAGGCGGTGTCGTCCTCCGAGAAATACTCTCCGTAGTGATGACGAATCATCGACGTGCACGAAGCCGAAGGGCAGACGACGGCCTCGTAGTCCGCGAACATTTCGACCAACCGCCGAGCCACCGGCGCGGTCTCGGTCGTGCAACCTGTGTTGGCCATCGGTTGACCGCAGCAGGTTTGTCCGCTGGGGTACGCCACGTCGACGCCGAGTCGCTCCAGCAGTTCCAGGGTCGCGATCGCAACGTCAGGATAAAACTGGTCCAAATAACAGGGGACGAAAAGAGCGACGGACATGCAAAGTGCGGGTCAAGCGGAAAGAATGGGCAAGAGAAGCACAGTATAACTAGCCTGCGGCCAATCACGAGAAGTCGGTCGCTGAATGCTGAAGCTGTGCTGTTTTGCCGCGCTGATTGGGTCGATTGGTTGGCCTGTTCGCGTCGGCTAGACTGAGGGACCAACCGGGATTCGGAAACGATTCACCGCGGGCCCTATCTTCCTCCAGCATGTCAGTCCGTTTGATGCGTCTCACTTTCCCGATTTTCGCCATTCTCGTACTCTCCTGTGCGAATGCCGATCAACCGGATTTTGGCCGAGACATTCGGCCAATCTTGGCAAAGCATTGCTTCACTTGCCACGGCCCGGATCCCGATGCACGGGAAGCAGACCTGCGGTTGGATCAGGAGGTCGCGGCCAAGCAGGATCTCGGCGGCTACGCGGCAATTGCCCCTGGGAATCCCGAAGAGAGCGAAATGATCGTCCGCGTGGCGAGTCAGGATCCCGATCAGAGAATGCCGCCAGCCGACTCGCATCCGCCGCTGTCGAAGTCCGAAATCGATCTTCTTCGGCGCTGGATCGCGTCCGGTGGCGACTATCAGACACACTGGGCGTTCGTCCCACCGACAAAGCCCACGGTACCCGATCTGGAGTCCGCCTGGTGTGCCGGCCCCATCGATCGATTCGTATGGAAGCGAATGCAAGACGCGAGTTTGTCGCCCTCCGAACCCGCTGCCCGGCCTGCATTGATTCGCCGCGTGTACCTGGATTTGACCGGCACCACGCCAACGCCAACGGAGGTGGATCGTTTTTTGGCGGATGATTCGCCGGTCGCTTACGAAAGATTGGTCGACAGACTCTTGGCGTCAGCCGACTACGCCGAGCGATTCGCGCGGCCGTGGCTCGATTTGGCTCGCTACAGCGACACCAACGGCTACGAGAAAGATCGTCCGCGTAGCATCTGGCCGTACCGAGATTGGGTCATCGGTGCACTCGCCAGCGATCAACCGTTCGATCAGTTTTCAGTCGAACAGTTGGCCGGCGACATGCTTCAAAACCCGACCAACGATCAATTGATCGCGACCGGATTTCATCGCAACACGATGTTGAACGAGGAAGGTGGCATCGATCCGCTGGAGTATCGCTACTATGCAATGGTCGATCGTGTCGCAACGACCGGAACCGTCTGGATGGGATTGACCACTGGCTGCGCTCAATGCCATACCCACAAGTACGATCCGATCACCCACACCGATTACTATTCTTTGTTCGCGCTCTTGAACAGCGCTGATGAACCAGACGTGGTGGTCGAAAGTCTGGAAAATGAACAGAAGCAGCGTTCAATCGAGCAGCAAATCACGCAAATCGAAGACAAGCTGATCGAGCAGCACTTGCCAAGCCAGCAGCTCGCAATCGCAGCCAAGGCATCCGGCGACAAAACCGCAGACGCGGAAGAATCGATTTCATCGGCGTTCCTGAAATGGCTGGATCAGCAGGTCTCAACTTCCCAAGCGTGGCAGCGAATCCGACCGTCGTCACTTGAGTCGACGATGCCAAAGTTGACAGTCCTGGATGACGATTCGATCCTCGGCAGCGGTGACGTGACCAAACGAGAGGTGTATCGGTTGAAGTTTCCGTTGGATCACGCTCACGATCAGAGCACCGCGATTCGATTGGAGGTCTTGCCACACGATTCGCTGCCGGCTGGTGGCCCCGGAATGGCGTTCTACGAAGGACGCCTCGGCGATTTTTTTCTCAGCGATTTGATCGCCAAAGTCGACGGGCAGAAGGTCGAGTTAAACACCCCATCGCTTAGCTACGGAAAGATCAGCGTCGGCTCCGGGAAGGCAGATGCCAAGAACGTGCTCGATGGAGAAGGCTCTACCGGCTGGTCGACTTCCGGCCACGAAGGGCAAGCCAATCAATGGGTCGCCAACTTCGCCGAGCCGATTCAGAGCGGAAAGGAACTCGAAATCGAACTTATTTTCGAGAGACACTTTGCCGCTGCCTTGGGGCGATTTCGGTTCTCACTGACAGCAGCACAGCAGGATGCCGCGCCCGCGGTTGCTTCCAAACTGCCACCATCACTGCTCGACTGGCATGCGAATCGCCTCGATCAAATCAAACCGGAAGACTATCGAGAGCTGCAGCGGCAGTTCGTGCGAAGCTCCGACCAACTGAAGAAGCATCGCCAACCAATCGAAGCTTTGCAGAAACAATTGCCAGAGGTCGTGCGCACCTTGGGGATGAAGGAACGGGTCGCCGGCGATGGCAGAACGACTCACCGCCATCATCGAGGCGAGTACTTGCAGCCCAAAGAAGTGGTGACGCCCGCGGTTCCCTCCTTGTTCCCGCCCATGGACAAAAACCTGCCTGCAAATCGGCTGGCCCTCGCGAAATGGTTGGTGGGTAAGGAAAACCCATTGGCAGCAAGAGTGACAGTCAACCGAATGTGGCGTGAGTTCTTTGGAACGGGCATCGTTCGCACCGCTGGCGACTTCGGCACACAGAGCGAGCCACCAACCCATCCCGAGTTGTTGGATTGGTTGGCCTGTGAATTCCGTGATTCCGGCTGGTCACAGAAACGAATGCACCGACAAATCGTGCTGTCGTCGACCTACCGGCAGGCGGCAGGCTCGGCACCTGAGTCCGATCCGCAGAACCGATTGCTGTCAATGTTTCCCGCCCGAAGACTGGGAGCCGAGAGCATTCGTGACGCGTTGCTTTCGGCTGCAGGGTTGCTGACGAGAAAAGTTGGTGGCCCCAGCGTTTACCCGCCACAGCCAGAAAGCGTCATGCAAATGGCGTACTCAAGTCCAAAGTGGGATACATCAAAGGGCGAGGATCGGTACCGCCGTTCGGTCTACACGTTTAGCAAACGAACAGCCCCGTTCGCCGCGTTCACGACCTTCGACGGGCCAACCGGTGAACTATGCGTGGCTCGGCGCGATCGCAGCACAACGCCGCTTCAAGCACTCACTCTGTTGAATGATGCGATGTACTACGAAATCGCGATTGGATTGGCCGATCAGACATTGCGAGACGTGGGGCAGGTCCGTGAACCAACCGTGATCGCTCGGCATATGTTTCGCCGCCTTTTGTCGCGTTCGCCCGAACAGAGCGAACTAGATGCGATCGTCGCTTTCTTCGAAAGCCAACAAACTCATGAGCGACCGTGGGCCTTGGTCGCGCGGGCACTGATCAACACCGACGAAGCGATCACCACGCCGTAGCCATCACTGCCACGTAGCGAACGCCAACGAATCCGCCTCCCTTCTCTCTGTCAGTTGCTATGAAGATCGTTCACACCCCGACCGAAGCCCGCGAATTCATCCACTCGCTAAGAGCTGCGGGCAAGACGGTTGGGATGGTGCCCACGATGGGGGCGCTTCACGAGGGGCACCTGTCGCTCGTGCAAACCAGCCATTCGCAATGCGATGAAACGGTAGCATCCATTTTCGTCAATCCAACTCAGTTCGCCGCTGGCGAAGATCTGGACAAGTACCCGAGAACGTTGCAGCAAGATTTTGAATTGCTGGAGTCCAAGGGGGTAGCTGCCGTATTCGTGCCAGACAAGCAAAGCATGTATCCCGAAGGCTTCAGCACCTACGTGGATCCACCGGAAGTCAGCAGGTCGCTGGAAGGTGTTTGCCGACCAGGCCATTTTCGTGGCGTGGCAACGGTCGTGATGAAGTTATTTCAAGCGATGCCAACCACGCATGCGTTCTTTGGCAAGAAGGACTACCAGCAGCTGAAAGTGATTCAGGCGATGGCCAATGACCTGGATGTCGGAATCGAGATTGTCGCCTGTGAGACAATGCGTGAGCATGATGGGCTAGCCATGAGCAGTCGCAATCGATATCTCGACGATCAGCAGCGGAAACGTGCCTTGCTGTTGTCTGCTGCATTGACAACCGTCGAGCAAGAGTTGGCTGGCGGAATGTCCAATGCCGATCAACTGGCCTCGGAGATGCAACAGGTGTTGTTGGGCGACAAGATTGAAGGCGTCGACAAAATCGACTACGCCGTCGTGGTCGACGCCAAGACGCTCACGCCATTGTCCAATGTCGATCGTCCAGCAGTGGCACTGATTGCCGCCTTCGTGGGCAAAACGCGACTGATCGACAATCGTGAGTTAGGCGTTCCGGAATGAACGACGGTTACGGCAGCCGAGCTCTCTACTGATCGATGCGAATGTAGTGATCGATCATTTCAACAGTGAAACTGCCGCGAGAAACCTGAATCTTCATGCTTTCGTTCTTGCCGATCGGCATGTGGCAAGAAATGCACTGTTCGTTGATTTGGGCGGCCCCAAGCTGATCAAACTTTCCACAGTCGTTCACTTCATGACAGCTTTTGCACGCCTCGGTGAACACGCTGGTTTTGCCACGTTCATTCTGGTGAGGGTTGTGGCAGGTCGTGCATGTCATTTCAGATTCTTTGAAACACTTGCTCATCGAAAGTCGCGTCAGTTGGTTGCTGGTGTGGATGCCGCCCACTCCTTGCGCATCCGGATTGACCAATTCATGATGCTTGCTCAAGTCGTCACCCGGTCGATAAGAAAACGCATCGCCAAGTAGGCGAAATGACCCTGAATGACACTGCCCACAAATGTCCAGCTGACTCTGCCGCGAGAGACTTTTCGGATGCACAATGTGCATGCTTTTCTTGGCCTCAGGATTTTGGTGATGGTAGTCGACGTGCTGTTGTCCCGGCCCATGACAACGTTCGCACGAGATGCCCCAGATCGCCGAATCGGCATGGTAGAAATTGGGGGCACGCTTCTCTTTGACATACGTGGTGTGACACTCCAAGCATGCCAGGCGAATCACGCGGCTGAACGACACGTGATTGTCCTGGAAACCTGGACTGGGAATCCATTGGTCGGCCCCTGCAAGATACGACACGTGATCTTGAAACAACGCGTCGCCGTGCCAGTACAAGTAGCTTTGGCCCGACTTCGCGGAACCGGTGAAGACATCCATCGGGACTTTGAATTGCATGTCAGCAAAATCGATCTGTTGGAATCGCTGTGATCCCTCGGCCAGCATTCTGTACTTCAGCGAATCGTCGCTTGTCAAAACCTCGTTCTGGGGAGCGGCGAACGCCCCAGCCACATTGTCACCGGCAACGAGACCGCTCGTTCGATGATGGGCCGTGTGCACGAAGCCCGCATGTTTTTGCTGGTGGCATTCGGCGCAAGCGTTTGCACCAACGTAACCCGGGTTCGAACGTTGGGCATTCGCCGGCGTCTCTTTCGTCACTTTAGGCGGCGGAATGAAACCGTCCGGTGAAGGGCGAAACGGGATCTCGATAAAGGAACCCGATTTCTCGCTATCGATGAACCAAGATTGCTTTCCCGCGTCTTGGGTAGCAAGCAACGTGGATGACAAGCGGATTTCAGATTGAATCAGGTCCGCCGGCGAAGCAGACGCGATGGCTGTCGCCGCTTTTTGACGCTTCGCCAAATCGTTGGCGACCTGTTCCTCATCGTTACGCGTCGCCATCAGAAACACTGCAATGGCTAGCACTGGCAGAAGAATCAGCAGTGATCGCTTCGAAGTCATGGGCGTCTCTGTGAGGAGGGGACCGGAGCACCAATTCTGACTCACAGCCGATCAAAAAAGAAGCCCGCTGCAAGTCTCAATCGTTCTGGACTTGCCGATGAGAGGAGCGGAATTTCCGACGGACCTCGACGCCTATCCTGCTTATCTCGTTCCCGCTGTCGTTTTCGTCTACCTGCCTACTTAGCAGGCTTGCGTGTTCGCCGCTTTCGCTCCCATCGCACCCGACAGCCGATCGGAACAGTCTCAGTGACAACCGGTTTCTCGCCCGCCAACAGGGCATCGATCGCCGACTCGACATGCTTCTTGGTAACGGATTTTCCATTGGGACTGTCATCGATCGAGCCCATGTACGCCACTTTGCGTTCTCGATCGAGCACGAAGAACTCGGGGGTAACGTTGGCGCCGTAATCCTTTGCGATCTGCTGGGTTTCGTCGTACAGGTAGGGAAATTCAAATCCCTTGGCGTCAGATTTTTCCTTCATCGCGGGCATCTGATCTGCTTCGATCGTATTCACGTTGATCGCCACCACAGCAACCTTCCGCCCGTGGTACTTTTCATGAAGCGACTTCAAACGCTCCTCTGCGTCGATCGCATAGGGGCAACTGTTGCACGTGAACACGACCACCACGATCTCTTGATTTTCCAAATCCGAAAGCGAGTGCATTTTGTCGTCCGTGCCGATCAGACCCTGCCACGCCGGCGCGGGGTTACCGATCTCCATGACCGTGTTGTACTCACCCGCATCGGTCACGCCGGCGAGCGAAATCAGAGCGACGAAGCCAAGCAGGGTCCAAGTTCGCATGAGATCCCGAGAATTGAATTGAGTGGATGAAGTGAAGTTCAAAAGCTGCCCATCCAAACAGTCGTCCGAGTCATCGAATCCACTCTCCCAGCCAGAGAGCGGAGGACGGCGTTCCCCTGAACGGGCGATCGTTAGGCGACTAAAGGTCTGACAGTTCAGCATTCAGCTTCGGAAGATAATTGAACTCGGTTTGTTCTTGTGTCTCGTCCCAACGTAGCCATTCCTTGAGGAGTTTGGTCTCAGGGCTGTCCGGCCAGTTCGCCAAGATCTCCGTGATGTGACGTCGTGCTTCCTCCGGATTGAAGGTCGGCTTTTGCTTGGTGGCCCAATCGCCAGCGTAGATTCCGGCCAGCATCCAGTGACCACGCAGTTGAGTCTGCAGTGGCTGGGCGCGTTCGGTCATGGCAATGTAATGGGGCAAGGCTTTGACAGAGTCGCCTTTGATGAGCAGGAAGAAGTCGCCTCTGATCTCGGTCGCCAAAGCAGGGGTTTTGAGTCGATCCAGATTGTCCATCGAACGACTGAGTGCCGACTTCATCTCTTTCATGCGATTCTTCGCTGCGACCAAATCACCGCGGCGATACAAACGCGAAGCCTGGTTGTAGGCCACGTTCGATTGCAGCCAGAAGCCCAGCGGGTTACGGGGATCAACGCGCATCGCGTTTTTGCTGGCCACGTCGGCTGTCTGCAAAAGCTCGACGGACTCTTCGCTTCCAGATTCATAGGCCAAAGCTTGATCCAGAGCCTCCAAGGACGTCAGCAGATCGTTACTGGTGGCGACGTTGTCGGCCATCGGAGCAGCTAAAACCGATTGCATCGCTTCCATGCGTTTGAACAACTGCGAAAGTGCTTGATCACCGGGAGCCGCTTGGGTTGAAGCTTGGATCAAAACATACGCTTGGTCACTGGAGTTGATCGCCAGTTTGATTGGCTTGATCTGCGCACCATCATCACGTCGATAGGCAGCCGATTCGTAACCCGCATTGTTGGGAGCCACCTTCCCCCACACCACGTAATCCACGCCGAGCCGTCCGGCCAGTCCGCGAATCGCTTGGTTTTCGGAGACGCCTTCGACGCGGAGGCGACGCAGTTGTTGCTTGATGTCGCGCGGGCTAGAGATTCTGACACCCGGAACCTTTGCGAGCTTGGTGCGCAGGGCGGTGGACACCAAGACGGCTGGGTTTCTGGGATCAAACGTGATCTGGTTGATCGGCAAGTGAGGAACAACGGCGAGGCTGACGTTCTTGACTTGTTGCGCCTTGGGAAGGTTATCGCGACGCACCGCGGCCAGGTCGATCGCCGAAATGGGTGGAATCGCTGCGAGGCCAGCTTCGGGCTGTTTACCCGCGTCAATCAAAGCGGTGCGGATCTCTGGGTACGACAGATCCAGCATCAGTCCGTCCGTTCCCGCACACAGGTCGTTCATGAAAGTGCGAGTCTCGTCGATCGCCTTGTCGTAGGGTTCGGAAACGTTGTCGCTGCTGGTGCACAACACGCAGTTGACCTGAATGTTCTTCTTTTGCGCAATCGAGACCAACAAGGGCGTGGCGTAGCGTCGGAATGCCTGCGGTGTTTTCTTGTCTTTGAAGGACACGGAGTAAGGTGGCGCATCGCCGAACATCAACACCCATTTCGTGACCTGAGCGCTTTCGCTCCATTTCAGTTTGGTCAGCGCCGTGTGCAAGCCCAGGTCGGGAAGCTCGTGAAAGAAGGGAGCACCACTTTCGGGCTGCAAAGCTTGAACTGCTTCAGTGATGGTGTCTTTGTCGGAAGTGAATTTAGCCAACGGGACAACGACATCGCCCGACGGTGATCCGGCATCTCGGTAGACCACCAGCGCAGCCCGAACATCGTTATTGCGGAACTTTCGCAGGTCATCCAGCATCTGATGAATGGACTCACGCACACCAGCCAACTCGGCGGTCATGCTGTCGGTACCGTCGACAACAATCGCGACTTCCAGTTCTTGATCACCTTGATCGGCGAGATCCAAGAAACTGCGCTGCAGCAGTCCCATCGTCTTTCGTTTCGGCGCTCTAGATGGAGAGAACATCGTCGTCAGCGCTGATCGGGCAGGAGAAGCCTCGTCCAAATCCGCTGGCAGCGAAGAGCCTCGTTGAATGGCAGCTTCGGGTTCGGGCACCTGCTTGGTTTCAGGTGACTGCGCGCAGCCGGGCAATGCAAGCAGCATCACTGCGATCAACGACGTCATAGAATGACGCATTGGATGACCTCAAAACGAAAAGGGGGGACACAAGTCGTACCTGGGTAGGATAACATAGATGGTGTCCAGAGCGGGCGAGAATGATCGCCAAACGTCACCGTACTTCTCAAGCAATGCGCAATTCATGTTGGTATTCAATCGAACACTCTTTGCTCTGCTGGCGATTTCCGTTTGTGCTTTGGTCAATGCACAAGATCAGCTGCCCTCCGAGAGCGTGTTGCCTGGTGAGGTCGTGCCAACAGAAGCCTTGCCCAGTGAAGCCATGTTGCCAGGCGAAGCCGGCGTGGTAGAAGATCAAACGCTGCCAGGAGAAGACCTGCTTGCCGGCGACGACGGGGCGATTGCGAGAGACGTGGATGGGGCAATCGCTGGTTCGAAGCCAGCCCTGCGACTGGCCTTTGACGGGCACACCGGTTTGATCAAGACGCTTGACCTAAGCGAAGATGGTCGAACGATGGTCACCGGCGGCGAGGACAAGGAGTTGCACGTGTGGCGAAGAACGGAATTGAGTCCGTCTGGATGGTTGCACCACAAGACGATTCGTTGGCCCATTTGGCGTGGACCATTGGGACAGATCAACAAGGTCGCCGTCAAAAACGACTTGGTCGCCTTCGGAGGCTACGGAAAGTACGGTGCCAAGGGCGAGCTGAGGGTCGTCAATGCAGCCAGCGGTGACTTGGTCAGCGCGCTCGTTGGTCAAGATGAATCCAAGTTGCACACCGCAGTGATCCTCTCGTTGGCTTGGTCACCAGTCAAAGAACCACGCTTGGCTTCCCTTGATAAGCATGGCCAGGTCAACCTTTGGAGACCGGATGCAAATACTGGCAAGTGGGAAGCGTTGAAGGTGGTTCCAACCGATACGGAAACCTACGGTGAAGCAAACGGCCAATTCCTGAAGCCTCAAAGACAATTTGGCGCTGTCACGTTTGCTGGACCGAATTACTTGATCGTGCCTCGCTACGTTGGCTACACCGAAGGCAACTCACCGGTAGCCAAATGGCATTTGCAAAGATTGCATCTGAACCAAGGTCCTCCGGACATGCTCACGGAGACCGACCACATCGAATCCGTTCTTGGCCTGACAGCAACATCGGACGGTCGTGTTCTCGCATCAAGTGACTTGCATAAAACGATTTCCATTTGGAAGTTCGAGTCCGATGGGAAAGTTGCTTCCAGTCATCAATTCAAAACAAGTCAACAACCGCTCTTCATGGATCTTGACGAAGAGGGAACGCGTCTGCTGATAGGGGGAGTTCCCGACGATCCGAAAGAACGCCCTGAATTGCAAGTCTGGGATGTCCAGCAGGATCCGCCAAAACTGATCTCTAAGAAACAGCTGGATGGCATCCCGTTCGCCGGCAAGATCGATCGCAAGCACGGCCAGGGAATCGCTTCGATTGAAAACGACGTCTTGCTCTTCAATATCAGTAAAGACGAGCGTTTTGTTGATGAAGAAACCAATCGACTAAGCGTTCCAGTGAAGCCAATTCATCGCTTGGCCTTTGCAAAGGATGGATCCTACAAGATCGCATTCGGCTGGTCGAAGGACGGATTTGACGGTGTCTTCGATCTTACAGAGAACAAGCTGCTAGGTCGCGGACCGATCCGACCCGAAGAATTCTTAAAAGCTAACCGAACGCGGACGCGATGGACCTTGGAGGGGAATCGTCTCGTCGAAGACGCCCAACCGCGTGGCCAATTGCCTCTGAAACGATCGTTGCATGGGATTCCAACCAACGTGTGGGCGCTTCCCGCTCTAGCGACTGGAACGGAAGAATCCGGTGAGATCCCCGAGGCAGGCGCAGTGATGGTCGGGTCAACGGGCTGGAACAACGTTTACGCTTTTCGTGCAAACGATTCCGATCCGCCAGAACTGATTCGCCAGTTTCGTGACCACAAAGGGTACATCACTTCGCTTGCTACCTCGGCCGATGGCAACTACATGGTGACTGGATCAGGCGACACGATGGTATCTGTTTGGAATCTGCAAGGGCTGTATACCGCATCCAAACTGGTCAACCGTTGGGGCTGTGAATTTGAGATCGAAGGCGATCGTCTGATCGTCGCCGATATTCGTGAAAACGGACCTCTCTATTTTCAAGGGGTGCGAAATGGCGATCACTTGCAACTGATCAAGTGGCGAGACAGAGGGGAATCTGGCGTCGCGATTGGCGAAATGGTGAGTGCGAATGAGCCCGCTAAGATACGTGCCCAGCTGCAAGAGTTTCCCTTTGATGCTTTGGTCGTCTTCGAATTCTCTCGGATGCGAAGACCTCTCAAGAGTTTTCAGTCACTTGCGGCATGGCGACCGTTAGCGACCTTGTTTGTCGATCAGTCTCGGCAATGGGCGATGTGGACTCCGTCTGGATACTACAACGCATCCTTCAATGGTCATCAATTGTTCGGATGGCAAATCGACCGCACGATTGATCAAACGGTGGAGTACTATCGCGCAGCTCAGTTTCGCAAGCGGCTGGAACGACCGGATGCAATGCGAAGGTTACTGGCCGAGGGCAGTTTGCCAGCCGCGATGCGTGCGACTTTGTCTGGGATTGGGCCGCCACCATCGGATTCGGCAATCGTCAGTCAGATTGAAAGCGCACCTAAAATTCGTTTGCTTTCGCCGGATCCAGCGAAACGGGTGGACGGAGACAGCCTTCAGGTCGTCGCAGAAATCGAGAGCCCACTTGGTGCCACTCTGGTCACTCCCAAGGCATTCGTCAGTGGCGTCCCGGCCGTCAATCAGCGCGTGATTCCCAACGGCGAGGATGCTGGCCAGAACACGGTGACATACCAATGGGATTTTCGCCTGCCCAGCGATTCGCAATTGCAACTCGAGATTTTGGCTGCCACGGAAGCAGAAGCCCTCGACAGGATGATCGTCAACTTGAATCACACGCCGGCCCCCGGGCCGCGACGCAGGAAATTACATGTACTGGCGATTGGCGCCAGCGAATACCGAGACCCGCAAATTCAGTCATTGGATTTTGCGGCTGACGCAGCCGGAAGGGTGTCACAGTTGTTCCGCGATCAGTCATCAACCCTCTACGATACGTCCGCCGATGAATTGACGAATTCGGATGCGACGCGGCCATTGTGGCGAGTGTTTGCCCAGAACGCCGCCGATAGACTCAGCAAAACCGTTTCCCCGGACGACCTCGTCATCATGTATCTGTGTGGACACGGATTGCGAGATCGTCGGACCAATCAGTGGTACTTCGTTACCGCCGACGCTCGATACAGCGACCTGATGAACGATCGCTACGAGGATTGCATTGCATTCAGCGATCTATCAGCGCTGGCAAAACTCCCCTGTCGCAAGCTCGCGATCCTGGACTCCTGCCACAGTGGTGCTGTCCAACCGGTAATGCGGCAAGAGGACTTGAAAAGCGCGTTAAGGTTCCTGCAGGACGATGTGGTGCTGACCATGACCGCCAGCGAAGGCGATGAAGAGGCTGCCGAGAAACGTGAAACTGGCTTAGGGCGTTTCACGACCAAACTCGTCGAGGCGTTGGAGGGCGCCGCTGACGCGAACGGTGACGGCGAAGTCGTTCTCAACGAGGCCATCGAGTACGTGACAACCAAAGTTACAGAGGAATCCGAACTTGAGGGCATGCCTCAGCATCCAACTGCCAGTCCCGCCTATCTGTTGCAAACGTTGCGGCTGCCTCTCACTTCAGTGCTGAAGTCGAACTGACGTTGCGACCACACCCGATCGTGAAACGAACGTTCGTGTGAAACCGCTGTTCATTCGTCGTCACATCTTTCCTAAGCTTCCACGGCCCGCGTTAAATGGTACCGATTGGGCAAGCTGATATTGTGGTTTGGAATCTTACTCCAGTACTTGTGGGGTAGTGACGAAGCTAACGGCAGGTAGGAATGTATCGGTTTCAAGTGTGATGCGCAGGATGCGGACAATGCTGAAAAAGCTAATTAGTAAGACAGTACGAACAAGTGCCAAGCGGATGGCTCTTGCTGCAGCTCTTTGCTCTCTCACCGGAATCACCGCCGAGGCCGAAGTCACCGACTTGGCAACCTCGACAATCGAACGCCTGGCACCGGCTTCGACAAGTGAACGAACTCAGGTTCAGCAGGTGCAGGCTCAGGTCCCACAGCCGCCTCCGCAGTTCGCACCGCAAACACAACCACAAGTCCCCGCTGCCCCAGCCGCACCGCAGCCGCTGCAGGATTTGAATTTCAACCCGAACGCGAACATCGACCAACTCGGGCAACCGGCTCCGCCTCCATTCCAGCCACCTGCGCAGAACCTCAACCGTAACACAGCCTTGTCACGAGCCGGTGCAACTGCAGGCGGGCAGGGTGACTTCTACATGATTGGTGATCTGTTCGGTGGTAGCTTCGCGGGATTCGGCGGTTCGCAAACCGTCAGTTTCCAACAGCATGCGGCTGGCAACATCGTTTCGGGAGGCCCCGGTCTAGCGAGCTCGATCATCGCCTTTGAGTTCGGACTCGATGTGGTACCAAATGATGTTTTCACAACCGGCACCGGACTCGATTTGGCGGGCGGCGATCTCGCCGCCGATACATTCTCGATTGCTGAACCACTGCCGCCCAATGACGCCCTGACCTCTCCAGGCCCTGGATTCATCTTCGATGGCGGAACTGCTGTTTACACCAACAGCACCGGTGTACAGACAGCACAGCCAGGTATCTATCAAAACGGCGAGCAGTGGTTCATCGACTACAGCTACACGTCGACCTTGACCGGTGGCCCGCACGACGTCCCCGTTCGGCCAGTTCCCGGTCCGGGCATCGCCGCTCGCCGAGTCAAGATTTCTGAGAACTTCAGTCCTGAAGTTCGTGATCGTTTCTTCGCTTCGTACAACTTCTTCAATGATGCCTTCGGTGGTCTCGGTGACATCAGCCGCTACACCATGGGCTTCGAGCGGATGTTGGTGGATGACTTGATCTCGGTCGAGGCTCGGATGCCGTTCGCTGGAACGTATGGCAGTACCCAGAACCTGGATCGTCAGTCGTCTCGCGACTTTGAACTTGGCAACGCCACGTTCATCGGCAAAGGCGTCTTGCTGAGAACGGATCGCTGGCTTTGGAGCGGCGGAATGGGAGTCTCGGTGCCGCTCGCTGACGATACGAAGATCCAACGAGGCGGCCAAAACATCTTGGTCGTGAAGAACAAGAGTGTTCATCTGATTCCATTCATGGGACTGCTGATGAGGTACAGTCGCGACACTTCGTTCCAGGGTTTCATCCAAGTCGATGTGGCCGCCAACGGTGATGATGTATTTGGCAACCTCCAGGGCGGCAACTTGCCTCAACTGGGAACGTTCAATGACTCCACCCTGCTGGAGTTGGATGTCGCGGCTAGTCATGTCTTGTATCGAGCCTGTGACCGATGTGCTCGAGTGCGACAAGTTAGCCTGTTGTCGGAGCTTCACTACACAGGCACGTTGCAGGATTCAGACTTCGTCAGCGATGGCGGAAATCTGACCTACACGAACCTGAAGCGAAACTTCAACGTGTTGAACGCAACGACTGGCTTTCAGGTTGCTCTGGGCGACAACGTGATCATTACACCGGCCATGTCGGTGCCGCTTCGCGACGGACTCGACGAACAGTTCGATTACGAAGCCATCGTGAACCTGAACTACCTGCGCTAGTCACGCACCGGCAAAGCGAGTCGATTGTAGAACAATTGTCCCAGTTGTTTCCCGCTCGCAAAGCGAGCCAGCATGCTGAAGCAATTGGGACAATTGTTCTACTCTGGATTGCTGTCGGGTTCCACAATCATTCAAGCGTGCGACCACTCAGACGCAGCCCCCCCACACTTGCCCAAGAACAAAGCTGGCATTGTAGAACAATTGTCCCAATTGTTTCCCGCTCGCAAAGCGAGCCAGCATGCTGAAGCAATTGGGACAATTGTTCTACTCTGGGCGCTGCCAGTAGAGTGCCTCGTTTGCTTTGAGATTTGCCTTCTTTGGGTTCTCGGCGATGTAGGTTTGCAGGTAGGAAAACTGCTCGGCGCTGCGGACGACATGATCGAATGGTTCTGGCTGCCAAAATGGGCCTGTTGCTCCAATTTCTTTGTTGATCAGTCGAGCGGTATAGCGCATCCAACTTTCGCTGATCATCGACAATGTAGCGCCCGTTCGGAACTGGACGATCGCGTGAACGTGATTTGGCATGACCACGAAGCGATCTAAATCGTACTTGTCGCCATCGAAAAATCGCACCGCGTCACCAACAATCTTGGCAATCGGAGGCTGGCGCAGCACGCAGGCGCCATAGCACTCGTCCAATGATCGGTGAAAAACCCGATCACTCAGTCGCTTGAATTCGCGTTGTTGTTTGGCATCAAGTGTCTCCAGCAACGCCTCGTGGTTCTCCGCGCGTCGCATTACCACGGAAGCCGCCAGTTCTGTTGGGAGCCGAAGCGTACCAAGCCAGTGCTCAAGCTCTCGTTGCCAAAGAACGACAACGTCTGCTGGCATCGAATCAATGCTGCGAAACGTGACAAAGACCGCTGCGTTAGCCTGAAACCAATGCGGAAGATTTCGCCCGCTGATTCGAACATCAGACCCGCGATCTAACGGCCGAAAATTCACTTTCGTCATGTCAAACTCTGAGTCATTGTAGAACAATTGTCCCAATTGTTTCCCGCTCGCAAAGCGAGCCGACATGCTGAAGCAATTGGGACAATTGTTCTACTCTGGATTGCTCTCGAGTTCCACAATCATTCCAGCGTGCGACCACTCAGACGCAGAAACACCCACGTGCCTAAGAACGAAGCTGACATTGTAGAACAATTGTCCCAATTGTTTCCCGC
>JBGCGI010000090.1:0-2996 GCA_045110715.1 Rubripirellula sp.
AAAACTGTAGCCGGGATAGAAAGGTGCAGCGACAAGTTGAATACCAAAATATGCTACCGGAACCAAAATCCCGCACATCAACGAACTAAAGTCAATCGGTGTCGTTTCGCGATTATTCACTCGATCTATCCCAATGAAGAGTTGCTTGGTCTCTTCTGTTCGGTTGCCATCATATTATCTTGGGCATTGGATCATGATATTTGGAAAATGCTGCATAGCGGATTGCGATCTATCCGGGATGCCACAGGCACACGGATAGATCGTTCGTTGTGCTTGGCCGGATGGGGATCCACGGGTCTTTGCCGTTTCAATGGGCAGGAGGCATCCAGCAGACGTTGCAGTTTAGAGTGTGAGCTGGCTGCTCTGCAAGTTTGCGGGCAGGATGCCGACGCAGGCAGCTGCTCTGACGTGCCACTGAGAGCGATTTCGACCGCCGGACGCAGCACGCAACGACTCCCCCTCTTCAATTCGCGATTCTCTCAGCCGCTCGTTCATTTATCCGGACGCCTCATACCAACGTGGCCACGAACCTCGCTCACGAAGTTCTGACCAACTCGGTTGTGCGATCTCTCCCTCCAGCGTCATCTGCTCACCACAGGCGGGACAGCAACAGGCATGGCTCATTTCGTCACACTCGGCCTGGGCATCATCCGTTGGGCGTTCCACGCCGAGCAGCTGACGGCAGAGGTCCAGGTAGCTTGAACGATGTTTGTTACTCCAGCCTCCAAAACGACGCGTTTTCACGTAGCCTTTGGGAAGGATGTGCAGGCTCCAACGTCGAACGAACTCTGTCGTCGTCAAGCGATATGGAGCACTCTTGCGAGAGCCACCCATCACGCTTCCCTCGCGAGCCCAGAATCGAACCTCGCTCTCATTGGCACTGATCAACCGTCGATCCGAGATCGGACCGCCGGTCAGATAACGTCCGAGGTACCGAACCACGTGCTCGGGCTGACAATCTCGCTTCGGTGGCGGTTCGATGTAGCCGACCCACTTCGTCGATTCGAGTTTGCGGATAAACTCACGCCAAGCGGCCGGATCTTGTAAGTAGGCGAAGTCACCTTCCAACTTCAAGCCGCCGCGAGCATGGAGATGGCCGAGACCTTCGAGAAAGAACTTGCGATAGTTGCTTCGAAGCTCGCTTGCGTCGACCAAGTAAAATGGATTGTCTGTTCCGTGTCGCTTCGTCGATCGCCAGGAACCAGGACGATCCAAGCTCGGACCGCCACCTGGGACGAGCGCATGGACATGACCATGCGATTCAAGTTTCTGATTCCAAGTGTGCAACACCATCGCCGCAGCCATCTGGTAACGCTGCTCGGACTCGACCGTTTGCTTCAGGGCACGCCAACTAGCCGTGAACAGTAAATCATAAATCGCACGTCGATTGCCAAGAGCCAGTGATGAAAGTTCACTTGGCAGAGTGAGTACGACTTGAAAGTAAGAAACGCCCTGGATCAACAACGTTTCCGTTTTCTCAACCCACTCGGCGCGTTTGCTGCCGCTACATTGTGGGCAGTGCCGATCACCACAGGAGTTGTAGAGCTTGCATTCGCTCTGACAACCTGGACAGCGGTACCAGCGTGCGCCGAGCACTTCGGTTCGGCAGACCGATTGCTTGGCCAGCACGTTTTGAACCTGAGGACAAGCTTGGCTTGGAAACTGCCGAACGAACTCGGCGGCATGTCGTCTTAGGATTCCTGCGACGGTGAGTCGTCGCTGGGCTTCTTCGTCCAGCCGGGAAGCTGTCGAACCGGAAGCCAATCCAAGGGACTCGGCGTGCTCTCCAGATGAGGCCTTCGCACGTGCAAGTAGATCATCGTTCGAGTAAAGCTCTTGTGACCGAGCAGTCGACCGATCGTCAGCAAGTCGACTCCGGCTTCGAGCAGTCCAGTTGCGTAGGAGTGCCTCAAGGTGTGCGGGCTGACTTCCTTCTTGATGCCCGCTTTCAAGGCCGCCAACTTGAAGGCTTTTTGCATTGAGGTTCCGTTGATCGGGTTGTCGGGTGTCTTGCCGGGAAACAGAAAGTTCGGCGGACGCTCGGCTTTCCAGTACTGGCGCAACACGCTGAGCAACTTGGGCGAGATCGGAACCAAGCGTTCCTTGTTCCCCTTGCCGCGCGCGACTCTCAGCAGCATTCGATCGGAGTCGATGTCTCGAATCGTCAGGTTGGATCCCTCGCTCAATCGCAGCCCCGCTGCGTAGAGCGTCATCAACAGCGTTTGATGCTTGAGATTGGTGACGCATTGGAACAGGCGGTCGACTTCTTGGTCAGACATGACCGCCGGCAAGACTTTGGGCTTTTTCCCGAATGGAATCGCGGCAACGTGCCAGTCCCTGGGAAGGGTGTAGCGGTAGAGGAACCGTAGGCCACAAACGGCTTGATTGAAGGAACTCCAGGAGACCTTGCGGACCTCGACCAGATAGAGCTGGAACTCACGAATGTCATCCGCGGTGGCTTCGGCGGGATGACGGCCCAGGTCTTTGAGGAAGTTCTCGAACCTCGCGACATGATAGGTGTACGAGTCGACGGTTCGCGGTGAAAGATTCCGAATGACCATGTCTCCGGCCATTCGGGAGGTGAGAGGAGTCTTGCGGTTTTCGTGAGGAGTCATGCTGAATTCCTGGGTAGATGGATTCGTTGATGGGTAAGAAACAACGACTCAGGTTGGTCAGGAATTCAAAAAGCGCAAGGCCCTACAAAAGAAACGTTCGTTATAACCGGACTCTGGAAGTCGGTCAGTGGCAGAGAGTGCCAAGAGAAGTTGCCTTGGTTGGCAAGGATGCCAACCGGTCTTGGCAGGGAAGCGAAGTGCCAAACGATCCGCCAAATCGCGGAAGTTAAAACCACAACCCCAGCCGGCTAAGTTCAACGACCGCGATGACCGAGTCGCGGCAATGTGGTTTCCATTTCAAAACGCCGTACCCGCGACTTCGGTCCATCGCATGGTTCGCCGCCGAGTTTTGAATATCGTAGCGGTTAAAGTTTGAGGTGT
>JBGCGI010000091.1:0-47832 GCA_045110715.1 Rubripirellula sp.
GCTTCTTTGGCAGCCAGTGCGACATCCTTGGCGCCCTTCGGTTTCGCGTCAGTGGTTGCAGGCAAGGTGTAGGGCTTATGAATTTCTTCCATCCCGTTTTTGATAAAGCGACTGACCAGCTTCGCGTGCTCCTGAACAAGCATGATGACGAACGGGTCTTCCGCGTGATAGGTCACCTTCATCCCTTTGTCGGTTTCCTCATACTCCAGCGTGTAGTCATCGGCGTGCTTGATGAGCTCGACAAAGATTGGATGAAAGGTCATGGGTGGCAGCGGCTTGTTCTCCATCACGCGACCTTCCATGGCGGGAACGTGATCTTGCAGCAAAGCTGCGATCGTTTCGTCCTCCGACTCGGTCGTCGCTTCGGCACCGGTGGGCAAATTCTTGACGGTGCGCTTGATCTTGTCTCGGTCGGCGAACATCGCGTGCAAGGTCGTCATGTCTTCACGCATTCCGCCCATCGCACCGGGGCCACGCCCCATGCCGCCGCCAGGTCCCATGCCGCCGCGGCCGTGCCCCATTCCCATTCCTCGGCCCGGCACTCCATGGTCGTCGTGATCTTCGTGATCGTCGGAGGATGAAACCTTTTGTTCCGCAGTTTCGAGTTCATCGGTCTCACCAGGCTCCGCCGCCGGGACAGCTTCGGTCGTCGCGACTGATGGTTTGTCCTCGAGCGACGAGGTGCTCACGTTCTGCTGGCAACCCGCCGTCGCCACGGCGACGACGAGTACCAAGTAGCTAAGTGTTACTTTCATGATTTTGATGGCTCCGTAATCTGTAGGATATTCAACTCTGAAATACACGGCTGATCCAGCGACTGCAGTCGCGGCGCCCGTACGGTACGTTTTCCGGTTTCATGCTCCGGACGGCATTCAGTCACCGACCTTCAAACGCGAGTTTGTCCATGCTCCAAAGCCACCGGTCATGTTGATGACTTCATGACCCGCGGCTTGCAGGATGCTCGCTGCGATCGCGGATCGGCCACCCGCCTGACACTGCGTGACGATCGGTTTTTCTTGCTGGATCTCGGAAACATAATCGGGAAGACGCCCCAGAAATTGATGTTCGGCCTCCGCGATGCGACCTGACTTCCATTCTGCATCCGAGCGAACATCCAGCAGTTGAACTTCGCCTGACGCGATGCGTGCGGCAAGCACTTCGGGCGTGTCGCTTTCGTAGCTTTCCGTTGCCAAACCGCTGGCGTACACCTTCGCAATATCAAAGTAGCCACGAACGTCATCCAGACCGATTTTGCGCAGCACGCGAGTTGCCTCTTGAACTTGGCTTGGATCGGCAATCAGAAAGGCTGGTTTGGCATAGTCGACGACCCAGCCAGCCCAGCCGGCGAGCATCGAAGTTGGAATGTTGATGCTGCCAGGAATGTGTCCACTGGCGAACTGCGGCGAGGGTGACAAGTCAATCACCGTCGCTGACTCCAACGCGGAGCCCAGTTTGTCAATCGACAACGAGTCGGGAAGCCCATTTTCGCCAATGATCTCTGGTCCCTCCTTGTTGACTCGTTTCATGACCGCGAAGTACTTCGGCGCCTCCGGTTGGTCGGACAGAATGTAGTCAACGAACTTGCCTTCATCAGTGAACTGCAAGGCAGGATTGAATCGCTTTTCATAACCAACGGTCGATGATGGGATTGCACCGAGCCCCTTGCCGCATGCACTGCCTGCTCCGTGAGCAGGCCAAACCTGCAGAAAATCAGGAAGCTGTTTGAATCGCTGGGCCGACTGAAATAGGTCGCGGGCCCCCGGGTCAGCGGTGTTCGCCAATCCGGCGGCTTCTTCCAACAAGTCGGGGCGACCAATCGAACCAACAAACACGAAGTCGCCCGTGAAGATGCCCATCGGCTTGTCGGCGCCTCCGCCCTGATCGGTCAACAAGAACGAGATGCTCTCCGGCGTATGTCCTGGCGTGTGCAGCACATCGAACCTGATCTTGCCGACCATGAAGGAGTCGCCGTCTTTGAGCAACTGATGGCTGTACTGATCGGCGAACAGGTACTTCCAGTCAGCGGGACCCTCATCGGAGACGTACAGTTTCGCGCCGACGCGGTCGGCCAGTTCACGTGCACCTGATACGTAGTCCGCGTGAATGTGCGTCTCGGCAACCGCGATCAACTTGATGCCTTCTCGATCCGCCATTTCTAGATATTGGTCAACGTCGCGCCCCGGATCGACCACAACCGCGACCCCAGCACGCTGGCATCCAACCATGTAGGAAGCGTGAGCGAGCGATTGATCGTAAAAGTACTTGAGCAACATCCGACTATCTCCTTGAGGACTCAGACTCAATTGGTTGGTTCGCGTGGCTGCGGCTTCCAGCCGCAGTTTTGGGCAACTCTTTGCTGCGGCTGGAAGCAGCATGGTTGAGCGAAGAGATCGCCGCCGACGGAGAGACGAACTTGCGGCCTTCGCTGACAATCACGAACCCACCTAGCAACACCAGGAAGACCGCAAACGACTGCTTCAGCATTCGTTGATTCAATTGGGAGTTGAGCGACTTGCCGATCATGCTGCCGACCACACCTGTCAACACGAAGATCAGGATGATTTGTCCATCGACCGACATCTCATTTGCCACCAGATACTGCTGGTACTTGGCAAACCCAATGGCTGCCTTGAGAACGATGATGACCAAACTGGTTCCGATCGCGAGTCGCATTGGCAACCGTCCGAATACGACCAAAGCGGACACGATCAAGAATCCGCCGCCAACGCCCACAAATCCTGTCACGATCCCGACCACCGTGCCCTCGATTCCTATCTTCCAGATTGGCGAGCGATGCAATCCAAATTCCGCATCGTCATTTTCGTCAGCCGTTGGTTTGCGAAACATCGCATAAGCCGCTGCGATCAGAACCACGCCGAACACCAGCAACTGCATGACTTCTGAAGCGAGTCCGCCCAACCAAGCACCGATGAAGGTCCCCAACATTCCAGGGATGCCGAAGTACCATACGCTTCGCCAGTCGATTTGCTTTGATCTGGCATAGCGAATCGCTGCCATCACAGAGATCAATCCGACAATTGCCATCGACTCTGCAATCGATTGCTTCGCATGGTGACCAACGAGATAGACCAGCACGGGTACCGTGATCGCCGATCCGCCGGAGCCAAACAGCCCCAGCGTCAAACCCACCATCAGTGCTCCCGCCACGATGACCACCATGACTCCCCTGCGTTCTATAACGTTTCAATGATTCAATGATTCAAGCGTGTCAGTCGATCCCGCAGCCGTTCACTTCACCGTGCAACAAGCTCCGTCACCCTTGACTTGATTCCACGGCATCTTTGCGATCAGCATTCCCATCGCGCAGCTATCGGTGATGCCGGCAAACACCAGCCCGGCACCGATGAAGGCCGGGATTCCGGCGAGATAAACGTTGTCCATCGCGATCGCTGCAACGGCGCCAACAAGCACGATGAAGCCCGCCGCGATGCGGACCTGCCGTTCCAGCGACATCACTTTCTGGCCACGGATCAGCGGCAGCCCCGCTGCGACCCAAGCGTCCGTCCCGCCCTCGACGTTGGTCACATTGGTGAACCCGGCGTCGGCGAACTTCTGCTGCGCCTTTCGACCGCGAGTGCCACCTTTGCAAATCACAAACACCGAGAGATCGGCGTTGTGATTTTTCATGACTGCGTGCGGATCGAGCTTGTCCAGTGGAATGTTTCGTGCTGCTGCCGCACGCACCTCCTGAAACTCCAGCGGAGTGCGAACATCAATCAAATCCACCTTTCCAGCAGCTTCCTGCCTCGAAAGCTCGTGCACGCTGATCTTGCCATGGTCGCTTGTCGTCATCTCGTCACCTCGTTATATCGCTGCAACGCGACATTTAGGGCTAAAAAAAAGGGAGAAGGCTTGTATTGATTCAAGAACTCAAAAAACGGCTTTCGACACAATCCATGATGTTCTGCAAGTGCGGTTCAGCGACGCGGTAGTAAACCCGACGTCCTTCACGCTCGCTGGTGAAGAAGCCACAGCGCTGCATCAAACGCAGATGTTCCGAAGCCACGTTGTTTGGCACATCGCAATCTTCCGCCAACTCACCAACGGTGTACCGACCGTGCAGCAAGAGTTGCACCATTCGCAAGCGCACCGGGTGCGCCAGTGTTTTCAGGCATTCCGCCGCCTGTGCAAACGCAGCCGGATCGCCAGCGGGTTTCGCTTTGGATTTCGTTTTCTTGGCCATTTCTCAGCTCCTTATAGGCCATCGTATCGCGAGCTCACGACATGTCAAGGCATTCCCGAAGGAGCCAATCGCTTTCGCCAGCGAGCGAGCGAGATCGCTCACGTTTGCTCATGCAGTGTGCGGCTGCGGCTGGCTTGCACTCAGCCCGGTTTACCTCTCGCGCCTACTTTTGTCGCGACTTACGAAACTTCCCAGGCGTCGTTCCGGTGGCCTTGCGAAAAAAAACAGACATGTATTCGTCGTGCTCAAAGCCTGTTCTCACGGCAATCTCCGCGAGGGACAGATCGGTTTCGGCCAACAATTCCTTGATCCGTTCGAGCTTCAACCGGGTCAGTTCCTCATGAGGCGAGCGGCCAAGTATTTTCTTGAACCGACTCTCTAGCACTCGCCGTGAAAGTGGCACGTGCCGAACAACGTCTGCCACATTGATGCCTTCCAGAGCATGTTCGCGAAGGAACCGCAGTGCCGTTGCGATGTCTGGATCGTCGATCGCCAGAATGTCGGTTGACTGCCGAGTCTGGATACCAAGCGGGGCGACGAGAACCGGTTCCGAATCGATCTGCTCTCCGCTCATCATTCGATGCAAAAGTGCTGCCGCTTCGTACCCAGTCCGCTGCGTACTGCAAATGATGCTGGACAGAGGCGGGTCGGCAAGCTCGCACAGCAGTTCGTCATTGTCGACGCCCAGCACGGCGATTTCTTCGGGCACTGCGATGCCAAGCTCGCGACATACCTCGAGTACTTTTTGGGCCTGAATGTCGTAGCACGCCAAAATTCCGACCGGCAGTGGCAGGCCGCTCAGCCACCTTGCGATGCCTCGTTTCTCTCGCGTCCACGAGTACTTCGGGTCGTTTCGTGACAGTGAATCGTAGACATGGGGAACCAGTCCCGCAGATTCTGTGAGCTCACGAAATCTGTCTCGCCGCCAGTTCGACCAATTGAAACCGGGGTCTCCGCAGAACGCCAAATTCCGAAAGCCGCGCCCTAGCAGATGCTCGACGCCAAGCTCAGCGATCGCGTTGTCGTCGGTCTCGACCCATGGAATGCCGAGCAAGTGACGTGCTGCGCTCACATCAACGACGGGAAGTTTTGTCCGTCGCAATGCAGCCGCGATCTCGTCCGTTTCGATTCGAGCAATGATGCCGTCGCCTTTCCATCGCCCAAGCCATCGAGGAGGCTTGCCACCTCGCTCTTGTTCCGGCAGGAAGATCGACCATCGCTCGTGGTGCCGAACGTAGTCGACGATGCCTTCCAGCACGCCGCGGGCATACGAATTGGAGGTTTCAATCAGCAGTGCGACGCTGCGACGCGGCATGGGTAAAATACTCAGTCAAACGTTGGGCTTGCCGCAGCAAGACGGCAGATCCCCTGCAGATTAACGCATCAACGAGCTCCCCGCACCACATCGGCGGTAAAATATCTCAATTTTGCGTGCATAATATGTCATGGCAATCGATCGAGCGTACGTGAGAATAGGGCACTGGAATTCGACTGAAGGCTTTCTGCAGCCATTGCTGCCAGGACAGCGTCAGGATCGATACCCTTTGTGTTTTCGCTAGACCGTCTTTGAAGAGGAACGAAACCTGTGAGTCGAACTGTCAACGCCGCAATGATTGGACTGGGTTTCGGTGCCGAGTTCATTCCGATCTACCAAGCTCATCCGAACGCAAACGTCACGGCAATTTGCCGTCGAGATGAAGTCGAACTGAATAAGTCCGGCGATCAGTTTGGGATCGACAAGCGATACACCAGCTACGACGACGTACTCGCAGACCCTGACATTGATTTTGTACACATCAACAGCCCCATTCCCGATCACGCATGGATGTCGCTCAAGGCGCTTGAGGCTGGCAAGCACGTGATGTGCACCGTACCGATGGCAACCACGATCGACGAGTGCCGTCAGATTGTCGAAAAAGTGAAAGAGACCGGCCTGAAATACATGATGGCGGAAACCGTCGTTTACAGCCGCGAATACCTGTTCATCAAGGACCTGTTTGATAAAGGTGAACTGGGAGAGATTCAGCACTTGGCAGCTTCCCACCCGCAAGACATGGACGGTTGGCCCAGCTACTGGGAAGAGATGATCCCGATGCACTACGCGACCCACGTCGTCAGTCCCTGCCTTGGCTTGGTGGATGGGCTCGCAGAGTATGTGAGTTGCTTTGGTTCGGGCAAAGTTCGTGATGACATCGCTAAGAAGTCCGGAAATTCGTTTGCCGTTGAGACCTGTCATATCAAGATCAAAGACAGCGATTTGACGGCTCATATTTGGCGATTCTTGTACGACGTTGCTCGCCAGTACCGTGAAAGCTTTGACGTTTACGGCACAAAGAAGAGCTTCGAATGGACGTTGGTCGAGAATGAGCCGCACGTGATTCATACGGCCAAGAAACCCGAGCATGAGATTCCGGAAAAAATCGAGATTCCAGACTTCGCACATTTGTTGCCGAAAGACATTCAGAAGTTCACGTTGCCTGCTGAGATTCACGATTCGGAACACCTGTCCTTTGTCCAAGGTGGCGGCCACGGCGGGTCACATCCGCACCTCGTCAACGAGTTTGTGTCGGCGTTGGTCGAAGACCGGGATCCTCGCCCCAACGCCGTGACAAGTGCCAACTGGACGTGCGTCGGAATCTGCGCCCACGAATCGGCGAATAAAGGCGGCGAGATTGTTCGCCTACCAGAGTTCACACTCGGATAAAAGCACGCCGACAGACATCGCGAAACAGGCTCAACGCACCAGTGATACCCAAGCAAGAGGAATACAAACTTCCAGTGCGAATCGATCGCCAAGCAGGTGAAGTTCAACTTGGATAAACTCGATCATCTGCTACATGCAATTCATGACTGCGAAGCGCCTTGGGGGTTTGATCGATGGCAATTCTGTTCACGGACGAGTCCTACAAGATCATTGATGCCTGTTTCAGTGTGTACAACGAACAAGGGAGCGGATTCGTCGAACCCGTATACCAGGAATGCCTGGAGATTGAAATGCGAGTGGGTGTCAGACAGACATACAACAACCACGAATCGATCGAATCACACGAATCAAAGAGTACGAGCAGCACGAACAAATAGAGTTCGCAAGCAAGAACAACCGCCACGACATTCACACAAGACAACTGCCCGCGCATCATTCGTGGTTGTCCACCTACAACAATACGTCCTTGGCATACGCCGCCAATCCCCTGAGACCCCCAATGAAACAGACCATCTTCATTTGCGATCAAGTCGCGCGCATTTTGTTGTTTTTGATTTGCTTTTCGACGATCGGAAGGGCTGCCGACCTGAACCTGCTGTACGTGGGTGACAACGGGCACCATCAACCGGCTCGTCGTTTCCAGGAATTGGCACCCGCGCTTGCGGAGCGCGGGATCGAATTGAAATACACCGACCGGATGGAGGATATCAATCCGGAGAATTTGGCAAAGTTCGACGGATTGGTCCTCTATGCCAACATCGATCGAATAGAAGACGCACAGGCGCAAGCATTGTTGGATTTCGTCGCTAATGGCAAGGGCTTCATCCCTCTACACTGTGCGACCTACTGCTGGCGGAACAACGAAGAAGTCGTCGCGTTGATGGGCGGGCAATTCAAACAACACGGCGTGGGCGTGTTCTCGACCGAAATCACCGCACCCGATCACCCCATCATGAAGGGCTACGATGGTTTTCGCAGCTGGGACGAGACCTACATCCACCATCTGCACAACGAAAAGAATCGCACCGTCTTGGAACATCGTTCCGAAGGCGAGCAGGCCGACGGCAACTCGCGTGAACCTTGGACGTGGATACGGACCCATCAGAAAGGTCGAGTGTTCTATACCGCTTGGGGACATGACCAAAGAACTTTCAACCAGCCTGGATTTCAAAATCTGGTGGAACGCGGAATCCGCTGGGCGTGCGGCGATGACCCCGGCACCGCGCCTGCCTTTCGCGACACCGAGCGTTTCGACGTACCCGAGATGACATCGCCTCGCACTGACGTTGCTGCCTTCGACTTCGTCGACGTTGGCCCGAAGATCCCGAACTATACCCCCAGTCGAAAGTGGGGAACGCAGGGAGCCCCGAAGACTCTGATGCAGAAGCCTCTAACCCCCGACGAGTCGATCAAGCACTTTGTAACGCCCGAAGGCTTTGCCGTGGAGCGATACGCGGACGAACGGGACTTCAATTCCAAGCCGATCTCGATGAATTGGGACGAGCGAGGTCGACTATGGATCTGTGAGACGCTTGATTACCCCAACGAGCTAGGCAAGAACCGGGATCGTATTCGGATCTGCGAAGACACTGATGGCGATCTCGTTGCTGATAAATTCACCGTCTTCGCCGAAGGCCTCAGCATTCCAACAGCGATCGTGATCGTTCGTGGCGGCGCAGTGATTCAGAACGGAACAGAAACGATCTACTTGAAGGACACCGATGGCGACGACGTTTCTGATCAAGAATCCGTTCTGATCACCGGCTGGGGCGCTGGCGACACCCATGGCGGTGTCAGCAACTTTCGGTACGGATTGGACAACTGGATCTGGGGGATGCAGGGCTACAACAACAGTTCACCTGAATTCGACGGCAAGCAGACTCAGTCGTTTCGCCAGGGCTTCTTTCGCTTCAAACTTTCTCAAACGGATCCGCCGAAAGTCACGGATCTGGAGTTCATTCGCTCTAGCAACAATAACACTTGGGGACTTGGTATCAGCGAAGAAGGCCTGATTTTCGGCTCAACAGCCAATGGTAATCCAAGCATGTTTGTCCCTGTCCCGAATCGTTACTACGAAAACGTTCGCGGCTGGTCACCAGCGACGCTCGGCAGCATCGCCGATTCAGCGCAGTTTGATCCGACCACCGAAAACGTGCGTCAGGTCGATCATCACGGCAAGTACACAGCGGCTGCGGGGCACGCACTCTACACGGCACGTGCGTTTCCGCGGCAATGGTGGAACAAGACATCGTTTGTCTGCGGACCGACGGGACACTTGATTGGCACGTTCGTGCTTCGACGCGACGGCGCCGACTACACCTCGACGAGCCCGTTGAATCTGCTGGCAAGCGATGATCAATGGAGTGCACCGATCATGGCCGAAGTCGGTCCCGACGGAGCCGTTTGGGTCCTCGATTGGTACAACTACATCGTGCAACACAATCCGACACCGCATGGATTCAAGACGGGAAAGGGTGCCGCTTATGAGAGCGACCTGCGAGACAAAAAGCACGGCCGAATCTATCGCGTGGTTCCAGCAGGCGACCGATCGTCCAAGCTGCATGAATTCACAAGTCTCGCCGGAGCAACGAACAATCAACTTGTCGCTGAGCTGTCCCATCCGTCTTTCATGTGGCGACTGCAGGCACAACGTTTATTAGTCGAACGCGGTGCGGACGATGTGCTTCAACCTCTGTTGGCGTTGCTGACCGATGAGTCCCTCGACGCAATCGGCCTTAACGCCGGAGCGATTCACTCGCTGCAAACCCTTCAAGGATTGGGCTACATCAAACTCGATTCGAATTCAGAGGTGGCAGGCCATGTCTCCACGGGACTCCAATCTGCACTGGCGCATCCGTCCGCCGGAGTGCGACGGAACGCGATTGCTGTGTTACCACACGATGAGCTCGGATTGGCGCTTCTGCTTGAGCATCGTGAATTACTTCGCGATCGTGATGCCCAGGTCAAATTGCAGGCGATCCTCACGCTTGCAGACATGCCTGCCTCCAGGCAAGCAGGTGCACTCGTTGCAGAATTGGCTTCCGGCGAGACCGATGCGGCACTGATCGACGCGTTGACATCGGCAGCGGCCAAGCATGCGATCTCGTACTTGCAACAGGTGACGTCGGGTCAACAGCAGCCGTCCGACGGCGTTCTTCGCATCACTCGTCAGGTCGCTGAACACGTCGCTCGCGCCAGACCAGATGCAGAGAGCCTGCAAGGAATCGTTGCGAGTCTTGACAACGCGAATCCCGCACTGGCGACGCCGATTTTGGATGGTCTGACACGCGGATTGCCCAGTGATTACCAGATCGAAGCGAACAAGGAACTGGATGCCGCATTCATCAAGGCATTCGAGCGTGGCGATCGAACGCTGAAAGGAAAGCTGCTTCAGCTTGCATCGCTATCAGGTACCAATGCCCTGGAGCCCTACGCAAAAGAGATCATGGAGTCCTTGCTTGCGATCATCGAGGATGAAGAAGCGGAAGGGAATCAGCGTGGCTCGGCCGCGCGGGACCTTGTCGGTTTCCGCTCAGGAGACGACGACGTCGTGGAAACGATCATGGAGCAGTTGACCCCGCAGACGCCGCCAGACGTCTCCGAGAAGTTGCTCGCTGCAGTGCTTTTGAGCTCATCGGACTCAGCAGGCGAAGTGATCATTGAATCTCTGCCTGCGATGACCCCCAAAACGAAGTCTTCGGCGCTGAACGTCGTGCTTGGTAAGCCAGCTTGGGTAGAGTCCCTTCTCGCTGCGGTTGGAGCAAGAGAATTCGACTTGAACGAACTGTCATTGGAGCAGAAGCAATCGCTGCGATCGTTCCCAAATAGGAAACTGCGTGCTCAGGCAGAGAAGTTGCTGGCGATGGGTGGCGGACTGCCCGATGCGGATCGTGACAAGGTCCTGAAGTCGTTGCTGCACCTGACCGAGAAATCTGGTGACGTAGACTCCGGCCGCGCCGTCTTCAAGAAAGTCTGCGCCGCATGCCACAAGCATGGCGAAATGGGACATGAGATCGGCCCCAACCTCACCGGCATGGCCGTTCATCCGAAAGCGGAACTGCTCACGCACATCATCGATCCGTCGCGGAACGTTGAAGGCAATTTCCGGCTTTACAACGTGCTGACGCTCGACGGAAAAGTGATCAATGGCATGCTTGCCGGAGAGACACGAACATCGATCACAATTATCGATTCCCAAGCCAAGAAGATCAACGTCGCGCGTGAAGACATCGATCAACTGATCGCTTCACGCAAGTCGGTCATGCCGGAAGGATTTGAGAAGCAGGCGTCGGAACAGGAACTGACGGATCTGCTAGAGTTCCTGACCGATTCAGGGCCCTACATCCCGCTTCCACTAGACCAAGTCGCGACGGCGATCAGCACCAAGGGGCTGTTCCACAACGGGGACGATGGTCCAGACCGCATGGTCTTCCCGGACTGGAAAGCAAAAGTCTTTCGAGGGGTTCCGTTCGTATTGATCGATCCACAGGGGAAATCGCAACCCAACATTGTTTTGTTGCACGGGCCCAACGGTTCGCTGCCACCACAGATGCCAAAGTCTGTGTCGCTGCCGTGCGAGACACCAGTCGCGGCAATCCATCTGCTCAGCGGTGTTGGCGGCTGGAATCATCCCTACGACAACAACAAGACGGTATCGATGATCGTGCGTCTGAATTACGACGATGACGCCAGCGAAGATCACGAGTTGCTCAATGCGGTTCACTTTGCCGACTACATTCGCCGAGTCGATGTGCCCAAGAGCGATTTTGCCTATTCACTTGGGAATCAGCAGATTCGGTACCTCGCCATCAAGCCAAAGCGTGACGCGAAGATCAAGACGATCGAATTGGTGAAGGGAACCGACAACTCCGCGCCGATCGTGATGGCCGTCACCATCGAACGGGTGAAATGACCCGAGAGAGCATTCAAGCCCATGCCTTCTGGGATGGGCTTGGACTTCGCCAGCGGCTTCCGATCGAGGAGGCAAGCGAGCGAGAACCCTGTCTCAGGTTCATTCACGCGGTTTTCTAAAAACTCCGTTGCATTGTGTTGCCGCAAGAAACGGAGGTGCACCTAGCGCGCCTGCACACCATTGGATGTGCGAATACGCACGCTTTAGGTGCATCGAGAACGGTGTCTTCACGTCTTTCCCTCGCTTGCCCCGTGGGCACTGCCTTCGTCGTGGCGCAGCGCATCACAGGAACACCTTCGGGTATAGTATTTGCACGTACTTCCCACGTGGTGCATACGCACCGTGACACAGACGTGACACAGCATTTTGCTGATGGGCAACGAGAAGGCGATCGCTCGCACCGGATTGATCGGTGATTCGAGCCTTTGATTTTCTTATCCGCCAACTCGCTCAATGCTTTCTGGTGGAGTGACATGCAAGAGCAGCAGGAAGATCTGCGAAACTTCAGCGACCATCTCCATTTCGTTCTGAAAAGTGCGTCGGTTGGGATCTGGGAATGGAACCCAGCAACCGACGAACTGGTTTGGGATGATGGGATGATGAAAATTTACGGTGTAAAACGCAGCAGTTTTTCGGGAAAACTTGAGGACTGGCGAAAGCGGGTTCACCCCGATGATCGTAGACGCCTAGCAGAGACCGAACACGAAGAGTTGCTCGAAACGGAGCACACTTCAAATGAGTTTCGCATTCTTCGTGAAGATGGAGAAGTGCGATATCTCTATGCTGATCAATTCCTGCACCGAAACGAGCAGGATGAAGTCACCAAGGTGACTGGCCTGAACATGGACGTGACGGACCGGAGGAACACGGCGCTGGCGAGGCAAGAAAGCGAAAACAAGTTCCATCTTGTTGCGGAACATGTGCCCGGGATGATTTTTCGTTACGTCTTGCATCCGGACTCCAGCCATGAGCTGCTGTACGCCAACTCACGAGCGGAACACTTCTTTGGCTTTTCCGCTGAATCGGTAATGGAAGATGTCGACTTGTTCATGGAGCGAATTCATCCCGACGATTTACCCGCGTACCAGTACGCGATCGAAGTTTCCGCTAAGTCGCTGATCGAATTCAAAGAAGTAGTACGAATTGTTCGTGATGATAGAATTCTTTGGGCGGAAACAACGAGTCGTCCTCAACGAATGGCCAATGGCGATATTGTGTGGGACGGTATCATGATCGATATCACTCATCGAAAACGAATCGAAATGGCTCTCAAGGAAAGCCAGTCGCAATTCGAGCAATTGACGGAGAACGTGCCCAGAATGATCTGCCGGCTGCTCATGCACCCCGGCGGCACCTATGAAGCGTCTTACGTGAGCTCGAAGTGTCGAGAGCTATTTGAAGTTGCCCCCGAAGCTGCGATGAAAGATGCCAGGCAACTTTTTCGGTTCGTGCATCGCGAAGATCAGGAACGTTTTCACAACTCACTTCGACTATCTGCTCAGTCACTTCAGCCTGTGAATGAGGAGTTCCGAGTGAGCCTGCCTCAGCAAGGTTTGCGTTGGCGTCAGGTAATTGGTCAACCCACGCGTGTCGAAAGCGGAGCAACTGTCGTCGACGCTGTTTTTCTCGACATCACTCACGCCAAACAGTCGGAACTCCAACTGCGTTCTGCCAACGAGGAGTTGGCGACTGCTACCAAAATGAGAGATCAGTTTCTGGCAAGTATAAGTCATGAATTTCGCACGCCGTTGAATGCCATTCTTAGCGCGACCGAGGGTTTACAAAGCGGTTTGTATGGGTCCATCAACGCAAAGCAACAGACCAGCCTCGACGTTGTTGATCAGAGCAGCACGCATCTGCTTGAATTGATCAACGATATCCTCGATCTAGCCAGCCGCGAGTCTGTTCAAATCAAGTTGGAATTTTCCCCGGTAGACGTCAAGAGCCTTTGCGAGTCCTGCCTGCGATTGGTCAAAGCGCAATCCAAGAAGAAGAACGTCCATCTGCGTCTCAATGTACCCTCGGAACTGCCTGCGTTAGTTGCGGATGAGAAAAGGATCCGTCAAGTATTGATCAACCTGCTTACCAATGCCGTCAAGTTCACACCAGCAGATGGAGCAATCACTCTGGAGGTCGAGCCATTGCCGCAAGCCGAATCAAGTTCAGCAGACACACTTCGCCTATCGGTTACCGATACAGGAATCGGGATCGAACCAGACATGGTCGATTCCGTCTTCGATCCGTTCGTGCAGGTCGACAGTGCTCTCACTCGAAAATGCGACGGCTTGGGACTAGGGTTATCACTCGTCAAGCAATTCGTCGACCTGCATGGCGGACATGTTAGCCTTACCAGCGAATTCGGCGCTGGCAGTTGCTTTTCCTTCGAACTACCGTGTCGCCAGTTTTCTGCAGCCAAGAGTGAGTCGGCCCAGCCAGTTGCGCAGCCAAATTTGGCGTTGCGACGCGAAGCGAAAGAAAGCTCAGATCCCCAGGCTTCCATCAATCCGCAAGCCAAGACCCACACCATTCTTCTGGCGGAAGACAACGACAGCGTTGCGATGGCGGCGACGTGGTACTTAGAGGCAAAGGGTTTTCGAGTTCAGAGAGCCGCAGACGGTGCGATTGCGATCGACGTTGCCAAGCGTTGTTCGCCTGATCTCATTTTGATGGACATCCGAATGCCAAACCTGGATGGCATCACTGCGATTCAACAGATCCGACAGATCCCAAAATTCAGCCAAACACCGATCATTGCTCTCACAGGACTTGCGCTGGAAGAAGACGCCAAGCGTTGCGCAGCAGCCGGCGCCAATGACTACCTCAGCAAACCCTATCGAATGGAACAGTTGCTTCAGGTCATCACCAGATTCTTAGGTTCGGATTCGTAGAGCCAGGACTGACGCCAGGCAACAGGCAGCAACGTTGTACGCGCGTGCATGGCGATCCCGTGTAGGATTCGATTGGCCACGTTTTGATCGATGCCTGCTCGCAGGAAATCACTCAGCGGCAAGGTCAAAACGAAGGAGTGGGTTTGGTGGATGACTGTGTCTCGTCGAACACACTCAGTCCAAAGAAGCCTGAGCCCGACCGGCCTTCATTCGTGTGATTCGATTGATTCGTGGTTGTTCCTTCCCTTTCTTCGAGCCACGATTCGCTCTCTCAGGGATCGACTGTGTCGGATGCCGCATATGCTTCATAAGCTTCCGCGATACCAGCTGCCTTTTCATCACCTTGGTGAATGATGATTCGGTGGCGCAAGTGAACGCTCTTGCCGTTATCCAAAGTAAAAGTCCCTAACTCTGCGTTCTTATCCAGGCTCTGCGGACCGAATGCGTTTGCGGTGAAGAGTCCGTAGTCGCGAACGTGCCACCGCGTTGGATGACGAAAACTTGAAGGGTGATTTAGGAACGCAATTCCAAGATGTTCGCCCAGAACGGGACCGTGGTAATCGACCCAAGTGGCGCTCTTCGACCACGTGTCACCGTCGCGGTCGCCAGCGCTATTGACGATGTGCCCCTCTCCGTCCTTCAGTGACATGGATGTCGGAACACGTACGTTCAATCCGGCGTCCTTCTTGTCTTCCAACTCCACGTCACCGTATTTGGCAAGCAAAGTGATGTCGAAGTCAAGAATCAGATTCTGGTCGGACATTTGAAACACCATTAAGCGATGGTCTGCCATCAGTTGCTTGCCGGACGAATCGAGGTAGTCGTTGTTCGAACGAATCACGGCATGAGTGTCGTCAGCCGAGATTTGAGTAAAGGCCGTGTGGCTGATGGAACCCAGAGTTTCGAGGAATGCTTGCTGTCGTTCGTCTTTGTAGTTCTTCGAGGCGACCTCGAGCCAAGTATCGGTCCCAGCCACGCCCTGATGACCAAACCAAATTCCACGGTGATGGGGATGGTCGTGCTGCTCTCCCTCCACCGTCTCCATCGGAAAGGCGCGTGTAACCGGTTTGCCCTTCGGTCCAATCACCGGCCAAAAATACGGCTTCCTTGCATCGCCATCTCGATACAAGTAGTTCGTGACAAGCGCACCGTTGTAGTGAACGGCGACTTTCGAATCCTGGCAGGAAATCGAGAAGCCTTCATCGGCTCGGGTACATGTTGTGCCGAGCAACAGCAAAACGCTAAGCAATCGCAATGGTTTTCTGAGATGATTCATGAGTCTCTCCGCTTTCAATGGAAGGTGGGCACCGCAACGGCAACGAGATCGATGCTGCATGACCGTTGGGTTATGGCTAGGACAATGAGCTAGCTCGCCATCTTAGCATTCCATCAGTTTCTGCTGGTTACGCGGGCGACTGATCGCCTTCGACGCACCAGAATCTCACGCGATCGCTGGCGGCTAAGTTTACGCTCGGAAACAGCGGACGACTCAATCTTCTTTCAGAGGAGCCATCGATGGCTCAGTCTAAATCGAAGTCTCTCTCCCTTCCGCACAAAATTGAACGAAGCAATGCCTGTACCCACGCAAGACGACAGGAGCGGTAACTACTTCGGAAGTTTTGTCGTATTCACGCTTCGCTCAGGCCATTTTGCCGGAATCAACTGGACCCCGTTCCTTCCACGTTCTGCCACTCGCAGCGAGTCTCGAACGTAATCGTGGCACTGAACGCAGGTCGACGTCATTTGCAGGTAGGTGAAGGTTGCGCCTTCGTGGTTGCTTTGCTTAGCGAGCGACTCGAGTTGGTTGCACTGGCGACGGAAAATCATACCAAAGTGCTCGTACACCTTGTCTCTTGCACGTGGCCATTCCGCCGCTTCGCTCACTCGCTTCATCTGCTCGGCTCCGCGTGCCACACCGTCGAAGTCTTTTCGCAACAACGCTTCCAACACGCGTTGCGAGTGGACCATCTTGGTACGCATCAGAGTTCCCGGTGAATGATTGATGGGCGTGGCCGGTGGGTCCGCCTGTGCTGGCGCATCACATGCAAAGCCGAGAATCACGATTGCCGCGGTCACTAATAAGCCACGCTTCATATCACCTGCCTCCTGCTTTGAGTCTCGTGTAGATCCAACCTTTGTTCGATCTGTCAGCGAAACTTGATTGAGTTCATGTCCACATCGTTCAGTGCACTCAACAGTCCAGAGCCGTTGAATACTGAACTGTTCGGCAATCCAATTGTGCCAATCTTAGGCCAAATGCACGATCCAAAAAGAACATTGAACGTCATCCAAAGGGGTGAGCGGGACCGTCACGGCTTGTGCGTTTACGCTCGCTCCGCACGTCGTGGAAGTGTGCGGGCGGACGCACTGACGCGGACATTCAACCCATTCACATGAGTTAGAACTCGAGGTTGATCACCGCGTCGACTGCATCAGCTGACAGATCGGAGTCCCTACCGTCTGGTTTTCCATCGGCCTGCTGTAGTTCTATCCGCGACAGAGTGGCATTTGATGCCGTTTGTGCGTCACCGAAAGACGCCAAACTTGATTTGGTAGCCTCGATCATGGATCGCCTGACCGCAGATGCTTCGGACGCAAAACGCTCAGAGGGAGTATCAGCGAGTGGAACGACGAACTCAGCTTCACTCGGTTGGCGAGCGAGTTGGTTGATCACGCGAAGAGCATCCAGCGCCGTGATGCGCAGGTCTCGGGTGACGTCATAGAATCGGAAGCCGCCAAGGTCGATTGCGCTGACATCTCGCACGCCACCTTGTGGATTCGTTTCGCCGTTACTGAATTGCCGCCCCGCTAGCTCGTTGATGATCACCAACGCGTCGAGTGCCGAAACATCTCCGCTGGCGTTGACATCAAACTCACTGATTGGGTTCGTGAAATCATCAGGTCCCGTCAAGTTGATGGAGGCGCCAAGCTGTTCGAATCGCCGTACCAATTGGCCATCGCTGAGAATTGCCTCGGCGAATTCCCATCCGTCATCGAATACGATCTGGTCACCGGCATCGGAAAGCACGGCAATCGATCCGTTTTGAAAGACGTCGCGAATCCGATCGGCATCCAGCATCAATGTGTTGTCGCCTGTACCGCGAATGTCAATCAACTGAACGCTGTCTAGCTGGGAGCCAGATTCGCCAAGAAAGAAGGTGTTGCCGCTACCTTGCAGAATGATCGTACTGGGGGCTTGCTGTGAAATCGTTACCGACAAAGTATTGGCTGCAACACTCTGATTACCAGCGTCATCGATAACTGCGTTCGCGGCCATTCCGATCGTGACGTCGCCTTCGACAAGACCTGAAACCATGACGACGAAACGACCGTTTCCGCGATCGGAGACATTGCCTGCGGTTCCGCTGCTGAGCGACAGGTCGGACGCCTCAAAGCCGCTGACGACTTCACCGAAATCAACGACCACGTCGAACGCCAGCAGATTCGTCGGCGAACCAACGGTCGAACTGATCACGGGGGCTGGCGCCGTCGTGTCAGGAAGAACATTGACTGGCAAGACCTCCACCATGAACGACCGCACTGCCGTCGCGTCGTCTTCGGTTCCCTGCGTTTGGTCTGCGCCCGCATCCGTCAAGGTAACCGTGATCACGGCTTGTCCGCTGACGTTCAACGCGGGCACGTAGGAGACGGTCGCGACGCTACTGCCTGCGACGTGAGCGATTGTGGGGGTGGGAATCAGGCTCGGGTTGGAACTCGTGACGACGAATTGCAAAGGCGGACCGTCAGCGCGTCCCTTCATGATCCCGGTCAGCGTCAGAGACTGGCCGGCCGCGTTTTCGGCAATCGGACTTGGGTCAGCAATGGGATCAAGTGACGGCGAAAGCGTGGCGGGCTGGACAACGAAATCAAGTCCCGTTACCTGGTTCAACCCGGTCAGCTCCACACGATGGGATCCGTCGACCAACGTGTTGGTCAACACATGAAGCGTGTCGGTTGTGCGAGGGATCGCCACGATATCGACGGTTCCTTCGCCACCAGGTGCTGACTGGTCTTGATCAAAGTTGGCGAGTGCAAGCGGCATCCGCTGCGCGATACCAAATTGGCCAAGAGCGACTGCCTCGAGTGGCGCGAACGTTGTTTGGCCCACTGTCTCGGTCGTGTTTCGAAAGATCGAGATGTTTCGGTCCAACAGGTTACTGGCAACCACATCGACATCACCATCGTTATCGATGTCAGCTGCCGCGATGTCGAACGCGCCGCTGGCGGTGCCAAGCGTCTGAGCTTGAACGGTGAAAGCTCCAGCATCGCCCGTCAGGATAGAAATGGAGTTGGATGAAAAGTTGGAGACAGCCAAATCAAGTTGCCCATCGCCATCAAAGTCCGCGGCAGTCAAGTCAGTTGGTAACGCACCGACCGGAAGGGCCTCGCCGTCTAGTGTAAAACCTCCGCTTCCATTTCCAGCGAGAATCTGGACGTCACCGAAAGGAGAACTAGGCGTTGACGATATCGAGTGCGCAACCGCTACGTCCGTCGAACTGTCTCCGGTGAATTGGCCAGCGATGATCGCCACTGGAAACGTGCCACCGGTGCCAATCGCGGGCTGTGCGGTAAAGCCTCCGCTGCCATCATTTAGCAGGACTTGAAGCGTATTGTTCGCCTTGTTGATCACAACGAGATCCTGATGATCGGCGTCGCCGGTGATCTGCGCAGCTGCGATGTCCAACGGTTCCTGCCCCACCTGCACAGCGACTTTCGAGACAAAGTCGGTCCCGTCGAAGCCCGAGAGGATCATCACGTTGGAGGCGAAGTTGTTGACGACCGCAATGTCGGTTGATCCGCTGCCATCAAACTGTCCCACCACCAAAGCGCTCGGTCCGCCACCACTACTTCCAAGGTCGATGTCAATTTCCGTGGGCAGAAAACCGCCTTGTCCATCATTGAGACGGATACTGACCTGGTTCGCTTCTCCCAAAGCGACCGCAACATCAGGAAACGTGTCACCATTGAAATCTCCTGTAGCAATCGCTTGCGGATTGCCAAAGGGCGTGACTTCACTGAACAACGGGAACGTCTCCAATTGCAAATCGCTTCCCAGTGGCGAGGCATGCAGCGTCGTTTGTTCCAAGACCGTGGAAACCGCGACCACACTCGATCCGAGATCGCTGATCGTATAGTTGCCGTTGGCATCGGTTTCGACGGCCGCTTCGTTCTCATCCCGCACGCCAAAATTCTGTTGGTCGAGATAGACAATCGTATTGGCCAGCGGTGTGTCGCCCGCGTCGAAAATACCGTTCGCATTTTGATCATCGAAAATGCGACCACTCACCGACGAACTGCTGGATTGGCCGGTGCCACTGACTTGGCGAAATGCAAAGTCGCGACCCGTGATTGATCCGCCTGGTTGCAAGAAGACTCTCCTAGCGAAGCCACTGTCTTGATCGGGCGCGACTTGCTCCCAACCTGGAGGTGCGACCGCGTTGATCGAATACTCTTGAAAAGCAGGAATTTCGGTAAATCGGTAGGAACCGTCCGCAGTCGTCGCCACTGAAACCTCACCCTCGTCGAGCTGACGATCTTGGTCGGTATCGAGAAACACAGTCCAGTTCGCGAGCGGCGTCTCCCCGGCGTCAAACACAAAGTTGGGGACGCTGTCCTCGAACAATCGGCCTGAGAGCTCACCTGGATCCGGCACGATCCCAAAATTCAAGTCATTGATCAAATCGCCAACCTGTACCGACTGCGTTGCGCCGAATTCGATCAATGGATTCGGGACAATGAACGCGTCGAATCCGTTATTTGGGTTGAGCTCGCCGTTGAAGTCGCCCTCGACCAGGTTGCTGGCGTCCGAACCAAAACCAATGAACCGACCGTCTGCGCTGATCGAGGGTGAAGTGCTGCCGAAGCTGGACATTTCTGCTGCTTCACCAGCCGCGTTTTCGTTCACTCGAGCGATTTGTTGGCTGGTGCGGTCGTAAACGAAGATGTCCGCCGACTGATTCTCGTCCCCTGCGATCACGTTACTGGCGTTGGAGCGAAACGTGACGAACCTTCCATCACCACTGATGGAAGCTCGATTGCTGAACCCATTCGCATTGTCGCCATTGACTCGAATCGTCGTGTCTGTGTCTCGGTCGAACAAAAAGATATCTTCGATTCCGTTGTCATCTCCTGGCACCAGATTGCTTGCCGCAGAACGGAAGGTCACAAATCTGCCATCGCCGCTTAGTTTTGGTTCGGTGCTGTCACCGTTGGCTTCGCCAGTCATGCCGATGCTGATCCGCTCGAAGACACCTGGGCTGCTTCGATCACTGACGTAGATGTCCCGAAAACCATTCGCGTCGTCGATGGCAAAATTCGTTGCTGCCGTTGAGAATGCAACAAAATTCCCGTCCGCATTGACCGATGGGGTTCGACTGCTGCCATTCGCTTCGACGTTTGCGCCAACAAGAGTGACACGCTCAATCGAATTCAGCTCTCGGTTGTAGAGAAAGATGTCACCGACGGCATTGGTATCTCCAGCAACAAGATTGGTTGCGGTAGAATCGAAGGCGACAAACTTTCCATCCGCACTAATCGATGGCGAACCGCTAGCCGAATCAGCCTGTATTCCGAGCGTATTGCGGCTGATCAGCTCATTGGTTCTCGTTTCGCGATCATAGACAAAAATATCTGTAAATCCGTTCGCGTCGACCGCGACCAAATCGCTAGCCGCAGAAGAGTAGGCAACAAATCGTCCGTTCGCACTTAGGAACGGCGCTCCAGCACTGCCATTGGAGTCACCGCCGATCGAAAACCTCTGAGTGACTCTTTCGATCGAATCTGTCTCGCGATCAAACACAAATAGATCGCGGCTGAAACCGTTGTTGTCATTCGGTACCAGATTGTTCGCATCGGAACTGAAGGCGACAAAGCGTCCGTCTTCACTTAGCGATGCCTGCGCGCTTGCGCCATCGGGCTGGAGCGAGGAAGGCTTGACTCTAGCGATGTCCGGAATCGAAAACGCGAAGTTTGGCGGTAAAGTAATGTCAAAACGGAAATCGCCGGCTGGTAGCTCCCGGAACTCAACCGATCCTAACTCGTCGAAAGCTGGTGTCTGCGAGTCGTCGGCACGACTCGTCGCCACGTCGATGAGCATCCCCGACAGAGACCGGAGTGCGATGTCAACGCCCGCAAATCCAGGCTCGCCGACGTCCGCTTTTTGATTGCCATTGAGGTCGACGAAAACGCGACCAGACACGAAAGCCGAGATGGACTCCACCGCACCCAGGTCGGGGACAACACGCTCTGCGCCCAACTGATCGATCGTGTTGACGAATCCAACGGATCCGTCGTCGATGGCCGGATTCCCAGTCAGCAGTGGATGAACCGGAGCAACTTGGCTGAAGGTCGTGAGTGGGCCAATCAAGTCGGAACCGGAGGTCAACGAATCAACCACATTCGACAACGTCACATCGGTGATATCGACATCAAAGACGGTATCGTTTGCGGTCAAGAGTGAGTCTCGTACGTTGACGCTTCCGGCAACGGCAAACTGGGTATTCGAGGTAAACGCAACGGTCACTTGACTAGCGTCAATGCTCCCCGGCGTCCGTGTCGGATTGTCGAAGATCGCGTTGCCGCCACCGTTGGCTGAAAAGGTGGAAGCCGTGACGGTGACATCATTCGTGGAGTTGGAATGAAGGCCACCGCCTGAATTGTTGCTGACCGTGCTTCGGGCAACGTTCCCGCTGGCCGCCCCGCAGAAATAGACCCCGCCCGCAATGTCGCTGTTGTTGTTGTCAATCCATGAGTGGCTGATCTGCGTCGTTCCACCCCAGGCAGCAATGCCACCGCCCGCAATGCTTTCTCCCGCTGCTGGTCCAACGGCAACATTGCCTTCAACGACTGTCTGGTGCAGGACGAGGTTTCCAGCAGACAAAATCCCGCCGCCGCCCTGGTCGACCGGCGATGTACCGCCGGTGACGGTCAGGCGAGACAACTCGAGCGTCGCTCCGGGGTGGACTTTGAAAACACGGTCGAGTTGCTGACCATCAATGACCGACAAATCGCTTTGGTTGCCAACGATGGTGATCGATCCAGTGATGTCAAAGTCGCCAGCAGATTCTCCCGACCAACCCGTTGTGTGTTCCGCGACGCCACAAAACATCGCCGGATCAGGCTGCGGAAACGTCGAAGCAGGATCCGGAGCATGCGGAATCTCAATCTTGTGATTACCGGTATCCAGAATGATCGTGCGTGGTTGGGCAGCCGCGTTGGCGAGTGCGATCGCATCCCGAAGCGTGCCGCTGCCGGGTGTGTCATTCAGAGAGTCGACATACAAGACGCCCGGATCATCGATTCGAACGTGGAAAGACCCCGCATCTCGCGATTCGATGGCCTGGCCCCCCGTCGAGGAGACACTGCCGGCATCCGTCGAGATCACGTAGTCGCCAAAGTCGAGTGGATCCCATGAGCCTTCAAAGTTCAGCGACCACTCCAAGAGGCTTCCGCCATCATCAAATTCAGAGTCAAGAACCTCCAAAGTCCAAACTCCGTTAGGTCCATCCGCTCCAAGAGCCGCAATGCTCTCTTGCGGCACGAAAGTCCCCGTGAACGGGGCAGTTCCAGCGGCAATCGACTCTTGCGCTGACTCGTCAAGCGTCGTCCCAGTGAAATTGTCGCCGCTGCCGCCCACCGCCGAAAAGAGTACCGCGCGTAGACCACTCGGCGAGATCAAGCTGACCACCAAGTCACCGTCGAAAGTATGCTCGATATCAACGCTGACGGTGAAGTCACCAACCGTCTGGGAAAGGTTCTGGACAAGGACCGACGAGGTCACGGTATTCGGATCGATCGGGTCAATCGCCACTGGACTGCTACTGACAAAGCGACCTCCTCCTGGCGCGTCCATGATGTACGTCGCGGTCACGCCGCCGGCGGTTGAGGCAACGGAACCAGGTTTGAGCGTGACAGGGATTGTCGAGGCAGGCCCCCACTGTCGTGTCACGATCAAATCATCGTCACCGATCGTGCCTTGGTCGATGCCCGATCGATGACTGTACTCAACGGTGAACTCCGTTGACGTTCCTCCTGATGAGCTGATGTCTTCTTTTGCGATCAAGCGGGCTGCTGGCGCGAACACATCTGCATTGATCGCTGCGGCTGCATCGAGTCTGCCGCCCGCTGAAACCACGCCTTGCAACGCAGGGACATCGAAAGCATTCTCGAGAATTGCGGCACGAACTTCTGCAACACTAGCCTCTGGCAACAGCCCCCAAATCAACGCAGCCGTTCCGGCAACATGCGGTGACGCCATGCTTGTGCCGTTGGCAGCTCCAATCGCGCTGCCCTGTAGCGTGCTTCGCACTCCGACTCCCGGTGCTGCAATGTCAACCGAATTCGCACCGAAGTTGCTAAAGGTTGCCAGCCCAGATCCATCCGCCGATTGCGCTGATACACCGATCACATTTTCCAGTTCATAGCTTGCTGGATAGAACGGCGTCGCGTCGTTGTCGACTCCATTGCCTAAAACGTTTCCGTTTCCTGCCGCAGCGACAAAGAGGATCCCTTCGTTCCCGCTATCACCGATGGCGGTCTCCAGAGCCTGGTCAAAACCTCCCGGTTGGCCCCAACTGTTATTCAACACGCGGACGTTCGCTCCCGAAAGAACGCGGCCGTTATCGTCGACCGTCAGGCTCGCCCTCATCTCTTTGGCATAGTTCACCGCGCGGATTGCCGCACTGGCGTCGGCTTGGTTGTTGTTGTCAAGGATCCGCAGCGACATCAGTGACGACTGCCAGTTCAATCCCACAACACCGATACCATTGTTTCCGATCGCGCCAATCGTTCCTGAAACATGCGTGCCGTGGCCCAACTCGTCCATCGGTCGGTTGCTGGCAAACGGATCATCAAGCCCGCTGCGAAAATTGACGCCAAACAGATCGTCAAAAAAGCTGTTCCCGTCCGTATCCCGCCCGTCGGCCCAATTCACATCGTCCAGCAAATCGATGGCATCAATGCGACCGTTCTCGTTCTTGTCAACGACAACCGCTGCGTTCACACCCGCATCAAAAGGCGTTGCCGTCGTCATTTCCACTTGCGTGGCAAGTTCTCCAGTCGAAGCGACTTCGATGCCAGCTGGAGTGACCCGCAGATTGTTGAGGTCATAGAAGGTGATCAAGCCGTCGCCATCGACATCCACTAACTGCGCACCGATTGCTGCTGGAATCTCGCCTTGATTCAACCAAATGTTCAAATATAGATCTTGATGGGTTGGATCGATTCCGGAGTCAACCACGCCTACCGTGATGGACGTGCTACCCGTCGTCTCGTCCCATGCTGTCGCCGCGTTGACTTGGTCAAGTCCTGTCAGCAGTCCCGCAGAGAAATCGGAATCGTTCGGAACAGCTTGCCCCTCGATCAGCGTGTTGGCGCCGAAGGAATCGACGTTGATCGAAACTTCAAGCGCTTGCCGCACATCGCTTGTCGACACACCACGCCCCTGCAATAGCACCGCGCCGGGCGATCCGAGACCCGCGATCAAGGTGAAATCGGTCGATCCCGAATCCAGCAACTCGTGGATAGATTCCAGCGACTCTAATGAATCGATCGCTTCATCCGATAATTGGACGTTCCATTCCGAAGCGACCAAGTCGTGCGGACCGATCGCATCTGCTGGACGTCTTGTCTCCACACCCAGGTCGCTCGGTGCGATCCGCTTTACATCGTCAAATGACTCGAACCACGCCCAAGGACTATCAAAATCTCCTGCCAACAGGTTTCGGTGCTCGAGTCGCTCTAGCTGCAATCGCAGTCGACCGCGTTTGTCTCTTTGATTTCTCTGTGCTGAACGCTTCGTGACTTGAGAGCTTGATTGGACCACAAATATACTTCTGTTGAAAACGGAGATTGCCTGCTCAAGGAGTCTAACAAACGCTTCAACAGAAGAAGCAGTGCTTGCACATTCGCTCATACCGCGAACCTTGCATCACTGCAGCAGCAGGTCCGGGCAGTGGCATTGCGTCCACTTTTGCTTGGAAACGCAAGCTCGATCCTCACTCGAAAGATCGCCTAGGAAATCTTAAGCCTCGACGAATTGTTGTTCGTCGATGATGCAACGCTGCTCCGCTTGCTCCACTGGCAGATCGATAACAAAGGTTGTGCCGTAGCAATCGGAGGTCACGTCGATCTCGCCGGCATGGCGTTTGGTGACGATATCGTAGGTGATCGCAAGCCCCTGTCCGGTGCCCTTGCCAACGTCTTTGGTGGTGAAGAACGGATCGAAGATGCGGTTCTTGATGTGAGCAGGAATTCCGCTCCCATTGTCTTGGACTTCAATCCGCACTCCCATATCGGACGACATTGTTCTCACGGTGATCGTGCCAAGAACGCCTGGAACGGTTTCGTCACCCGAAATCGCGTCGGCTGCATTCACAATCAAGTTCATCAGGACCTGGCAAAGCTCCGCCGGTTGACCTTGGATAGATGCAAGGTCCTCAGCCAATTCCGTTTTTACGATTGCGACACCTTTCCACCGGTTGCGAGAGAGCGTGCACGCATTTTCAACGACTTTGTTGACATCGGTTGACACATGAGAGGATACGCCTGGGTGCGACATGTCCTTCATCGCTGAAATGATTTGCACCACGCGACGAACGGCATCTGCTGCTTCACCGGAGGCCTTCGGTGTTTCGCTTCGCACAAAATTGAATCGCCTCGACTCCGTTAGCTCGCGAAGCCTGCCGACTACCTTTCCTTGCTCCTCCGCATCATTCTCGACGTCGTCACAGACCTGGCAACACAAGTCGATCACATCGGTAAGCACATCGTATCCGTTCTCAAGAAACTCCACGTTCGAGGCAACGCATTGAAGTGGTGTGTTGATTTCGTGTGCAATTCCTGCTGCCATGCGGCCGAGTGACTCCAATCGGTGCGACTGAGCAAGCTCTTTTTCTTTTTCTCGCATCCGCGTCACCTCCTCCAACAAACGCTCCGTTTGCGCGGCCTTGTCTCGGAAAACTTGCGCGGCCGCAGCCAACCGACCCAATTCGTCTTTTCGCTCTGATCCTGGAACAACGCTCAACGATTCGCCCTTGGCCAATCCGTCAATCGCTTGCGTGATCGAATTCAGTGGTGGGGCAACGCAGCGGTCAATGACGACAGCGGCTGCGATTCCCAGGACAATCGTGATGACAGAGAAAACATTGCTGGCCAACTGAAACCGTTGGCTTGCCAGTTCCATCGACTGCGCTAGCGTCTCTGCCTGAGCCCGATAAGTCTCTTCCGAACTACTCGCTAAGTACGAGAACTCGCGGACTTCACCGGCAAGGACAACGTTCACCAAATGCAGATAGCCACGTGTCGCTTGAACCATTTCAATGAACAGTCGCTCGAACGCGTCCAGCATCTTTAGTGAGGTCGCGACGTCGTCGTCACTCAAACGCGAAGCGGCAACCAAATTCCTTAGCTGGATGCGTGCCTGGTCAATTTGCGTTTTGGTTGCACGGATCTGTCGCGAATCGGGGCTATGAACGAACCTCATCAAGTGCACTTGCGCGGCATTGAAACTCGAGCGAGCCGAAGCAATGTGAACGCTCGAAGAGTCGAACCTATTGACGAGGGCATCGAACTCTCTATCAATCTTTTCCCCGCTATCGAACAATCCCGTCTCAACCAGTTCGCGTCGATTCTCGCGGTCCACGACAACAAGTTTGAAAATTTCGCGATGCGCATCGAGATGCTCCCCCATCTCTATCAGGACATGTTGCGTTTCCTCGCTCGAATCGAGAAATGCAGTTTCCAAGAGACTGTCCAGCTCGCTTTGCAACTCGTTCGCACGATCCTGCGGAGACCTGAATCCTGCGAATGCGAACAAGAGAACGTTGCGCTGAAGCTCACCAACGGTTTTGTCAATATCGATGAACGTCTTCACTTGCGAATTCAGCTTTGCAACTTCGTCGCGTGTATGGGCTGCTCTTTCCAAGCCATAATGGCCCAAGACAGCGATTGAAATGTGCAGCACCAGCACAACCGAAAATCCAAGCGTTAGCTTGGAGCGAACACTCATGTCCGAAAAGTTCCGCAGGATGCCTACCAAAAGCCTATTCATCTTCGTTCCACCTACGCGGTTAGCAGCTCGTACCATCGAACCAGACTGTATTCGTACGAGTCCATGACCGTATTCCAGACAGCAACGTTGCCGAGTCGTTCCGAGTAAGCCCCGCCTCGCCGCTCCGTACCTGCTTGCACGGCAATTTCTCCATTGGCACTGGGTAAATCCGTCGCCGCCGGCTTCCCGTCGTACCAGTAGTCCGATTCAGCATCCGTCAAATGATCGCGTGATTGCTCCGGAACCGAAATGTAGTATCCTTGCCGAGCCATGTAGGCTCCGGCCCAACCTTCAAGCCACCAATTCATGTATTCATAAGCGGCATCTCGAACATGCCCGTTCGCTGCAGAGGAAAGGCACAGGACGCCGTGCCAACCTCGGTAGCCTTCCTTGGGGGCGGCATACGTCACCGGCACGCCGGCGCCGTTGAGTACAGAAACTGCAGGAGAGAACATGCTCTCGATCGAAACACGTCCGCTCTTCATGAAGCGGATCGATTGTGGGACAGAACTCCAAATTCCACTGAAGTGTCCGCGGCGTTTAAATGGCAGCAGCACTTCAAACAACTCATCCATTTCGCGTGGCGTGATGTTGCCGATGTCTTGAAAATCGACCAAGCCCTTCGCTTTCGCTGCCAACGCGGCATCAAAAATCCCGATCGCCGGTTCATTCACCAGTCCAACTTGGCCGCTGTATTGCTCGTCCAAGAGCCATCCCCAGCTCTCGGTCTCATAGGGAATTCCTTTCGCGATCTTTGAAGTGTTGTATCCGAAGGAATCGACGTTGTGGACATAAGGAACAAAGCTGATCTCGTTTGATTCGCGAGCACCGAGAGTCCCATCCTGTTGGATGTGCAGCAGTTTGTGTGGCGCATCCCCGGCGCCGATCGTCATGTTCGGTTTCACGAATCCGGTCTTCGTCAGCGGTCCAATTTCGCTCCATCGACGAATCCGACTCTTGTCGATCGGCTGAATGGCGTCGGCTTGCCACAAGACTTTGATACTGTTTGACCATTGCTCGTAGACATCGAACGATTCCGGACGTGTTGACGCCTGTTGCAACACGCCAGCGCTTCCCTTGGCTGCAAATTCGATTTTGAACCCAAGCTCTTTCTCGGCGCGTAGACGAATCGCTTTTTGCATCGTCACGTCGGTCCCCAGGACACGCAACGTGACGTTTTTGCGAACGTGAACGGCAGGCGCAACTCGCGGAACCCCTGAAGCGAGAGTCGCGCCAGCGGCTGCGATGAATTGTCTTCGATTTACCAAAATGAGTGCCCTTTCGATGCTTTCTCTTTGTCCATTAGCCTTCGTATGCAGCAACCGCTGCTTCGATGGCTTCGACGATCTCACTTTTCGTACATGGTTTGAAAAGCAACCGAAACACGTCACTCGAGGTGTTCACATATTCAACGCTTGCCGCGTCCGTGTTTCCGGTCAGAACGATGAACTTGCAGCCAAGCTGCAGCTCTTTGGCTTTCGCAATGAACTCGACGCCGTCCATCTCTGGCATTTGCAAGTCGAGTAGAACAACAGCGAAATCGCTGCTCTCTGCCAGTGCGTCGAGCCCCGACCATCCGCTATTCACACTCGTCAAGTCGTAGTCGAATGTGAAAGATCGACTCATCGCTGAGCGCAGCGCTTCGTCATCGTCAATGAATAACACGCGATGTGCCATTTGAATTTACCCCAGTTGTTGTTTGCCGAAACTACCCGTTCGACGTGCCCACGGATTGATCGGAAATGCATGACCAACCTTCCCCGAACGAAACTCTAGCTCTCAATCCCCCGCGGCGAGGGGTATACGTAAAAAGAATCAGGGAATACCAATGCATCCGCTCACCAACGTTGCCAAATGGCTCGCAATCACGAGTTTTGTGCAGAAGCTGCGATATTCCACTGCGACCCTCAAGCCCTTCTGTTGGCCGGCTCAGATCACACCTGATGCCGCAGGTAGAGATCCGCATCTACCCGAAACTCGTGACGTTGACAGGAAATCGCATCTCGCCCTGCAATCGTCGTCGCCATTTTCGGCGATCACTTTTCTGGACTGCCGCTTGGACTTTCGAAGCGGGGGCTCAACAGCGGACGCATGGAATACCATTCGGAGGGTAATGTAGTCACCGTCCTGCGGTCTATCAGCATGTAGGCGCACGGCACGAAGACCAGTGCTAGCAGTGTCGCCCCCCCAACGCCGCCAGAAATGGTCAGTGCGACGGGGCTCCAAAACTCGCCCCCCCATAACACAAGTGGCGCAAACCCAACGATCGTTGTAATCGAAGTCGCCAACACGTGCCGCGTGCTCGCAAGCAGGCGGTCGGTGATCTTGTCGATATCACCTTTCGCGTCTTGGATGCCCGCGAGCACCACGATCGAGTCGTTCACTGCGACGCCGATCATTCCCATGATCCCGACCAAGCTCATGAAACCCCAAGGGTAGCCAGCCAGCCAAAGCGATCCTAAACCGAGTCCGACGGCGAGCCCCGCGACCAGAAAGAGCAACCCAGCAAACCGAAAAGATCTAAGTGGCACGACCAAGGCTGCTAACATCAGCATCGCAATTTTCAGTCCAGACCCCAGAAGCGATCGGACCGCATCGTCTCGCTCGGAGTCCTCACCGCCGTAAGCAATGCTATAACCATGGGGCAACTCGAAGGATGACTTGTCTAAACGCGAACGGAAGTCGTTCAGGACGGTCGCCGGCAAGACACCAGCGTCGATGTACCCTTGCACTTCGTTCATGCGTTGTCCGTTTCGACGATCAATGCTGACCATTTCAGCATCCAATTGCAGCGAGCTGATCGCGGAAAGCGGTACACCCTTGGATTGCAAATCGGTGTTCGAAAGATCAGTCTTTGGGCCATCGGAAACGGCTAAAACTGACAGCGAAGCGATCTTGTTGATATCGCTTCGACGGTCGCCCGATACTCGCACGCGAACGGGAAGTTCCTCGGTGTCCTCCACGATTGAACCACCGGTGATACCTTCGAGTGCGGTGTTCAGCTTTTGTGCGATGGCGAGGTGGTCGAGGCCGGCCAACCTCGCTTGTTCTTCGTCTACAGAGAATGTGATCTTGGGCAAGACATCGGAGACGCCCGAGATCGTGCTATGAACGTGCGGTGTTTCTGAAAGCACGAGTCGAATCTCGTCACCTAGCGAACGAAGCTGATCATGGTCGGGGCCAAATAGCCGGACCTCAATCGGAGCATCGAACGGTGGACCTTGCTCTAATTGTCGGACCAGCACTGTTGCTGACGAGAATTGACTCGCTAGCAGTGCTTGCTTCTCGCGAAGCAGATTCCGCATGTGGACGCCACTCTTGCAATCGACAATTGCCTGAGCGTAGTTCGAGGCATTCTCGCGAATTGGAATGACGTTGTAGTAAAAGATCGGTGCACTTTCTCCTAAGAACCACTGCACATCCTCAATACGCTCGTCACTCAGCAGTTCAGCACGAACCTGAGTCGCGATTGCCTCGGTTTCTTCAATCGAACTGGTCGGGCCTAGCTCGATCGAGATCTGAAATTGACTGCGATCGGAGGGCGGAAAGAACTGTTCAGGCAAATCCAACGCCAAGATGAATCCTAGCACCGGCAATGTCAGCCCGGCAGTGATTCCGATCAACGGTGCCCGCAACATCCCATTGATAACCGATCGATAGGCTTTCGTGAGCGGTGACCAAGAAATTCCTTGCGAGACCCAGTTCCTTTGGTTGCCGACGGAATTGCTCATTCCAATCCGAGAAAGGCTGGCAATGATGGTCAACGCAACAACGTAGGAACTGATGATGGCGATGACCGCCACGACAGCAATGGACCCAACGAATTCACCGGCAGGTCCGTCCATCAAGATGATAGGACTGAACGAGAGGACCGTCGTGACCGTCGATCCGGCCAACGGAAGTCGCAGAAATGAAGTGCTTTGGCGAACCGCATCAGAAACGCTCATGCCTTCTCGTCGTCTACGATCAATCTCGTCCACGACCACGATCGCGTTGTCGATTAACAGCCCCAACGAAATGATCAATCCCGTGATGGACATTTGATGGATCGGAATCGACAGCGCCTGCATGCAAGCCAAAACCATCAAACTGACGATCGGCAATGCCGTCCCCACGATCAGGGCACAACGCCATCCCATCATCAGAACAATCACCACCAGTATCGCTGCAGCAGCAAAGAGCAGACTTTGCAGCAAACTTTGCATTCGCGCTTCGACATACTGGTTTTGCTCAAACACGATCTCAAGCTTGACTCCAGGCGGAAGTTCCGACCGAAACTCAGCTAACAACGGCAACGTCTGTTGCATCCACCGATCAAGTCGAACGGTGGATGTGACCTGCGCGCCGATCGCAATCGCTGCTTTGCCTTTCAAAAGTACTTTCGAGTCGGGCGGAGTTTGGATCGTCTTTTCGATTTTGGCGATATCAGAGAGCTGGACAAAGTTGGACGACTCACCGAAACGAATCGGGATATCACCTAGCCTATTCAGCGTGCTCAATTCCCCAGAGACTTCCAGCAGCACGTTATCCGTTTTGCTTCGCATCAATCCTGCGGAGACTTTGGAGTCACTCGAAGCGATCACACGCGAGACTTCCGCCGCGCTGATTCCCAACGAAGTCATCGCGTCCGGATCCAGCGTGACCAGAACTTCTTCAATGGATTCCCCGAACAGTTCGGTCTTCTCGGTCCCAGGAATGGCATCAAGTTTGTCTTTCAGATCCTTGATGTGCCGATTCAAAACCGCATGGTTTGGCGGTGAATCCAAATTCCAGCGCAAAGCAACGATCAACGCATTGGCCGCGACGTCGAAACGCTTGAAGTCAGGCTTGATCGTGGACGGTGGCATCGACAGGTACGCTTCGTCTGCTTTGTCACGGATTCTCGCCCAAATGCTTTCGACATTCGACTGATCGACGTCGTCTTGCAATTCGACCGCGACAAAAGACAGGCTAGTGCTGGTCTCGCTGCTGATCTCCTTGACCTCTTCGATCTCACGCAGCTTTTGCTCTAGCTTCTCGGTCACCAGTGATTCAACGCGAAGTGGATCCGCGCCGGGCAACACCGTGATCAATCGAGCCGCGCGGGGGGTCAGCCTGGGATCTTCCAATCTGGGCAATAGCGCAATCGCGACGCTGCCTGAGACCACGATGATCCCGATGGTCAACAACAACAGACGAGGATTCTTGTCGAACAACATTAGTTTCCGCCGCTTGGTGATTCATGGGCCACGATATCTTGTTCATTCCCTGATGGCAGCTGAACACGCTGGCCTGGTGCCAAACGGTGTCCGCCAGCGGAGACGATCCGATCACCTGGTCGAATCGTGCCGCGAACAAGCACTCGATCGGTTTCGACTTGCAACACCTCGACGTCGCGGCGATTGACGACCAACGTGACGTGATCGACTTCCGCCGCAGCCTCTGCGGGCTCAATGACGAAGACCGACCACAGCCCACGAACGCCTCGCGTCAACGCCGTCGTTGGAATCCAATAGCCATCGTGTTGCGATGAACGTTCCCATTTGAGTTGCGCGACCTGGCCAATCGTTGGTCGATGACTTGGCGGTGAATTCGGAGCCGTCTCGAAAATCGAAGTTTGCGTTCGCGTCGCTGGGTCCAACTCCGGAAGTACTGATTTCAATCGACAAACAATCGGTTGATCGTTGACAACCAATTCGTAGTCGACGCCTTGCTTCAGCGAGGCTGCGACATCAGGAGGTAACCCGATCCAAGCTTCTGGCGGCTTTCGTTCGACAATTCGCAGGATGATCGATTCAGGAGCAACGACGACCCCCATGTCCACGAAGCGTTTGGAGACGATCGCATCGTAGGGGGCGATCAATTTGCTCTCGCGAATCTGGACTTCCACGCCGTTCAGTTGTGCTTCTAACTCTTCAACGGTCGCTTTCTGTGCATCGATGACCTCTGGCCTCGTCCCAGCTTCCAATTCCTGCAGCACTTGCAATTGTGCCTGGTAGCGGTTCAGACTTGCCGACAACTCAAAGTTGGCGTCGTCGGCCTCTTGCCGCGAGACCGCATTCCCGTTGATCAACCGCTGGCTACGTTCTGCCGTCGATTGCGATTGATCACGAAGGGATGCGTATTCGTTCAGTTTAGCCTTGGCGGCGGAAATGGTCTGCCGGCGTGGCCCCGCGACCAGTTCGGCTAGTTTGGCCTCGGCTGCACGCTTCTTAGCCTTCAGGACTGCCGCATCAGCAATCAGGGAGTCTGTGTCTAAGATTGCCAGGACGTCGCCTTGGGCGACCGAGTCGCCTTGGTCAACAAGCAGTTCCATCAACCGACCCGTACGTTTGAACCCCAAGTCGCTTGATTGTGACGCGATAAAGACGCCGGAGAAGTCTCGCGAGATCGTTGGGTCAGCGGCGTCTTCAATTGTCTGGGCTTGGACTGTCGTCACGTTCGTCGGCGCTGCCAAAGGAGTCGGTTGTACGTTTAACAGAGCAGCAATGAGTGTCTTGAGTGTGTCCGACTGCGAGGCGGCGAATAGGCTGATCAGACCGAACGCCAAAATGGCGAGACCGGTGGTGCCGAGCTTGGCCAATCGTCCTCTCACGGATCCTCGCTGCGTTGGTACCCGATGCTCGGGCCTCTTTTGTAGGTCGTTGGAGGGTGTTCCATTCGTCGATACGCTCATGTCGAATTCTCTTGATGTTCAATTTCGGTCGGACGTCATGGTGCGTCCGGATTCCATGCAGCAGTCCCACGTGTTCTCGACGCGCTGACGCCTATGGCGTGGCAAATGCCGGATTGCGGATTCTGCAGCTGGGCTCTGCAATTCACACTTCGTTCCTGCAAATACTGGCGATATCAGCTATTCGTCAACCTTTCTGATTGAGGGACATAATCGGGCCAATTTCTGGCCTGAGGCGACGTTGTGGGATGTGCTCAGGGTACACCCAAGGCCGTCTTCAGCTCCACAAAGAGACGCTTCTGGAGAGCTAGGGCACGCAGTCTGTTTCAGGCAGTTTGCAATCGTGAAATCAATTCAAGCCAGCTTCAACGAGCGGCGGTACCTGGAGTGAAGCAGTGAGTCCACCATGCGCCAAAATTTCTTGTCCCGGTTTTTGAAGCGGCGGCGAAATATCAAATGAGCCCCCGTTCTCAGTGCATGAGGCTGATCGGATTCGGTGTGCTCGATTTGGTAACAGTGCCTCCTCCAATATGCTCAGACATTTGAAAATGCAACAGGTGAACCAACCGCTAGCTGTCGTCGGAATGGCGTGCCGCTTCCCGAAGATCGACGACATTCAATCTCTTTGGACGGCGCTTTGCAGTGGGTTCAACGCAGCCGACGACGTCCCGGCGGATCGCTGGGACGCTGATCGCTACTACTCCAAGAACGAAGTCTCCAAGGGCAAGTCGTACGTCCGGCGTGGTGGCTTCGTCAATCAAGATGTCAAATCGTTTGACGCCTCGTTTTTCGGCATCTCGCCACGCGAAGCGGAGAACATGGACCCGCAGCAGCGTCTAATTCTGGAAGTCGTCTGGGAAGCTTTCGAGAACTGCGGGTTGGTCTTGCCTGACTATGCCGGCCGCAATGTTGGAGTCTACGTTGGCGGGTTCATGCTCGATCATATGATCACGCAGATGTCGATGGCAAATCGGTCGCAGATCAATCAGCATAGCGCTGCTGGCATGATGATGACGATGTTGTCGAATCGTGTTTCGCACACCTACGATTTTCGTGGGCCCAGCCTTTCGATCGATACCGCCTGTTCGTCTTCCTTAGTGGCATTTCACTATGCCTGCCAAGACGTTTGGCGTGGAGCGTGCGAGATGGCGATCGTCGGCGGTACCAACGTCATGATGCGTCCTGAGTATCCGATGGGAATGTGCAAGGGACACTTTCTCTCCCGTGACGGCGAGTCAAAGTCGTTTGATTCTCGCGGAGACGGCTACGGTCGCGGCGAGGGAGCCGGCGTGCTGCTCTTGAAGCCGCTCGCTAGTGCCTTGGCCGACGGTGACACGATTCTGTCTTGCGTCGTTGGTACGGGCACCAACCAAGACGGCCACACGCCCGGCATTTCGATGCCCAATGGTGATTCACAACGCACTCTCATCGAGCAAGTGTGCGAGCAGTATCAAGTTGACCCGCGAACCATGGACTACGTCGAATGTCACGGCACTGGCACGGCGATCGGTGACCCAACCGAGTGCAAGGCAATCGGTGAAACCTATGGTGCTGGCCGTTCCACCGACAACCCGGTGGTGATCGGATCGATCAAGAGCAATATCGGTCACCTGGAAGCCGCCGCGGGTGTGGCTGGCGTAATCAAAGGAGTCCTGACAGTGATGCATCGCAAGGCGACTCCGCTGGGCAACCTACAACAGCCTCATGAGGAAATTGAATTCCAGGACCTCGGGGTTCGGCTTTCCGATTCGTTGATCGATCTTGGTACCGGCGACGAACCGATTCGAGTCGCTGTGAATTCGTTTGGCTACGGCGGATCCAATGCCCATGTTTTGCTGGAATCACCACCAAAATCACTGCCAATGCCGACTGCAAATTCATTCTCGACCAACGGGCATGCCGCAAGACGCTCGAAATTGCGACCCACCAACGCGGTCCCCTTTGCGCTACCCGTTTCTGGACGCTGCAAGAACTCCGTCGCTGCAAACGCCGCGTTGATCGCTGACCACCTAGAAAACGCTGATGATCCACTCAAGGATGTGATTTACACGGCCGCACATCGACGCGCACATTTGAGCAACCGTGCGGTTGCGATGGGGCGTTCACGCGAGGAAGTCGTCGCAAGCTTGCGCAGCATCGCTGAGCAACAAGAGACGGATTTTGTCGTTCAAGATGTCCAGCCTTACCAAGGAGTTCATAAGCCTGTCTTCGTCTTCACCGGCATGGGGCCCCAGTGGTGGTCGATGGGGCAAGAGCTGTACCGCAATCAACCCGTCTATCGTGACGCCGTCGATGAAGCTGACGTGCTCTTCCAGGAAGTTGCAGGCTTCTCGATCCTGGAGGAAATGCTCAAGAACGAAAAGGAGTCACGCGTTCAAGAAACCGTTTATGCCCAGCCGGCAAACTTCGTCTTGCAGCTTGGCATCACTGCCATGCTCCGTGACCTAGGGATCAAGCCGGGTGCGATCGTAGGCCATTCGGTGGGAGAATTGGGATCGGCATACGAGTCAGGAGTCCTGAGCCTGCATGATGCGTTGAAGGTCAGCTTTCATCGCAGCCAACTACAAGCCGAAACCGCCGGGACCGGAGGAATGCTGGCCCTAGGCTTGGGCAAAGAAGAAGCGATGAAACGAATCGAGGACTGCCCTAACTTGCTATCGCTGGCCGCAGTGAACAGTCCGTCGTCGGTGACGCTGGCGGGATACACGCCGTCGATCGAGCGACTGGCCGAAGAACTGACGATGGAAGGAATATTCAATCGTAAGCTGGACGTGGAAATTCCTTATCACAGTCCAATGATGGACAGCATCATGCCTCGATTGGAAGCGGCGCTTAGCGGGGTCGTGACGTCCGCGCCGCATACGCCGCTGTATTCCACCGTGACCGGTGAGATCGTGACAACGCCTTCATTCGGAGCTGACTACTGGCCGCAGAACGTTCGACAGCCTGTTGAGTTCGAAGCTGCAATCAACGCAATCCTAGAAGTTGGGTACACGACCTTTGTTGAGATTGGGCCTCATCCGGTATTGTCGACTTCACTGCGAGACTGCATCAAACTCGCTGGCAAAGAGTGCAGGCTGGTACACACCCTGCGTCGCAGCCTTCCCGATGAGAGTCTGTCAGTGCACCGTGCCGCCATGAGCATCTTTGCTACTGGCTGCGACGTCGACTGGAGCAGGCACACCGATTCATCGACTTTCGTTTCGTTGCCAAACTACTCGTGGCAGCGCGAACGTCACTGGTCGGAAAACGATCGGGCGATGCAGGACCGCGTCAATCCAGTGATTTACCCAATACTTGGTACCCAAGAAGCACTGGCTGCACCCGTTTGGCGAAACGACTTTGATCATCAGACCGTGGAATACTTGCGTGATCACGTCATCAAGGGGGTTCCGATCCTGCCGGCGGCCGGCTACCTGGAAGCTCTGCTGGAATTGGGAAGCATTCAATTTCCCGATTCGGCGGGTTTGGCGGTCAGGGACATCGAGATCAAGGCACCGATGATCATTGCTGCCGAACGCGGACTCGATTTCACAACCACCTACGATGCGAACAGCAGTAAAGCGTCGATCCGCAGCTTGGAAAACGGCCGGCTTGGAACGGGTGTCGTGCACCTGAACGCCAAACTCGCCGGCATTCAAGCTCACACAAACGAATCCGTTGACTTGAAGACCCTGCGCCGTGCGGCGAGAAATTCCGCAGATACGACACAGTTCTATCGTGACCTGAGTACGGTCGGCCTGAATTACGAACGTCTCTTTCAAACGGTTCGGGAGCTCTACTTGCAGCCCGAGCAGGGAACCGTACTCGCAAGGGTTGAGATCGACGAAACGCTAACGGGAGACCTGGATCAATACCTGCTGCACCCGACCATGCTGGACGGTTGCTTCCAAACGTTGATCGCAATGCTGAACTCAACCGACACGACCTACTTGCCGACTCACATCGAAGAGTTCTGTGTTTATACAACCAAGGCACCGACTTCACTTTGGTGCATTGGCGAAATGGTATCTCGTTCGGCGAACTCAGTGACCTGCAACCTGAGGCTGACCGACGAGTCGGGCGTCGAGATCGCCGTTGTCCGCGGCCTTCGTGCGACGGCGGCCGCGCGAGGAGACCGTACCGATCAATACGGCGATCGAGTCAAGCGGCAGCTGTTAGCCTATCAATGGGAGCATGGGCTAACGCTTGCCGAACCGAAACGCTTGGGACACTGGCTAAGTGTAGGAAGCGCAGGTGATCTGTCCGCTTTGACAAACAGTCGACTTGAGGGATACGGAGCCACGTTGAAATCGGTCGTGAACTACGGTGACAAGTTTCAGCAGTCGGGAAGTCAGTTCGTCGTTCGTCACGATTCTGTCCACGACGCTCAGCGGGTTTTGGAACAATCAGGCGACTTGGACGGCATCGTCTTCTTCGCTGCGTTGGACGACGAAATACGGTCGGATTGCCCCACAGGCGAAAAGGCCCTAAACGCTCTGATCATATTTTCCAAAGCGTTGCAAGAGATCCCGCTTGAAAAGCGACCACGCGTCTACGTCGTGACTCACGCCGCGTTCCAAATGGACGAGTACGATGGCGTCGTGAATCCGGCGTCAGCGACGATCAACGGCTTCGTGCGAGTTGCATCAAACGAACTGGACGGCTTCCGTTTCACGACGGTCGACTTGCCGGCTGATCTGGATGACGATACGGTCATCGAATCACTGGTTCTGGAACTCGTCTGCGACGCCGAAGAAGACGAAGTTGCGATTCGTGGCGACCTGCGACTGGTCAGCGAACTGATGGAAACCGGTGCGTTGACCAATGACGTGATTCTGCCAACGAATCTGGACAACGAACACCCGGTCCTGATTCGGCCCCTGCGAACCGACACCGAAAGCGTGGGCACCGTCCGCGTGCTTGCCGCGACTCCCGCAAAACCAATTGGCGACGAGGTATTGATTGCGGTCGAAATGTCGCTCTTGCCTTTTGACTTGATCCAAGACCAATCCTCCGAGCAGATTCAACAACCGTGCATCGAGATCGTGGGGCGAGTTCTCGGCGTTGGCGATCAAGTCAAGGATCTGCAGGCGGGGACTCGAGTCTGCGGCTTTGTTCCTGCAGAACTGACCAGCCACGTCTGTGCGTCTCGATCGGACATTTTCGTAACGGCGATTGACGACGATGCTTCAGCTTCTGTCTTGATAAGTGGGATGACCACACAGACACGAGCCAAGCGGGGAGTCGAGCCACACGCTTTGGCGGCCGGTGATACCGCGTTGGTTGTTGCTTCACCTATGGGACACGCCATTGCAGCGGAGTTAGCGAAACACGGAGTGTCAGTAACCTATCTATGCCAAGACGCAGAGGAAGCCAGTGGCATCGAGGGGCCTGCATACATTGCCTCGCCCGCCTCGCTCCAGAATGCAATCGACATTGAAACGAAGGGAAAACGCTTTGACGTTTTGGTAGCCGGCATGGAGTCTTGGGCCAGAGACTTTGATTTGCGAACACTTGCGGCTGGCGGTCGAGTCATCGACACAGACGAATCCGCGAGCAGCATCCAATTGCCGCCGCATGTGGATGGGATCTCGCGAACTTCGATCGAAGGCATCACACGGCATCCCGCCAAACTCGAGGAAGCACTCAAGCGAACGGTCGAAGATATCATGGCAGGGGAAGTCGAAGACGCTCCGGTTCTGGATGTGTCGATCGCCGACCTGGGTTGGCAACAGCTGCCTTTGCAAGATACCGATTCCCGCGTCGCAATCTCATACAATACGCACGGCAAAGATCTGCCAATGGTGCAAACGGATTGCTTGACGTTTGATTCGGATGCAACGTATTTGATCACCGGAGGCTTCGGCGGATTCGGATTCAAAACGGCAGTCTGGTTAGCAAAGCAAGGTGTCCGGCATCTTGTGTTGACCGGACGCCAGGGCGCGAATACTCCCGAGAAACAGGCACAGGTCGCCGAGTTGGAGTCGTGCGGAGCAAACGTCAAGGCTGCCGCTTGCGACACAGCAGACTTCGACTCGCTGAAACTCTTGTTCGATGACATCGCCAAAACCATGCCGCCCTTGAAGGGCGTGATCCACTCCGGAGCTGTCATTCTGGACCAAGCGATTGTGGAAGCCGACTTGGAAACGGTCAACACCGTGATTCGCTCGAAAGCACTGGGCGCGTGGAATCTGCATTTGCTGACCGAGCAACTGGAACTTGACCACTTCGTGATGTATTCGTCGTTGGCCAACTTGATCGGCAATAGTCGTCAAAGTGCGTACTGTGCCGCCAACGGATACCTGAATGGACTGGCGCAAATGCGTAACGCAAACGGACTGCCCGCTACGAGCGTGAATTGGGGGGCGATCAGCGACGTGGGCGTGGTTGCCAAAGACGACAAGCTGGAGCAATTCTTGCGGCACGTCGGGCTACGCGGCATGACTTCTGCCGAGTCACTGGATTTGCTTCACGCTACTTTGGCTCGCAACATCGTTCAGGTAGGGGTGGTGTTGATCAAGTCATGGGCCGACTGGGCCAGGTTCGAGACCGTCGGTTCTCGTTCGCCTCGATTCACCAGCTTGGTCGCGGCCGACAGCGAGGCAGCGGACAACGGCTTGCGAGATCAATTGGTAGCTGAGTTGGCATCGTTGCCACCGGTCGATCAAGTCGACTTAATGGCGTCGTTGATCGTTCAGATCGTCGCGTCCGTTCTGAAAGCCGACGCGGAAAACATTTCAGTCGATCGTCCAATCAACGAACTGGGAATCGACTCTCTGATGGCAGCTGAGATACAAGTCAAATTCGAGACAGAACTCGGCATGGGCATCAGTGTCTTGGAATTGATTGGTGACATCACCGTTCGCTCACTGTCGGGCAAGATGCTTGATTCGCTGCAGGCTGAACTGCAAAAGGCGTCGACGACAACTGTGGCGGCGGAGACGCGGGAGAAAACCGAAGCCGAAACACAATTGACGGCCAGTTAGAGCCAGGCTTACCGACGACCTCATGATCACACTCACTCCATACTCCAAGCATCCATTCGCATGAGCATTCTAGATCGCCTGAAGTCCAACTTGGACGCGAAACCAAGTTCCGAAGCCGGAAAGAAGTCCGTGCCAATTGGCAAGATCAAGACCGAGCATTTCGAGTTCAGTGAATTCGCAGAGTACAAGCGTTTCGAGACCGAACAGTGGTACATGCAGAAGCAAGAGTATCCACAAATTCAGTTTCTGAAACGGCTGGCGGTCTCGGATGCGACCGTCGACTTGGAGGGTCGCGAACTGATCAACTACTCGACCTACAACTACCTTGGGCTGGCCGGCGACGCGCGTGTGAAGCAAGCTGCCAAGGACGCAATCGATACTTTTGGAACCAGCACTGGTTCGGGGCGTTCGATCACCGGCGAAATCGATATTCACCAGGCTTTTGAAAGCGAACTCTGTGAAGTGCTGGGCACCGAAGCCGCGGTGCTGTCCGTCGGCGGATACAGCACCAACACTTTTACGATTGGATACTTGTGTCGCCCGACGGACGTTATCTTCTACGACGAATTGATTCATAATTCGGCCCTCAGTGGCTGTCAGATGACAGGGGCTAGGCGATACAGCTTTCCACACAACGACTACGACGCGCTCGACAGACTCTTGACTGAACATCGCGGCAAGCACGAGCGGTCGATCGTCTTGGCCGAAGGCGTCTACAGCATGGACGGTGACATACCAGACATTCCGCGTCTGATTGAAATCAAGAAACGCCACAAATCATTGTTGATGGTCGACGAAGCCCATTCGATGGGGATCATTGGGCCAAATGGCCTTGGCGTCACCGATCACTTCGACATCGACGGCAAGGACATTGACATTCATTTTGGATCGCTCAGCAAGTCCTTTGCGACTTGCGGCGGCTACGTTGCGGGCGCGAAACCACTGGTCGACATTTTGAAGCACTACGCGCCAGGCGTCTTGCTTTACGGTGCGGCACCGACGCCGGCCAACGCTGCAGCAGGGCTGGAGGCGCTCCGTATCATGCGTGCCGAACCGGAGCGTTCACAACGAGTGCGTGACAACGCAGCCTACTTCATCGAGCTAGCGAAATCGTGCGGCCTGGATACTTACCAAAGCAATGGCTCAGGCGTCGTGCCGATCATGATGCCGGATTCCGAAGTCGCACTTTGGCTATCAGTTCGGCTATTTGAAGAAGGCGTGTGTTCCTACCCGATGCTGTATCCCATCGTTCCCCGAAACAAATCACGACTGCGGTTCTTTATCAATACCAATCATACGCGCCAGCAAATCGAGAAGACGATTGAGCTGATTAGCGAGAACTTGAAAGTCGCGCCAAAGTCGAAGGGTGTCTTTTGAGAGTGGACTTGGCTACGACGATTAGCCTTCCGCTTTTCGGAGGACTGGTTGCGGTAGCGGTCGGGGAGAGCAGAGCACATGCACCTCTCGGTCCATTCACTTTTCCAACTTCCAGCAACGATGGCTCGACGGAACCTGCCACGCTTCAGAACGTGTCCCATGTTAGAAATTCAATTCAATCAATTCGGTCCTCCCAGTGTGGTCGCAAAGTGTGTGAACGTGCCGGACGACGGCGTGCCTTCGGCGTGGGATGCCATCGTGCGAGTCGATGCGTTTCCGATCAACCCTGCTGACCTCGCGATGTTGGCGGGGCGTTATGGGAATCTGCCTAAGCTGCCCGCCACGATTGGGATGGAAGCTTCAGGGAAAATCGTTCGTGTTGGGGAGTCGGTCGAAACTTTGGCCGTTGGGGATCAGGTGATGATCATGGCAAACAACAACTGGGGACAATATCGCAAGGTTCCAGCAACGCTGCTTCACAAGGTTCCTGACAACCTTTGTCCGCTACAAGCCGCGATGATGAAGGTCAATCCGGCCACCGCACTGTTGCTACTGACCCAAGAAGCCGAACTGAAGAGGGGCGATTGGGTGATTCAGAACGCCCCCCTTTCCAACGTCGGACGCGCCGTTATCCAGATCGCAAAAGCGCGTGGATTCCGTACGGTGAACATTGTACGCCGCGAGGACGCCCGCCAAGCCGTATTGGATTTGGGCGGCAATGTCGCTGTGCACACTGGAGACGACCTGGCAAAAGACGTGCAATCTGCGATTGGCCGCGCGAAAATCAGATTGGCCTTGGACGCGGTCGGTGGCGAATCGACTCAGCAGTTGGCTCTGTGCTTGGCCGAACGGAGCAGGATTGTGAACTATGGCATGTTGTCGGGGGAAGCCTGCCGCTTGGAGCCAGAGCAAACGATCTTTCGTGGAATCACGTTGTCTGGATTTTGGTTGTCGAAAATCGTCAATCGCATGACTCACACGCAGCGTATCGAACTCTACGACGAAATTCTGGCAATGTTGGTTGCCGGCAGCTTGCGGGGGCAAGTCGACATGTGCTACGGACTCGATCAGGTCAGTGAGGCGATTCAGCGTGCCGAACGCGGTGACCGACAAGGAAAGGTCCTGGTCTTGCCGAATGGTCCAGTCCAATCGGAATCGGTGATCTTGGGTGAAGCGTCGGAAGCCGATCAATGAGCGGACGCCCAAGCGTAGACACTCACGCGACAAGTGTTGCCGACCAAGGCATTTCCTTCTTGCTAGAGCGCGACCCGAAAATTGGAATTGCATTTCAAGTCGCGGACGGGATCTGGGGCGTTCGTCTACCGATCGAATTGACGATGGAACACGTCAATGTCTATCTGTTGAAGGATGGCGACGATTGGACACTTGTGGATGCGGGTTGCCATACAACCAGTTGTCAAAACGCATTGCATCAAGCCTTGGATGCGGCTCCATTCGAAGCGAATCGAATCACGAAAGTCATCGTGACTCACTATCACCCCGATCATATTGGAATGGCAGGATACTTCGCACAGCGTGGTGCTATGATGATTACCAGTCGCGTTTGCTGGTTGGCTGCTCAACTGTTGAGATCGAGTCAATCAACCAACCCCACTGAGTCTCATTTGGAATTCATGCGTCGCGCTGGCATGCCCGAAATGGAGCTCGCCTCCTTTTCTCGTCGGTCTCCAAGCAATTACGCTCGATTAGTTTCCGAAATTCCTGACCACTACTGCTCGATTCGGGAAGGTGACTCGATCACGATCGGCAACCGTCAGTGGAGAATTGTGTTGGGCAACGGACATGCCAACGACCATGTCACACTCTGGTCCGACGACGGAATTGCCCTTGTCGGCGATCAGATTCTGCCTGCAGTCTCGCCAAGTCTATCCGTTCATTTCAGTGAGCCAATGGCAGATCGGGTTGGCGAATGGCTAGCCGATTGTGGACGCTTCGAGCAGATTGCGACCGACCAAACACTGTGCTTGCCGGGGCACCATCGCCCTTTCACCGGCGCTCCCTATCGCTGTAGGCAACTTGCGGACAACTGTCGAAATGCGTTGAGTCGGCTGACCGAAGCGTTGGCGAAACCGATGACCGCCTATGAATGCTTGAAGGTGATTTACCGTCGAGAAGTGTCGCCGCGAGAACAGAGCATCTTGATTGGCGAATCCATTGCCTACTTGAACCATCTCTTGCTAACGGGGGTCGTTTCGCGCAGGCAAACGCCCGCGGGAGCCTACCTATGGCATCGCAAAGCTGCGAGAGTGCACGCCGGGCACCGCACGCCGCCAGTTGCAAAATCGAAAGGCGGCAACTCATGAATACGCAAAGCAAATCCGACGACAATCACTACGACGTCATCCTGATTGGTTCGGGGATCGGTGGATTGACGACAGCCAGCATTCTCGCACAAGTCGCTGGCAAGCGAGTCCTTGTGCTGGAAAGTCACTTCAAACTGGGTGGGTTTCTGCACTCGTTCCGTCGTAAAAACTACGTCTGGGATCCGGGCGTTCACTACATCGGAGAGATGCAAGAAGGATCGCTGACGCGAAGATGCATGGATCTGGTTACGCGCGGGAAAGTCGACTGGCATGCAATGAATTCCGACTTTGAACGGATCAGCTTTCCAAATGAAACGTTCTGCATCCCGTCGGATCCAGATGAGTTCCAAGAGAGACTGATCCAACGCTTTCCGGGCGAACGAGACAGTATCAAAAAGTACTTTCGCGATCTGCAGTCCGCGACGAGTTGGTTGCAGCGATGGTTCTTCTCCAAGCAGTTTTCTGCACCGTGGTCAGGTTGGATCTCAGCCGGAAAGCGACTCGCACTGACCAACACACGGCAATACCTGGATGGCCGTTTCGATGATCCGCTGCTTCAAGCAATTGTGGCTGGGCAATGGCCCGACTTTGGATCACCGCCAGACGAGAGTGCCTTTGGGATTCACGCCGCCGTTGCGTCGGACTTCCTGCACGGCGGGTATTACCCGATCGGTGGTTCGCAAGAAATTGTTGAAAGTGCGGCATCCGCGATCGAAGACAACGGCGGTTCGTGTCTGGTCAGTCACCCGGTCAAGGAAATCCTCGTTCGCGACAACAGGGCTTACGGTGTCCGTGTTGAACGCAAGGGGAAAAGTGAATCGTACTTCGCTCCAAAAATCATTTCGAATGCTGGGGCTAGGACCACATTTTCGCAGCTCGTTCCCAAGGAATGGGCCGCGAAGGAACGTGTGCAATTAGCGAAGGTTGTGAACGGAACGTCCGCAGTCGTGTTGTTCCTCGGGATAAAGGATGACCCTCGCGATCACGGATTCGACGATTGTAATTATTGGATGTACAAACGGACGGACCATCGCTACAGCCAACACGAACCGGGACAACTGGCGCCCGTTGAAGGCGCATTTCTTTCGTTCGGCTCACTTCGCAATCCTGGTCAGACTCCGCATACGGCACAGATTGTCAGCTTCAGCCAAGAGTCTGAGTGGGCGCAGTTTGCCGATACGAAATGGAAGAAGCGTGGTGACGAGTACGAAGCTCTGAAGGCTGCCAAGACAGAACAGCTACTGGATTTTGTTGAAAGTCGGGCTCCAGGACTGCGTGCGATCATTGACTACGCGGAATTGTCCACGCCGCTCTCGTTTCGCGACTTCACGGGGCACCATCAGGGAGCAATCTACGGGCAGGCTTGTGATCCTAATCGTCTTTCCGAACATCAATGGTCAATCGGTACATCGGTCAAAAACCTGTTTTTGACGGGAACGGATGTTGGCGTCCCAGGGGTCAATTCGGGATTGATGGTAGGCGTCATGACTGCTGGCAAACTGATGGGCTGGGGCGGCATGCCAAGGATTTTCAGCTCCTTAGGGAAATACAAATCAGCCGAAGTGAAACGGTCGCCATCGAACACCGAATTGGCGGAGTGACAGCGGAGCAGTGGGACCTGCACGCTAAAAAATGAGTCGGAATGGACTGAGAACGCAATACAACATGAACGAACTTCAAGAAGGCGATCAAAATGAAGAACAATAACCATCGAGCAGGCAAGAAACGAACCGAATGGTCAGTTACGAACCTTGAACCCAGAATGATGTTGGCAGGTGACGCGGGCGCGGCTGTTTGCGAGGCTGGTGCTGTGGTTGCGGACACATCATCCGAGATCGGAGCCATTGCCAGTCTTGGGGTGAGGCAAATTGCGTCCGGAGGCGATCTTATTTTTGTCGACAGCGAAGTCGACGACCTGGACACGCTGCTTTCCGAAACGCCTGCCGGCTCCGAGGTTGTGTTGCTTGGCCGCGATAAACCTGGGCTTCAGCAAATGAACCATGTTTTGCAGTCGCGGGTAAACGTGCGCTCGGTTCACATCGTTTCGCACGGCGGATCTGGCCAGATTTTGCTTGGCGGACAGCGGGTGGACGAAGCGACTTTGGTTGCCAACCAGGATCTACTGCGTGGTTGGTCAAGAAGCCTGCATGCGGACGCTGATATTCTCTTGTATGGCTGCAGCACTGGCGAAGGCTCAGCGGGGGCTCGCTTCGTTAACCGGCTCTCCCGTCTTACGGGAGCGGACGTTGCAGCGTCGACAGACATCACAGGAAGTGCCTCACGGCAAGCGAACTGGGAATTCGAAAGGCAGGTTGGCAAGGTAGAATCCGCGGTCGTCTTCAATAAGAGCGTGCGTGATCAGTACCAAGGCGTTCTGCAGATTTCTATCTACGCTGCAGGAGCGATGGGGGACGAACGGATGGAATTGCAGATCGACGGCAAGACGGTTGCCACTTTCAATGATGTCGGCGGTGACCCCAGCGGAAGACAATTCAATCGCTTCGACTATGACGCGGCGGGAATCAAGGCGGACCAGATTCGTGTTCTGTTCACGAACGACCAATACGCTCCCGAGCAAGGAATCGATCGAAATCTGGTGGTGGATCGAGTTGTGATCGACGGCGTTACCTACGAATCAGAATCGGATTCCACATTTTCGACGGGAACTTGGACTGGGGGGGCGATTGAGCCTGGGAATCATCAAAGTGAAACACTGCATTCCAACGGCTATTTTCAATACACGAGCCCAACCTCA
>JBGCGI010000092.1:0-8159 GCA_045110715.1 Rubripirellula sp.
AAGAAAGCCTGATAAAAACAGACTTCAACACGATTGACTGCTGAGGTAAACGGTTTGTCCACAGGACTGAGTCCCACTGATACGACTTCCACACCAACCACCGGTGGCCGATCGCCGCGTCGCAAGACCAGCCATCTCAAGGAAGTCCCTGAAACGCTGGAACTACGCGAAAGCTTGCGTGCGCGATGTGACGACGTCGCATCCCGGATCGATCGTGCCATTCCTTTGACCAAGGACGAAATGGAACAGATCGCCCGTCGGACCCTTGAGGAGGCTGACCTCCCAGAGTCCTACTTGGGGTGGGTGATGGTGATGATCAGCAGCGCATTTTGGAAAGACGCGTTGGCTTCGGTTCCACCAGAACGCCGGTTGTTCTTGTTGCCTCATTGCCTCAAGCACGCCGAGGGATGTCCTGCCGAATACGATCAGTTCGGCATGAACTGCAAAGAGTGCGGAGCCTGCAGCATCGCCGACTTCCGTGGCTTGGCCGAAGAGATGGGCTACCGCGTATTGGTCGCCGAAGGCTCTCCTGTGGTGATGAAGATCATCGTGGGCGGATACGTCGACGCAGTCATCGGCGTTGCCTGCCTGAACGTCTTAGAGAAAGCGATCGACAAAGTCTTGCTGGCAGGCATTCCCTGCATGGCGGTTCCCCTGCTGAGTAGTGACTGCCGAAATACCAAGGTCGATGAGAAGTGGGTCGACGAGCTGATTCGCACTCCCTATGAACCAGCCAAGCAAAAGACGCGAAGCTACGTTCACCTGATGCGCGCGGCAAGCGATTTGTTTCAACCCGAAGCGATCGACGAACTTGCACCGCGCCTCCGCGAACGGGCCACCATCGGCGACGAGGCCGTCACGCTTGAAGCGGTTCAGGCAATGGACCCGATCGCGGGCACCGAACACATCGCTTACGACTTCCTTAGCCGTGGCGGCAAGCATTCGCGTCCGTTCATCACGCTGGCGGCCTACGATGCGATGACCGGCGGCAAGTGCACCGAACCGGATGGCAAGGAGTCGATCCCAGAAATCCCAATCTCTGTGCGTCGCGCTGCGATGTGCATCGAAACATTCCACAAGGCGAGCCTCGTTCACGACGACATCGAAGATGACGACGCGTTTCGCTATGGACAGCTGGCCGTTCATCGCCGCTTCGGACTCCCGACCGCAATCAATGTCGGTGACTATCTGATTGGGTTGGGCTATCGCTTGCTCAGCCGCACCGACGATAGCGACAATGTCGATCCTGCAGCTCGCGTCGATGTGCTGGACTCTCTTGCTGCCGCCCACATGCGATTGGCAGAAGGCCAGGGAGCGGAGTTGCTGTGGCGTGACGCCAAAGAACGACGTCTGACTCCGCTTGACGCCCTGAAAGTCTACGCGTTGAAGACTTCGCCAGCATTTGAAGCCGCCTTGATGAGCGGCATTCGCCTCGCCGGAGACGCCGAACCGTATCGCCAAGCCGTGCGAACCTTCAGCCGAAACATGGGCGTCGCGTTCCAAATCTTGAACGACCTGGGTGACTGGGCGGGTGATGACTCGAACAAGCTTTCCGCAGGTGGCGATATCATCGGCGGGCGACCGACACTGCTATGGGCCTTGGCACTGCAGGCGCTGTCCGAGCAGGACCAAGCCGAACTGCTCTCGTTGGCGCAGCCCGATTGCGGGCTAAGCGATGCCGAGCGTCTGCAGAACGTCCGTCGCTTGTACGACAAAGCCGGTGTGTTCGAGACGGCCTTCAAGTTGGTCGACAAACACCAGGCAAGAGCGGAGCAGGTGGCTGACGAGACGGAGGTAGAGCCACTGAGGCGATTGCTGTACTTCTTGGTCGATACCGTTTTGGAACGCCCCGAGATGCCCTCGCCGGCCGTAGTCTCGCTGGGAATCACCGCTCCTTTGGCGTAGCGGAATCACAATCAACGGTTGGAAGCCAGCTGATTCTGAGCAAAACGAGACTTGTGACGAGTTTCGGTTTTCAATCGTCGGTGGCCAGACTCCTGATGAGTCTCGGTTGGACCGGCAAGTTGCCGAGAGTCATGCAGACTCTCGCGGTGGCGTGAACTCGAAATCATAGAAGCATGCGAACTGACGAATCCCAAGTCGATATCTGCGAGTTGCTGGACGAGTTCTATCGCGAGCCAGTTGGGCATGCTCATTTGGCGAATTTCGAGGCGGTTGAGTCTGTGCCTGCGCCCTATGACAAACTGCTTGATCACAACGCGCACATGACCGTCACCGTCGAGTCGCATTATGGGGAGAGCGTGGACGTCGAAGTTCATCGCTGTCAATCGACTCATGATTCCGCTGGACAAAAGTGGTATGGCCGCGAAATCACGCTCGTTACCTCCAAGTCGCGCACAATCGTTCAGTACGGGATCGTGCGTTTGAACGTCGGTGCCCTGGCCCCGGAAGTTTGGAAGTTGATCGAGAGCCAGCAGATACCCCTCGGCAGAGCCCTGATTCAGCACAACGTGCTACGTGAAGTGCAGCTGTGTGGGCTTTGGAAAGTTTTGGCGGGGACCAGCCTGGCAGGCTTGATGCATCGACGGATGGGCGACACACTTTATGGTCGAACGGCGCTCATCTATTGCGACGGTGCACCAGCAATCGAGTTGCTGGAAATTGTTGCGCCGGTTTAGAACGGCCGCGTCTCGCACTCATTCAGGAATCTTTGGTCATGGTTCGATCTCTCTTCTTGGCTTCCGTTCTGCTTTGCGGAAGTACCTTTGTGATGGCGCAGGACGCCGGCAAGGACGTCTCGCTCTCGTCGCTTCGTGTCCAAGCGCTCAAGGCTTTGCAGAAGGGAGATAACGCGGCTGCGATTCTGTCTGCCGACGCGATGACCCGTCTGCATCCCGATGATCAACGCGCGATGAGACTCTCGGCCGATATCTACTTGCGTACCGGAAAGATCGATTGGGCCGTCCGGCTATTCGATCGCTACGTCAAAGAGAGGCCCGCTGACCTGCCCGAGTTGTGGCAAAGGGGAATCGCGCTGTACTTTGCAGGCGAGTTCAAACGCGCCGCGAAACAATTCGAAGAGCATCGGAAAGTGAACCCCAACGATGTCGAGAACGCGGCCTGGCACTTCCTGTGCATCGCCAAAGCCGATTCTTTTGAAGCTGCGACCAAGGCCTTATTGCCCGCGCCAAACGATCGCCGGCCGCCGATGGACGAGGTGCTGAAGATGCTCAAGTCTGGTGACACCGATACCGTTAACAAACGTGTCGATTCGATTGCCGAGGACTCGGCTGCCCGAGGCGATGCCGAGTTCTATCGGGATTTCTATCTCGGACTTTATGCCGACGCAAAAGGCGAGCAGAAGAAGGCCACGAAGTTACTCGAGAGATCGGCCAACGACGCACCGCATCACTACATGGGTGACATCGCGCGAGTGTACGCCAAGCATCTCGCTGAGAAGTAGCAAGACAGGCGTCGGACCGTTTGAACAGCCATGCGTGAGTTGTCCTGGTATTGGACGATTCAACCCGTGAAATGGAAGTGCTGTGCAATCGAGAAAGGCATAGCCCATATCCGCTGATGGCCACGTGAAGCAATTTCAAAGAGGTTGAGATGGCAAACCATCCGATTTTTGCGCCGACGTTTCGCGGTGATGTCGCTGCAGTAAAGAAGCTCCTCAAGGATGACAAAACGCTCGTCTCGGTTCGTGACGCAAAGAACCTGACGCCACTGCATGTCGCGGCGAGTCGCGGACAATCCGCCGTTGTTCAGCTCTTGATTGACCACGGTGCTGACGTTGGCGGGCCGACCGACAATGACGAGTGGACGCCTCTCGTGTTCGCTGCATATCGCGGGCATGCAGAAGTTGCCAAAGTGCTGATCGAGAATGGTGCGGGTGTGACGGCTGAGCATGGCAACCCAATTCACTACTCAGGACAACGTAAACACAAAGACATTTGCCGGTTGCTCGTCGAAAGCGGAGCGATTGATGATCTGATCGAGTCTGAAGACTCCGACGTTCTCGAGCTGTTTCGTGCTGCCTACAGCTACGACGCAGGCTCAGTCCATGACATCCTTGCTCGCCGGCCGGAGATTGTTGACTTTAAGGACAAGCACGGTCGCACGGCACTTCACGAGGCCTGTACCCAAGGTGACACAAAAACCGTTCGTAAATTTCTTCAATTTGATGCTGATGTTGCAATCCGAGACGATAACGGACAAACTCCTGCCGATCGCGCGTCGGCACACAAGCAACACGCTGTGACGCGGATTCTCGAGCAACACGAAACCTAACAACGAACGACCGGATGCTACTGAGACGCGAATCCGAGCGTCTTCGTCTGGGCAATCGCTTGTCGCTGATTGCGGACGTTCTGTCCAGCCGCTTTGATTGAAAACATGAGCCACAACCCCTACTCGACACCAGCTGTCACGTCGGTCAACGAGCAACGCAAGAGCACGCTGATTTGCACCGTAATGTTCTGGCTGTCGTGTTTTCTGTCCTTAGGCATGCTCGGCATTGCGGTAAATGGTGGATATCAATACTTGCTTTACACATCGCAAGCGGGAATCCAGTTGCCGGTGAGCATCTTAGCCGCCACGGTTTGCGTGGCATGCTGTGGACTCGGCATGCTCTACTCCGCGATAAAGTGGCGCCGGCAAGTGCGCCGTGTGGGCGCTGTGTCGTTCGGCTGTTCCTTGCTTGCCTTTTTTGTCGGGCCGCCATTGCTGTCTGGCTTGATGTGATCTTCATACCAATCGCGGTCGTCGAGAAATGAGCGTGAGTCTTACATGGCGTTCGGTTTCTTCGATGCAGATCGGTGTTGAACTTGCCGAGGTGGATCCAAGCGATCATGATGACTGGCGGCGATGGTTCGGGGCGTCAGAGTTTTGAGATGCCTCGAAAGAATGCGATCGCGGCTTGGCTGGCGTCTCGAAGGAATCTACTCGGATCAAACGCGGACTGCAAAACTTGTTTGTATCGCTACTTGAATGGTATGAGTCGAAACGTAAATCCCTACTCTGCTCCGAGCCATCTGAACGCATCGAGCACGCACGCGATCCGGAGATTCTGGGTGCGATCCGTGATTTTTGGAGTGCTCGCAGCGACGACATTGGGTACAGGTGTTTTACTCTGCTGGCTTTGGTCCCTCGGAGAAATCGATCTCGGAGAGTTTGGTGGACACGCTTTGGCGTCGCTTCTGCTTGCCACGATCGGATTGCTTGCCTCTGCCCGTTTCTACTCGCTGGGTTGGAGGAAATTCGCGATCGGATGCAGCGGGCTTGCTCTATTCTTCTTTGCTGTAATCGTCCTGATCGCTCTCCACGAAGCGGGAATGATCACGCTCTTCCGATTGTGAATTTCAAATCGATTTCACACGGAGAGCTTCCGTGCTGGTCAATTGGGCGCCGGGCGGCTTGTACGCTGCCCTAAAACAGTGCTTCAAAACGGGGATTTCGGCAGAGTCCAGTGACTATTCGAACGCGCCGCTGGACAGTCTGTGTAAACTAGAGTGACCCGCCGAGACTCCGTCTGGATTCCCACCAACCCCCCCCCCCTCCCCTCCCTCATGTTGACACCTTCCCTCCGTCTGATGTTTGCGCTGTTCGCAACGACGTTTGTCGTGGGAGCAACCTGCAGCCATGTAAATGCCCAAGCTGGTCTGCGGGCAACGTTGGATCAAATGGACAAGAATGAGAATGGCGAGATTGATCCTGACGAGATCACGCCGCTGGCTCGTCCCTTTCTCGAGCGAATCGCTGAGGCGCGCCGACTCTCTTTGCACCGCTCGAATGACATCGAAAAGTGGCAAGAAGCCGCTCGTATCTACCATGCGTTGCAAAACGGTGTCGCCGATAAGCGGATTCGACCAACCGGCGAAAGCTCGGTGAAGACATTCGAGCCGGATCACGATCAAGTGCTGGTTCCGGAGTTTGGTCTGCCCGAAGTCAAATACCCATACACACAAGACGATCTGGACTTCGCCGACCGTACGCTGCGAAGCCATGATGACAATCGAGACGGTGTGATCGATCGTATCGAAGCCCAGGATGAACGCTGGACGCATCGGCAGCCTTACGAGGACGACCTCAATAAAGATGATCGGCTCAGTCGACTGGAGCTAGCCCAGCGCTACGCGCGGCGTCGCCTGCTGGACGGCATGTCCGATCAATTGCGAAAGAAAGCGGAACGCACCGGTGGCGAAATTCGACGCGCCGATAATGGCAACGAGCGACGAGACGATAGCCAATGGTGGAGACGTGGTGGCAGTAGTCATTGGTTGACCGCAACTTTGATGGGCCGGTTCGATCTGAATAAAAACGGGCGACTCGAAGCGACCGAAGCCCTCGCGACAGGAATGCCGACGAGTCAGATCGACGCGAACCGCGACGGCGAACTCACACGCGATGAGCTGCATGCCCATGTTGCCCGCCTCCAAGATGACGCAGGTGATCCATCAAGTGGGATCCCCGGTTGGTTTTACGAACTCGACGCCAATCGGGATCGTCAAGTCTCGATGAGTGAGTTCACCGAAGAATGGAGCGACGAGAAGCTGGCGGAATTCGCGTCGATCGACGCCAATCAAGACGGCCTGCTGACTTCAGCGGAGGTGACGCGATCTAAAACGATGATGGGCGGAAACTTCAGCAAGCGTGACCCTGAGGTGCTGCCGCCCGGCCGTACCGTCATCTCTGAGATCGAAGTCAGCGAGGACTTTTTGATTGGCGACCTGAATCTTCAAATCAGCATCACACATTCCAACGATTCTCATTTGGACGCATTCTTGACTGGGCCTGATGGCCAACGAATCGAGCTGTTCACCAGCGTCGGCGGCAACGATGACAACTTCGACGAGACGATCTTTGATGATCAATCGAAATATCCAATCACCAAAGCTCGGCCGCCTTTCAAGGGCACGTTCCTGCCGGAGGGATTGCTGAAACGCCAGCCCAGCCTGAGCCATTTCAATGGCAAGAGTATCCAAGGCGTCTGGCAGTTGGCTGTTCACTGCACGCGCAGCGACCGATTCGGGATGCTGCATGGTTGGAGTCTGTTTGCCAAGCCAATCGATGACATGTTGTCTCCCGCACAGCCAACCGTGGACGGTCCTCAGCCGACGGTTGCGGGGGCAGCAGCGCCCATGAGTCGTTCGCAGCCACCCGAACAAGTCGTTCGCTACGAACCTCAGCAATCCCGACCCAAAATCGACTATGAGGGGATCAGCCGCCGAATGCAGGAGGCCGTCAAGGCTGGCAAGATGACCGAGGAACAAGTCAAGCAAACTTGGATCAAGATCAAAGAGAATGCCAAGCGCGGCGGGGACGACGAGCGTCGAGATCTACGCGGAAAGAGCGAGAAGAAGCTCGAAAAGAAGTCACTCAATCGCGAAGAAGCGATGGAACGCTACCGCCGGATGATGGAACAGAAACGCGGCAAGTAGGCCCGACCAAGCAGCGACAACGACGCAGGTCCGGCGCTAGACATCGCAAAGTGGCACGATCGGGCTGGCCGATTCGACAAGCTGCTGAATCGTTACCCCAGCGAACGCACTCTCCGTTGCTGCGTAGGCTTTGTCTAGCTCTGCGTGCAGTGGGCACAATTCTGTATGCGATTCTAGGCCCAGCGGGCAGTTTCGAATTCGCTCAAGTGGTCCAACCGCGTTGACCACGTCCAGGATCGTCAGCTTGTCAGTGGCTACCGCAAGCTCATAGCCGCCACCGGGACCCGGTCGCGACTGCACCAATCCTGCGGACGCCAAATCCTGCAGGACTCGGGTCAGATAGCGCCGTGGCACTTTCGTCTTCTTGGCCACCAGGTCGGCGGAAAGCGGCGATCCTGTCGCCCCACTCATGCAGGCAACCGCCCGTAAGGCGTACTCGGCAGTCTTGGAAAGCATCGACTCTGACCTTGCTCTGGACTCGCGATCGAAAACTGCACCTTGACGTGCAGAATCCATTGTGTACCTTTGTGTGCAGATTTAAGTTTACCTCAGAATCCCGCCTTTCGCCATCGAGAAGCCTTCAAAATGCTCAGTGAAAAAACGATTCAGATCATCAAGGAAATCACGCCGGCAGTTGCCGCCAACGCAGAGACGATCACTTCTCGCTTCTATGAGCGGATGTTTGAAGGAAATCCGGAGGTCAAGCAGTACTTCAACGCCGCCAACCAAAAGAGCGGCGGTCAGCAGCGAGCGCTG
>JBGCGI010000093.1:0-59671 GCA_045110715.1 Rubripirellula sp.
ACCGCCTGGTCGCGGAAAAGTCAGCACTTATCTGGCGCATGACGGCTGGACGGATCGCTGGTGGAGTTTTGTGCGTGATCGATTGGATGAAGGGCGTCAAGCGTTCGTCGTTGCCCCACGTGTTTCGGCTCCGGAGGCTGCTGAAGACCAACGGGAAGCCGAGGATGAACTCGGCGAGGACATTTCCTCGGTGGAAGCAGTCTTCGCGGACTTGAGCAACGGCGCCTTATCCGAGTACCGTGTGGGACTGTTGCATGGGCGAATGTCGAACGATGAGAAACAGGCGATCATGCAGTCGTTCGCTTCGGGAAAGCTGCAGGTCCTCGTCAGCACAACGGTGATCGAAGTGGGAATCAACGTTCCCAACGCCACCGTCATGACGATCTTCGGGGCGCAACAGTTTGGGCTCGCGCAGTTGCACCAATTGCGTGGGCGCGTGTCACGTGGTTCCCATGCTGGTCATGTTTGCGTGTTCACCGACGGTGATGGCTCGCCTGAGGAAAATGAAAGGTTACAGGTCTTCGAGCAAACCGATGATGGATTCGAACTTGCAGAGGCAGACTTCAGGCTTCGTGGTCCCGGCGACGTGCTCGGGCGGAAACAAAGCGGCATGCCACCGATGCGTATCGCCGACCTCTGCCGTGACGTCGACATTTTGGCTGCCGCGAGAAGTTTGGCGCAAGAAATGATCGACGAAGATCCAGACCTGAGCGCCGATGAACTGACGAGCCTGAAGGCCCAGGTGATGAGGCGGTATGGAAAGCGATTGGACCTGGGAGACGTGGCTTAGCCTTCTCTTCGAGAACGACGACGCAGGCTAGCTTTCCTTTTCCTGATCTCGTTTCGCTTTTCGGATTGCCTTGGTCAACAGACGATCGAAAGTCGACGCGAATGCTTTCTTGTCCGTTTCGCTGTACGGAGCGCTTCGCCCAACGACCATTCCGCCCCCACGAAGGTCGTCCATGAAGTTGCGCATCGAGACGCGAGACTTGATCGTATCAGGCGTGTACTCTTCACCGCGCGGGTCGATCACGAAAAGACTCTTGTCGACCAACAGTTCGGCTAACAGCAAGTCCGCCGTGATCGCCAAGTCCCCCGCTTCGCCGTTGTTCACGATGTAGCGATCTGCCTGGTCAGCACCTTCACTCACCACGATCGATCGAACGGTCGACGCATTGGCGGGCGAACTGACCATCCGGTTGGCGACCAAAATCGTCTCCATCTCCAATCGCTTGGCTGCCTTGAATACGATTTGCTTCACATCATTCGGCGCGGCGTCGGCATCGACCCAGATCTTCAATTCAATCTCTCCGCTAGGCTAGCTGCATCTATCTTCGACATCTGAAACGCCTGCGAACCTAGACCAAGCGTCCGTCCAAAAGTTCTTTCTGCTGGCCCATCGCTTCGGCAAGTGTCACGCTGTGAGTGACGGCGATCAAAATCGCCCCCGAAGAACGCTGCAGATTCAGCAGAAGCTCCGTGATCGTATCCGCTGTTTTCCGATCCAAGTTGCCGGTCGGCTCGTCCGCCAGAATCAAAGCCGGGCGCATCAGCAGTGCTCGTGCAATCGCGACTCGTTCTCGTTCGCCTCCGGAGAGTTCTCCGGGCAAATGGCCCAAACGATCCGCCAGCCCCACCGACTCCAACAAGCCTTCCGCATGCGAGAGATCGTCATCGCTTGGCTTGCCAGTGGCCAAAGTCGGAACCAACACGTTTTCGATCACCGTCAATTGAGGCAGCAAGTGATGATCCTGGAAGATGAAGCCCACCTTCTCGTTTCGGAACTTCGCGAGTGCCTTCTCCTTCAACGAGAACGGATTCAGGTCGTCGATCAGAACTTCCCCCGCGTCGGGCTGGTCCAGAGTTCCCAAGATCTGCAGCAACGTGCTCTTCCCGCTTCCGCTGGGCCCCACGATCGCCACCGAGTCGCTTGTGGCGAGTTCAAGCGAAACATCTTTCAAAACGACAAGCGGTTCACCAGCGGTGGGAAAGGACTTCGCGAGACCACGTACGACCAACGAGGTCTCGGAAACAGTCGGGGCGAGTTCAGCAGAATTTTGGTTCATGACAGTGTCTGGCACAGGGCAAGCGTCGCTAGTCCATAAAAGGTGTATTCAACATCAGCAGTTTGATCCAATGCGAAGCCAACAAATCCACCGTCGGGCGACTGCATCGATACAGCATACCGGGCAATCGCTTCGACGTTGACGCGATCCGCAGCCTGCAGATCCGACAAAGTCAGCAACCCGGTGAAGGAGCTGAGCAAATCGGCAAAAGGAATTCGCGTGTTTGCAGTGAAGCCACCCTCATCGGACTGCATCTCGGCAAGAAACATCCTTGTCGTTTCCAAATGCGAATCCTCATCGGCCAACCGCCCGAGCGTTTTCAATGTTCCAATCGCAGCCGCAGTGGGATTCACTCCAGCGCGTTTCGCGGCTCGAATCTCAAGGTACCCACCGTCCTGATGCTGCTGCGACCGCAAGAACGACTCCACTTGGTCGGGTTGGGGAAGCTCCGTTTCGATCAGCTCTAAACAAAGGATCGTCAAGAACGTCTGATAGGTACTTCCCGCGCGTCCTTCCGGGGTTTTCGCAAAACCACCATCGTCCGTTCGAAGCGAACCAAGCAAGTTGGCCACGTTCTTTCGCCAGGTCGTGTCTTCATCGCTCAACACCACTTCGCCGACCGCGAGTTCACATATCGCCGCAGCAAAGATCAACGAAATCATATCGATGATGGATTCTTTCTTGGTCAAAGACTGACGCAGAAAGTCGGCGGCCTGTTTTCCGATCGACGGATCCAAGGCGTCAAGAATCCATAGTCCTCGTAGCGCGAACGCCGTGTAGTAGGGATCACTGTCGCCCTCACGCCCCGCAAAACCACCATCGGCACGTTGCTGATCGCGCAGCCAATTCGCGTTCCGTTCACGAATCTTCGGATCCAACCCCGTCGCCCCCAGGGCCAATCGCAAAGTCAGCTCTTGCAGGTAGGGAGCGCTCACGCGGACCCTTGAGGATTGAAGTACTGCGGCTCGTTGCCTTCCTTCCACTTGATGTTGCAACCGATCGAAGGAGTCTGCGTCTCACTTGGCGAGTCGCCTGCCAGGACCGTGTCGAGGGCGGCCCGCAAGTCTTCGCCTGTGACGGGAATGTCAGTCTTGGGACGGCTCGAGTCCAGCTGGCCTCGATAAACCAATTTGTGATCTCCATCAAAGAGATAGAAATCGGGAGTGCACGCCGCTGCGTAGGCCTGTGCAACCGATTGGTCTTCGTCGATCACATAGTCGAACCGATAGCCACGCTCCTGCTTTTCCGTCGCCATCGCCTCCAGGGAATCGTCGGGATACTTTTCTGCATCGTTGCTGCTGATCCCCACTACCGAGACGCCTTGCGGCATGTAGTCATCCGCCAGCGACTTCAGCTGTGCCGCGACGTGCTTGACGTAAGGGCAGTGGTTGCACATGAAGATGACCAACAACGCCTTGCTACCGGAGTAGTCCTGAAGGGAAACCGATTTCCCATCGGTACCGGGAAGCGAAAAGTCGGGTGCTTGTGTGCCCAATGGCAACATGGTGCTTGCAGTTCGAACCATGGAAGTTCCTACGAATCTAAAAAGAAGAATGTTGAAGTAAGACGAACGGTTCCGGGCTGAATTTGTCTGACGCTTGTGTTCACGGCCAGCGACTCCGTTGATCAACCCGACTGTCTCGCCGGAGCACAGCACTCGCTAGGCATCCTTGCTCACTTTTTCCAGGAGTCGGCCTGGACTTCCCATGGCGTGGTAGCCACCGTCGACATGGAGAATTTCTCCAGTGACTCCGTTGCTGTCGTCACTCAATAAGAAAGCTCCGGTGCGTCCCACCTCTTCGTGGCTGACGTTCCTCCCCAAAGGTGCCATGTGCTTATACAGAGTGAGCATCTCTTCGACGCCAGCAGCGCGACCGGCCAAGGTTCGTACAGGGCCCGCTGAAAGTGCGTTGACACGGACTCCATCTGGGCCCATGTCGTAAGCCAAGTAACGCACCGTGGCCTCGAGAGCGGCTTTGCAGATACCCATCACGTTGTATCCGGGAACACACTTTTCACCGCCAAAGTAGGTCATCGTGGCGATAGCTCCGCCTGGATTCATCAGCGGCTTGGCAGCGGCGGTACAGGCCAACAAAGTGTAAACGCTGACATCCATCGCCAATTTGAAGCCATCACGACTGGTATAGACTGTGTCTCGGGAAAGGTCATCGCGATCAGCGAAGGCCATTGAATGCAACAAAAAGTCTATTTTCCCGAACGTTTCGCCCGTGTGTTCAAAAACACTGCGGATATCGTCGTCTTTCTGCGCATCCATAGGCAGAAGGAACTTAGCGTTCTCGTATTTGTCAGTTAGTTGCGAAACACGCCTGCGATTGCGTTGACGCTCGTCGTCCTCGCGGTCAGGAAGATGGGTGAACCCACATTCACCTCCTGCTTCCATGATTTGCTTCGCGATTGCCCAGGCGATCGAATGATCGTTGGCGACACCGAGTATGAGTCCTTTTTTTCCTTTGAACTGCATCTTGAACGATTCCTAGTTGACGGCGCGGGTGAAGGTCGATCGACATTCGACCAAGCCCACAACATACCGCCAACCCATCGGTTTCGTCCATTTGCCGTCAAGCAAAACTTCCTGGGGCTAGAACCTTCCAATGTTCAGGGCGTTGAACAGACGGATTTCCGAACGGCTTATCCGCTAATTTCAGAAGAGAAAAACTTGACTGACTTATCAATCTCGACAGATTCCGATGCGACAGAGATTCGCCTGGCCATGGAAATGGTTGGTGCGCTTCGACCAGATTTTTCCCGGGAGAGCTTCTTAACCTCGATTCTTCCAGACCTGCTGCGAATGATTGGCGGCGAACTCGGAGGATTGATCAGCCAACGTGCCGGTGTTTGGAGTCGCGACATTTGGGTCGGCGACCAAACCCGGATCCCCGAAATTTTGATTGGTGAGGCCCTCGACCAGGGGACCACAAGGATCGCGGACGGGTGGTGTGTTGCTCCGCTAAGCAGAGAAGTGGAGTCAAGCGATGCTGCCCTGGCAGCACCGACCGCCTCTGCACTGGTGATCCGAATGACCAAAGCGGAGCAGGATTCCGTCCAGGAATCTCAGCGCCGAGCCGATCGACTGAAGAAAGCTGCCAACCTGCTGGCAGCGGCACTCCACCGCATCGAGAGTCGCGATCGGCATGTCCGCCGCATCGATCAGCTTTCATCCGTCTTGAGAGCGGCTGCGGAATGGCAACGTCTCGATGATGATGACGCGTTGCTGCACCGCATCGCTGACACTGCCACAGAACTATTGAACTGTGAACGGGCCAGTATCTTTTTGTGGGACAAGCGCCGTCGCAAACTGATTGGGCGTCCTGCTCTGGGAGTCGAAGGTGGTGCCCTGGAAGTCGACGACAACGCTGGCGTCGTTGGAGAGGTGCTGCGAACCAGTGAACCGAAAATCTGGAACGGCGACACCGACGACGAGTCTCGCGTGAACCGCAAAGTCGATGAGACCCTCGAATTCCAAACGCTATCTCTGGTCGCGGTGCCGATGGAGGGCCAGCGTGATGACTTGATCGGGGTCTTTGAAGCAATCAATCACAAGCAGGAAGGCTTCGACGCCTACGATGCTGCCGTGCTGGCTGACCTTGCTACTCACGCAGCAGTCGCGATCGAATCTTTGCGTGCACGACGTCAGCTGACAGAAACGCGCGACCGGCTGGTCGACGACGCTGCTTCTGCGACGCCGTTGATTGGCGAACACGCGTCCGTCGAGTCCATTCGCAAAAGCGCGGACAAGGTCGCGCGAACGGATCTGTCCGTCTTGATCCTCGGCAAGAACGGCACGGGAAAAGAGGTTCTGGCGCGACACGTTCACTATGAAAGTAGTCGACGCAACGGCCCCTTCATCGCGGTGAACTGCGCTGCTCTGGTCGAATCGCTGCTTGAGAGTGAACTGTTCGGGCACGAGAAAGGTGCCTTCACCGACGCCAATCAAACTCGCGTTGGCAAATTCGAGCTGGCAAACGGGGGAACATTGTTCTTGGACGAAGTCGGTGACATGAGCCCAGGCGGGCAAGCCAAGCTACTTCGGGTACTGGAAGAAAAAGTCGTCGTGCGGGTCGGCGGGTCGCAAACGATTCATGTCGACGTCCGCGTGATCGCGGCAACCAACCAACCGCTTGAGCAACTGATCGAGCAAAAGAGATTCCGAGAAGACCTGTTTTTCCGACTCAACGTCGTCAATCTCACGTTGCCACCCCTGTGCGAGCGAGGCGACGACGTCCTATTGTTGGCAGATCATTTCATGCAGCAATTCTGCTACCAGATTGGTCGACAGGTGCCCAAACTGGACGCGTCCGCACAGGCTGCAATGCGGTCTCATGCTTGGCCGGGGAATATCCGCGAACTGCGAAATACGATCGAACGCGTCTGCTACCTTTGCAACGAAGATGTTGTGACGGAGGAAGACTTGACACTCGGCGGTTCTTCAACCGGAGCATCAAGTGGAGCCGCGGCAATGTTCACCGGCACGCTCAGCGACGCCACCAAACTCTATCAAGTCGATCACATCAATCGTGCGATCGAGGCGTGCGGAGGCAACATGACCGATGCAGCCGCGAGACTAGGGCTGCATCGCTCCAACTTGTATCGCAAAATGCGTCAGCTTGGCATGCCGACCTCAGGCGAATAGCGTCGCCGCGCTCGACCTGAAAATCCAGCCAATTCAGTAGGACTGGACACACCAACGCTGAATGGCTTGGCGGTAGAAATCGATTCCTCGCTCAAGTTGATCCAGGGCCAGCCACTCATCGGTCGTATGAGCCTGTGCGATATCCCCAGGCCCCCAAACGACTCGATTGTCCAGCTCTGTGAATTCGCCGCCGTCGGTGCCGTAGCAAACCGTCCGCGGTGAATCGGCTCCCACCAACTCACAGAGCGCACGGATACAATCCGCGTTGGGATCGTTCCAGAACGGTTTCCCGCCCTCGAACTCCTCGAATTCCAATCCCAGAGACTGTGCTTTGCTGATCGCCGCGGCGACCAGATCGGATCCATCAATCTCAGGCATCGATCGCAACGTGACCCAAGCCACCGACTTTTCGGGTGTGATATTCACTGCGGATCCACCATCACTGACACCGAAGTTCCAGGACAGAATGGGAGGATCGAATCGGTTATCGAAGTACTGCTGCTCTTCACGTGATCGCTGATTCAATTCCAACAGCGTCTGCAACATCGGCACGATGGCCTCGTTCGCATTGATGCCTTCTGTCGTGCTGCTGTGTGCGGCTCGCCCTCGGCTGATGATTCGAAACCCGTAGATTCCTTTGTGGGCATGCACAATGCTCAAGCTCGTGGGCTCGCCAATGATCGCAAGCGGTTGGGCATCGACGATTCCGCGATACGCCTGAGAATGCTTGACCAGATGCTTTGCACCATCGAAGCCGACTTCTTCATCGGCAGTGCAAACAATCCAGAGCGGAGACTTCTGATCATTCACCGGGACACTGCTGGCTGCAGCCAGCATTGCCGTCAGGGAGCCCTTCATGTCGCAACTGCCACGACCATAAAGTTTGTCATCACGGAGCACCGCGGCAAACGGATCGCCGCCCGGCCCCGTCCAACCAGCAGCAGGAACCACGTCGGTATGGCAGAAGTAGGCCAATCCACCTTGGCGGCGATCGGATTGCTGGGCCGAGCGATGGGCAACCAAGTTGACTTTGGCGACTCCGTTTCGATCCTGGTAGGACGTTCGCTCCACCTCAAAACCTAGCCTGGCCAGCTGTTCGCTGACGAAATCAGAAACATTGGCATTACTAACCGAGCTGACCGAAGGAAACCCGATCAGACTTTTCAATAAGCCGATCGAGTCGTCAAACGAGCGGGAGGGGATCGAGGTCATCGCTGCGGCTTTCACGGTTGCCGGTGTCGAGAGGAAAAAAGAATCGCCGCGCTACTGGGAATCATTCGCAAACATTTCTTCAATCGCGTCTGCAATCCGCTTCGGATCGACACCCTCGACCTCGGCATCAATCGCTCGCAACCAACCGACGGACTCCGTTCGATGCTGCGGTGTCGCCTTGGGAGCGATCGCTTGATAGACCGCCTTGGCGGCCTCCCGTGTCGCATTGTCTGGCATTGAGAACGAGGCCAGCTTGTGGGCCAAGGAGAAAGGGAACTCATCAAACGTGAACGAACGGTTTTTTTCGCTGTATCGAACGACCAGCAGATCCTCCCCCTTCTCGACGATGATCACGCGAAAAGTCTCCGTCACAGCGAAATCGTTTCCGACATTCAAATCGGCAACCGCACGTACGATCGCTTCACGGTAGTAGGTTGCCAAGTCAGCCATCTCAAACCATGTCTCGGCCGCCCTCTTTTGCTCGGGCGTCATTGGCATCTCCAAGGTTGTTTCCGCAACCGTCTTCATTTCGCTCCAGTTCGCATCGCCAATCAAGTCTCGCACCCGCTCGATCGCCTTCGCTGCACTCGCGATCTTCTCGTCGGTCAACTCGGGCGGTGCCGCTGGAGCTGGCGATGCAGACGCCGTCATTTCAGGTTCCATCGACGGTTCCGGTTCCATTTCAGGTTCCGGTTCCCTGCCTGGTTCCGGTTCTTCCTCCATCGGCTCGTACTCGATTTTGTCCGATAGCGATCGTTTCGGAGGAGGCGTGTCGCCCGCCAAACGCCCCATGACCGGATCGAACTCTTTTGGCGGAGCAGCATTGGGAACGTCAGGATCGACCGATTGCTCAGGCGTCTTCGTTGAGATGGTCAGTCCGCTACCGGAATTTGTAATCGCAACTTGCCCGGGCCCGTAAAGCAGAAAGTAGCCCAGGACGCCGATCAGCCCGATCATTCCTAAAGTAAATGCTGCAAAGAAGAGCGTTGCGAGCATCGACTTCTTGCGACGCTGTACCTTCTTGGGTTGAACGACGACGGGTACGGCAGGTGCATCCGCCACAGCCACCTGTTCCGGAGCCGTGCCAAAGACACCTGCCGGCATGCTGGGAACGACTGGCGTATCGACGGCTTCGTCAGGGCTGGGGACCGGTTCGACCGGAGCCATTGGATTCGTATTCGGCAAAACGGCCGCGAGTGGATCAGCCGTTGGCAAAACCCCCGCCAAGGGATCGCTGGTCTGTTCACTCTTCTTGGCTGCGGGCTCAGGATCTTCATCGGGAATCGAAATGATCCCAAACCGTGCGTCCAACTGCGACTTTTTCTCTGGATCGGCAAGTGTCACACGTGCTTGCTGAACAACCTTGGCAGCCTGACTCCACAGTTTGGCGTCCGTTGTTTCCTTGATCGATTTGATTTTTGCAACGGTTGATTGAACCGCTGCCGAGATCACCTGCGCATCCTGCTCACCTGGCTCCAAGCCAAATACTTGGTAGGCGTGTGGTTCCTGAGTGCCTTCGGGAATGGGAAGCAAGTCTGTGATCTTCGTGGCCATCAAAGTATTCCAAGGGTCGCTCGATTAGCGTCTCGCACGGCAGTTTGCCGTCGAGTCTCTATCGTAACACGAAGGAGGGCGTTTTCACTCCATCACACAATGCCAAACGAACCATTCTAAAGAATCCAAGGCAATGAATGCTGAAGACGACAGTGAACCCGGCGTCGCTCAATAATCACCACCAAGAACCTCACGGACTTGGCAGGTCCAACAGTCCGCGGCACACCAGGTTGCAGCGGACTTCATGAGGATGCCTCAAATGCGGTGACAGTGTCACGGCATCGCCTCCCGTCATGACGACATGTGCTTTGTCCAAGGAGACTTCCGCCGCCTCGCAGTATCGGTCCACAAGCCCATCGATGCTGGCCGACATGCCGATCACGATTCCGCCTCGAATCGCGTCACTGGTGTTCTTGGCAGGCAGGCTCAGGGATTGCCCAGCGGACCATTCAACCTCCGGCAACGCGTCCGTTCCCATCACCAACGCCCGAGACTGCAGTCCAAGCCCCGGCAAAATGGCTCCCCCGCAGAAATCACCTGCTTGATTGACCCAATCCACCGTGACGGCAGACCCGGCATCGATCACAACCAGGGGCGCGTCAACGAGATTGCTGGCAGCGTAGGCACTGAGCAAGCGATCGATCCCAAGACGATCGGGCTGGTCAACCTCGATCTTCATGGGCACGTCTTGGTGATAGATCTGTTGAATCGTGGCACCTTGGTCCGGCTTCCGAATCGCAGCTTCCAGTTGCAGCGCGGCGGGACGATGCACACTTGCGATTCGCCAATGAGTGTCTCGGCAACCAAGATGGTCGCGAACCCAACCGATCACCGACAACTCCCAACCACTTGATCCAATCCGAATCGAATGGTCAATGATCAAGTCATCACTCTGCACGGCCAACTTGACCGCAGAGTTGCCTACATCAACGGCGACAATGCAATCTGCATTCACGATCGGTCGCGTGAGGTTGGGTGAGTGGATGCCGCGTCAACGTCTTTCGCTTGTTGGTCATTTGACAAGCCGGAAGTTGGGCCTGCCATGTGCGGCGGAACTCGCTTGGTGTTGCCCTCGCCTGAAGGCCGATCGATATCCACCTTTCTCAAGATTGGAACTTCCTCGCCTGCCGACAACATCGTGTTTCGTCTCTCGGTAACCCGCTTCATGATTTCCTCAAGAAGTTCAGGCAACCCCTCCCCAGTCATCGCGCTGATCAAGAGAACATCTCGCTGAGACAATGTCTGCAGTGCCTCGCGGACTTCTTCGGCGCCTTCCAATTCGCTCTTGGTGACCACCACAATTTCATCACGCTCACCGAGAGCATCCGCGTACTCGCAAAGTTCCGCGCGAATGTTTTTGTAGTTCTCGAGCGGATCGGTTGCATCCACCGGCGCCGGTTCAACCAGGTGCACCAGCAAGCCTGCGCGTTCGATGTGTCGCAAGAACTCGTGACCAAGTCCGACTCCCTCGCTCGCGCCCTCGATCAAACCGGGAATATCCGCAAGCACGAAAGAGCGATCGGTACCAACTTCTACGATCCCCAAGTTCGGGTGCTTGGTCGTGAACCGGTAGTCGGCGATCTCGGGTCGCGCCGAGCTGATCCGACTCAGCAGTGTGCTCTTGCCAGCGTTGGGCTTGCCGACCAAGCCGACGTCTGCAATCGACTTCAATTCCAAGATCACTTCGCGAACTTCCCCGAGTTCGCCGAGACTGAATTCGCGTGGCGCGCGGTTGGTGCTTTTCTTAAAGTGCGCGTTCCCCTTCCCACCTTTGCCGCCGCGAGCAATCACGAACTCGTCACCAGGAGCTTTCATGTCCTTGATCACAAAGCCGTGCTCCGCGTCAATCACCGTTGTCCCTGGCGGGACGTACAACCGCTGCTCAATCCCGTTTCGACCGTGCCGCAACGCACCCTGCCCAGGGGTGCCTTTGGGGGCACGATACATTCGCCGATTCGCGTAGGCTGCCAGGCTGTTCACGCCCAGTTTGGCCTCCAGAATGATGCTGGCGCCATTCCCGCCGTCTCCACCATCAGGACCACCACGCGGTACGTATTTCTCCCGGCGCATACTCGAGCAGCCATCGCCACCTTTTCCGGCCTGGAGTTCAATTCGGACGCGATCGACAAACATGTTTAAAATCTGTGGAAGGGAGGATTCATGGGGGTGTGCCCATCGAATACAAGCCTGACACGATCGAGCGTTCAAAGAAACCGCACGAATCAAAAAAAACGGCTGAACCCAGGGATTTGGGCCAGCCATTGGAAGCGTGCGTCAGCTTTCGCTGGTGACTAGCGGAAGATCCAACGGTAGTCCAGTCGCTCGTCCAGACCGTACTGCTTCAAGATGTAATTCTGCTCGGTGGGATCCTCGAAAGCCGGCACGCCAAAGTAGATCTTGTCAGCCGTTTGGTTCATCGCGTCACCAGGACGGTAAAAATTCAACTGCAGCACCTTGCGTCGGTAAGGTGCGTCCTCGCCCTGACCGTCCTGCTGGAAGGCGTTGGACAGTCCATAAACCTCAACCGAAACGAAATCAGCTCCCGGGTTCACGTCGTCCCATGTCGCGATTCCCCAGACTCCCGGAGAAGAACTGTCCTTTGCATAGGGAATTTTGACTCGTGAGATGTTCACGGTGTCGTAAAGCGGCGCGGTGATCTGTTCGCGACTGGCAATCTTTGACGTTGTCGTTGGCAGAATGTTGTCGAGGTAAATCTGCCCTGAAACGTTGTCCTTCAGTTTCAACACCGGGTGGAAGAATCGCGAATTGTAGTGAACCGATTCGACTCGTTTGTAAATCGGCACACCGGCAACGGTATCCGCTGCTGGCCGCAAATCGCCACCGCGATATCGCACGCGATAAACCATGTACCACACGAGCTTTCGCTGCATCCGTCCGTCCGGTCGTGGCACATCCAAATAGATGTGTCGCAACGGCTTGAACGAAAACTCGAAGCAATGGACCTCGTGACGCAAGATGACTTGCTGAGCCTTGGCGACCAACGTTCGCGAACGAGGATCGTAATGCGGTTCTCCATCGGGATGCGAGGTTCCACCAAACTGAATCTCAGGGTGAGCCTGCAGGAATTGCTCCATCGTTTGGGGACCGTCGAAGGTCTCCTCTGGAAGCGGAGCAGGGGGGATCACATTCACCACGCCAGGAGCAAACTTGCTGGTTTCCTGCGTGGATGGATCCTTCTTTTTGCCTGCCTGCGCATAGCCGGCAGAGCTGCCCAGATCGGAAAGTGTCATGCTGACCGCAAACAATGCGACCCAACATGAGCGGGAGAAACGTCCAACAAACATGATTCACCGTGGTTTCAGAAACTTACAAGTCACTCGACGATTGTACTCGCTGATTTGAATCATCGTCGGAAATCGCCTTGGCCACACGAGGTGATTCAGCCTGGTCCGCCTGGTTTTGTGCGACTTCTGCGGTATTTCGATCAGAAAACTCAGTGAACCGCAAAGAATTGGCCAACTGTGTGTCTGCACCTGCAAACCGCTCAATCTGGTCGGATTCCATCGTGAACGTCGCCAGCACTCGACGGCCCGAATCATCCGAAAAATGAGCGATGATCCAGCGAATCGGCACCCCTTCTACCGCTCCCTGAGCCGTCACTCGCAGGACCCGTAGGCCCGAATCACTCAGGCTTTGGTCAGCTTCCACCAACTCAGCCAGCTGTTCTCCCAGCGTTCGTTTGACTTCCTCCTGCAGGGCTTCCAGCGTCCACTGGGCTCCCTCCTTCAAGCGGGACAACGGGCGAAAATCACACTGAGCGATACTGCGATCGTCCTCGATCATCCGCATCATCGCGGTCCCAGCAACATCGGTCATCGTCCGCCAATTCCGCTCCATCAGCACGCTGATCCCCAACTGACTGCTGGACAAATCGACGTACAACCGATCGGTTGGAATGGGCCCGGTGATGTCCAGTCGGGGCGGAGTCGCAGACAATCCAACCGCTTTGGGCATCGGCTTGCGCACCATTTTGATCGTTGCGGCCACGTCAAACCCTGGCTCTGCTTTGCCGATCTCGCGAGTTTCGTGAACCCCGATTGCCAACCACGTGCAGGTGCCCATCTTGCGATCGAACAGCAGCTTACCGACGGTTCGAACCGTCGTTGGTACGCCTTCGATCGACCCCACCACGTGGCCGCGAAACTCGATTTTGGCTGCCTCAGCGCTAATCGACGTGATATTCGCAACAACGTCATTGGCCTCCACCGACGTCATGTTCAAAACCGAAGTCATCGCTTCACTGCTAATGTCATAGCGGTCGCCTTCCTGCACAGCTTCGAGCGGCAACAACTCGTCGACGGCAATGCTGGATACCGGCACCCGAAGCATGTCCAATTCATCGCGCTGGAAGTAGTCCTCCACCCCATAAATGACTTCTGGCAAAGTCTCGCGTCGTACCATCGTCTGACGAACTGAATCTCGCAGCTCCGTCTTCTGCTGATTGCGATTCAAATCGCTTTCGACTTTGGCAACGTGATAGAAACGCTCGGCCATCGTCACCACCGAAGAATCATCTGCGTCAGCTGGGCGGCGATATCGCTCTTCATAGTCAAACACCGCGTCACTCGTGATTGGGAATTGCCGTTCGGCTTCTCGAGAGATCAGCGGATTCTTGGGAACATCCACGTTCCCTTTCACGTCCATCTCAATGCGCACACGCATCAGCTTCTGGGGAGTTGGACGCAGGCTGACGCCGCCACGACCTTGGGCAACTGCCTGCGGTCCGCCTGAACTGGATAGCGTCAATATGGAAGCTATCAAAAAGTGGCGTCGATCCGCGCCAACAATCGAATTTGGATGATTCATTTCTTGCACAACCGAATCCCTCAAGAATCAAGAAGCGTATTGGAGTTTTAGGGCTCTCTGTTCTTGATCGACTGCCGTGCCCAAATGCTTCACGTCAAATCTTTTGGAAACACGACGACCTGATCGGAATCGAATTCTGCCTGTCAAATTGACCGTCAGCTTGTCAAAGGTGAGGCGCAGTTTGCTACACTGTCTCAATCTAAGACGAGGGTGTGTGCAAAATGCTGGAAAAAAGTACAACCGAAGTGGACTTTTGGGGCATCCCCACCATGCTGGAGAAATGGAATCAGAAAACTTAAGTCGTTAACTGTGAACGTCTTAACACCCAATTCGCCATCGTAGTCGAATCGGATTTCGGACGTTTGGCCCAATATTTCCTCTGGATCTTCGTTGGTCAGTTAGAGATCTGTCAGAGGTTTTGATGCCAATTTTGACATCACTGGGACGAATGGAATTTCGGTGAAGGAAATCGCAGTATCAATCAAAGCCGGGATTCACGAGATTCGTGGAAACCTCGGTGAACTTTGAAAGGGAAAAACGGGTCCGAATATGCGGAACTTCTGTGAGAGGTTTCGCGTACTACTTAGAGCGGCTGGTGACAAGGAGTCATCGGTCGGGTGTGGGAGGTCACTGCCAGTTTCAACTGGCTCGCGACGGACCACATCAACCGAGAAACATTGCCCTATGGATAGGGTGATACCCGGGCAACACCGGTACTTAGTCGAGCGATCCGCCGGGGTCGCAGGGAAACAACGTCGACGCACAGTACCAGCACTGGGAGATATGGCGATGCACGAAGATTATCGCGACGCAAAAATCAAAGAACTGAGAGACCAACTCACTCGATTCGCTCCAAAGGCGAAGAAGATCGAGCAGGCTGGACTCGCAGAAAAAGTCTATACAGAGATCGAGCCGGATCGTTCCTACGCATTCGACTACCTCTGCTTTCGAATCACAAACTACCGGCCCGAAGCACCCAGCCGACACTCGATCGCTTCGGCCGATCTGAAGCACGACCTGCGATTGCTGATTGAAGACCTCAGCGACTCTGCAGACGTGAATATCGACGAGGTTCCTGAGCCCGTTCACACCGTGGACGAACTGAGCAAAATGTTCAGCGTATCCACCAAGACCATCAGCCGCTGGCGTGACGCCGGGTTGGTCAGCCGCCGTCTTCTGTTCGGTAGCCGCAAGCGAGTTGGTTTCCTGCATAGCAGTGTGGAGCAATTCATCTCCAGCAACCGAGATAAGATTCGGCGTGGAGAGCGGTTCAGCCAGCTTTCGGAGGACGAGAAGAGCGAGATGATTGAACGTGCTCGACAATTGGTCGAGGGCGGTGCGTCTCTTTCGGAAGTCACTCGGCAGCTTGCCGATCGTATGAACCGCAGCCCCGAAACGGTTCGTTACACACTCAAGAACTTCGACGCAGAGAATCAGACTCTAGCGATCTTCCCGAATCATCGCGGTGCATTGACCGACGATGACAAGCGATCGATCTTCAAACTTTACACCCAAGGCGCGACGGTTTCGCAGCTTTGCAAGCGGTTCAAGCGGACCCGAACCAGCGTGCAGCGAATCTTGCTGGACATGCGTTTGGAGCAGGTTCAAGACTTGCCGCTGGATTACATCTACAACGAGGACTTCGAAGACGTCAGCCGCGAAGCGGAGTACTTGGGCCGCGAACCGGAGCCAGCCTCGGCACCACGCAAGGCTCGCGTTCCCGCCGGTTTGCCAAGTTACTTGGCTGCTCTTTACGATGTTCCTTTGCTGACTCGCGAACAGGAGTATCACCTGTTCCGAAAGATGAATTACTTGAAGCACAAAGCGAACCGTCTGCGTGAAAGCTTGGACGACGCCAAGAGCAACAAGACTGCGACCATGGATGAAATCGACTCTCTCTATGAAGCAGCCGTGTTGGTCAAAAACAAAGTCGTGCAAAGCAACCTTCGATTGGTGGTTTCGATCGCCAAACGACACGTCGCCAGCACAGATGACTTTTTCGGCCTAGTCAGCGACGGCAATATGTCGCTGATCCGTGCGGTTGAGAAATTCGACTACTCACGAGGCAACAAGTTCAGCACCTACGCTTCATGGGCCATCATGAAGAACTTTGCTCGGACGATTCCAAGCGAGTTCAAGCATCGAGATCGATTCCGTACGACGACCGAAGAACTCTTCGTCGCTCGGCAAGACAATCGCCTTGATCCTTACCTCGAAGAGACCGTTCAGCGATCGCGTCAGCGAGAACTATCCAAGATCATGAATCGCTTGGATGAGCGAGAGCAGAAGATCATTTCCGCTCGATTTGGCCTCGGACGTGGCAAGGAGCCGCTAACTCTGAAGCAAGTTGGCGAGGAAATGGGCGTCACCAAAGAGCGAATTCGCCAGTTGGAGGCTCGCGCACTGACCAAGTTGCGAGAGGCTGCCGACGAAGCCAAAATCGACGTCGAACTCGGTTCTTCCTAGGCGTGGCTGCGGCTTCCAGCCGCAGCGAATCGCCAAACCGAAGCGCCAAATCGAACTGCCAAACCGAACTGCCAAACCGAACTGCCAAACCGAACTGCCAAACCGAACTGCCAAACCGAACTGCGGCTGGAAGCCGCAGCCACGTGAAGCAATCTGATCCGGCAATTCCAAGCTCGGTCGTGTCAAAACGTGTTACGAGAATCGTAGGAAACCGGTAGTGCACATTTGACCACAGTGCCTAGCGAGGCACACGTTTCCCAATTCGGCAGTGGGATGCCATACTCCCAAGCATGAACGCGACATCTACCCGGCCAGCCGATCGTCCCATTGAACTTCTCTCGCCCGCAGGGGATTGGGACTGCGTTCGCGCTGCCATCGAAAACGGGGCGGATGCGGTCTACTTTGGGTTGGACTGTGGATTCAATGCCCGTCATCGAGCCAAGAACTTCGGCCTGGCCGACCTCCCCGACCTAAGCGAGTTGCTGCGCAGCCGAGGCGTGCGTGGCTATGTGACCATGAACACGCTCGTGTTCCCCTCAGAAATGAAGGCGTTGGTCGAGGTCGTTGAAAAAGTCGCGGAGTCAGGATTGGATGCCGTCCTTGTTCAAGATTTCGGCGTGGCCAGACTCGTGCGTGAAATCTGCCCGGAACTGGAAGTCCACGCATCAACGCAAATGAGCCTGACCAGCGCCGAGACGATTGAAGTCGCCCGCGACCTCGGCCTTGCACGCGCGGTGCTCGCTCGCGAACTCTCCGTCGAAGAAATCCGCAGCATCGCAGCCTTGACCGATATGCCGCTGGAAGTATTCATTCACGGTGCTTTATGCGTTGCCTACTCCGGGCAATGTTTGACCAGCGAGTCGCTGGGCGGTCGCAGCGCCAATCGCGGTCAGTGCGCTCAGGCATGCCGATTGCCCTACGAGTTGATCTGCGACGGCGAGGATCGAGATCTCGGTGATGTTCGCTACCTGCTGAGCCCACAGGACTTGGCCGGATACGCTGCTATCCCCGATTTGATCGCGGCGGGCGTCGATTCCCTGAAGATCGAAGGGCGACTGAAGACTCCTGAGTACGTTGCCAATATCACTCAACACTATCGTGCGGCAATCGACGAGGCGAAAAAAAGTGGAACCGTTTCCGTCAATGAACAGGCAAAGCGGGAAATGGAGCTTTCGTTCTCGCGCGGCTTCTCGCCCGGTTGGTTGGAGGGGAACGATCACAAGCAATTGGTTCCAGGACGACAATCGGCCAAACGTGGCATTGAACTCGGCTCGGTAATCGAAGTCGGGCAAGACGAACTGAGAGTTCGAATAGCAGCACCCATTGCCTTGGGTGATGGGTTGGCGATCAATGATCCAGATCAGGAACAGGACCAAGGCGGACGGATTTACTCGCTTGAAAACGAGCAAGGACAACAGAAGCGAGTGAACGCAGGCGAGGTCGTTTGGATCGGGTTCGGCCGCGGTGAGATCGATTGGTCGAGAGTCAGTTTGGAGGCGACCGTCTTCAAGAACGACGATCCAAGATTGAACCGTCGGCTTCGAAGCTCCTTTTCAGGCGAGGATCCCGCTTGCCGACAACCGCTTGATCTGATGGTCGTCGCAGAAACGGGATCTCCACTCAAACTGATTGGCAGGTTACAGGTCGCGAGCGCTCGCATGATTCAGGTCGAGGTGGCTGGAGCGGAACCACTTTCAGCCGCCAGAAATCGACCTGCCGACGAGGCACTGCTGCGAGAGAAGCTAGGTCGTCTCGGCGGGACGGCTTTCGAACTTCGCCAGTTCGATGCCCAAATCATCGGCACGCCGATGGTCCCAATGGGGATGCTGAATCAATTGCGCCGCGACTTGGTCTCTGGAATCTCTGCTCGGCTGGCAGAACCGCCGAAACGAAAGATCGATGTCGCACGCGGCCATCGAATGCTCGAACCGATCAATGCGCCCAGCCAAACCGAAACCGAGAGTCCGCAGTTGGCTGCCCTGTGCCGAACTCTGGAGCAACTCGAAGTGGCCTGCGAGTTTGGAGTCGACTTGGTCTACGCAGATTTCCATGATGTGCGAGAGTATGGCCAAGCCGTGCAAGTGGCGAAGTCACATGACACAAAAATCGGCTTGGCTTCGGTACGTATTCAAAAGCCGAAGGAAATGGGCCTGATCAAGATTCTGAACAGGCACAGGCCCGATCTGGTTTTGGCTCGCAACTTGGCTGTGATCGGTCACTGCAAGACAGAGTCCATCCCAATGATCGCTGACTTCTCGATGAACATCTCCAACCACAGGTCCGCCGAGTGGATTCGGTCCTGGGGGGTCGAGCGTTTGACGGCATCTTACGATCTGAATCGGGAACAATTGTTCGAGCTTGTCGAATCGCTTCCGTCGGCTTGGTTGGAAGTGGTGATCCATCAGCACATGCCGATGTTCCATATGGAGCACTGTGTCTTTTGCAGTGTCCTTTCTCCTGGCACCAACAAGACCAACTGTGGCCGCCCTTGCGACGATCATGTGGTGCAATTGCGGGACCGAGTGGGTGCGGAGCACACGCTGCAAGCAGACGTCGCCTGCCGAAACACGTTGTACAACGCGACTCCGCAGAGCGGAGCTGAAACCGTATCGGAATTGATCAGCCAGCAAGTTGGATGGTTTCGCGTTGAACTGCTAAGCGAGACGGCAGGTCAAGCGAAAACCGTGCTGGACAGCTATCGTCAGCTTCTTGATGGACGACTGTCGGGCCAAGAAGTCTGGCAGAGGCTTCAAGCAACCAATCGCGTCGGCGTGACGAGAGGAACGCTGGAAACGAAACGCAATCCGCTGGCGATCCTATAGGGCAGCGTCCATGTGCGGGCTGGATGGCCCCGCAAGATTGCTTAGCGGTGCGATCGGTGTTGGCTGCAGCAGTTTGATGCCTTTGCTTTGCTGAGGATCTTTTAGCAACCGCCCCAAGGCTTGAGCAGTCAGTGGAGGCGAGAAGAAGTATCCCTGTGCCAAGTCGCATCCCCATCGACGCAAAACTTCCAATTGATCCGGCGACTCAACGCCTTCGGCAACAATCTTCGCGTTCAGGTTGTGAGCCAATTTGACGATCGCCTCCGTAATCGCTGCATGGCTATGCTCAATTGCGATTGATGCGGTGAAGCTACGGTCAATTTTGACCGCTTCAATTGGATAGGTTTGGAAGCAGTTCAGCGACGACTGACCTTTCCCGAAATCATCGATTTGAATTCGAACGCCAGAGCGGTGGAGATCGAGCATCGTACTGAGCACTCGCTCGTGGCCTCGGCTCTCGACGGATTCATTCATTTCGATCTTCAAACGTCGACGATCGAACCCCGTACGTGCCAGAATCGTCTCCAATTGCTCTAGAAAGAATGGATCGCTCAACTGTCGCCCGGAAACGTTCACGCCGAGGTACAGCCCTTGCTGAGCCTCCGACAACACGGGCGTCAGTCGCATCATGTCTCGCATCGCGTTTTCCAAAACCCATTCACCGACTTGATGGATCAAGCCGATCTCTTCGATCATGGGAATGAAGTCACTCGGCGACATGCGATTGCCGCTTTCGTCAGTCCAGCGAATCAACGTCTCAACGCCCCGGATATCGCCGGTCCGCAAGTCGAGAATTGGCTGATAGTTCAGTGTAAAGGCCTCAGTACGCACGGCGCGGCGAAGTTGGTCTTCTAGCTCCATTCGGGCGACAACGTCGTCATGCATGGTCTGGTCGAACACAGCGACGCGACCTTTGCCATTGTTCTTGGCGCGGTACATCGCGGTGTCAGCATTTCGAAGCGCCTCATTGGCGTCTTTCACGTGACTCCCTAAGAACGCCACACCGACACTTGTTCCGACGGTGACAAATCGATCGCCTAGCTGGAATGGCTCCCCAATCTTCTTGACGATTCGCTTGGCAACCGAGATGGCATCGTTGGGATGGAGCAATGATTCCAACAACACAACAAACTCGTCGCCACCAAGTCGGACGGTCTCGCCCATTTCCTCGTTCTCGATCGAGCGAGACGTCGTGTCGCATTCGCGGACACAGTTCTTGAGCCGGGAAGCAACCTGAATCAACAGGTCGTCGCCCGCATCGTGCCCAAGGCTGTCGTTGATGATCTTAAAGTTGTCCAAATCCAAAAACAGTACTGCTATCGGCTGATCTTTGCCTGATGCAGTTCCAACGATTCGTGCAAGTTTCTCGAGCAGGTAGGGACGATTCGGGAGGCTGGTGAGTGCATCACGATGCGCCATGTCGCGCATCGTTTCTTCAGCGACCCGTCGTCTCTCGACCTCGCGGCCAAGGTCGTCAACCTTCTGTTGTTGGATAACTCCCAAGCGACTTTTCTCGCTCAAAGCGAGCGCAATTTGTCGAGCTTCATCTGATTCGAACGGCTTCTTCAACAACAACAGACGATCGCTGTAGCCCAGTCGCTTTAGCACGTCTTCCCAAACGTGATCGCTGTAGGCAGTGCAAATGACCACGTGTAGATTCGGATCGATTTCCCACAAAGCCTCTGTGGTTTCCATTCCGTCCATTCCGCACGGCATTCGCATGTCAACAAAGGCGACGGAGTATGCCGTCCCTTCGGCAACAGACTTCTGAACAAGCTCCACCGCCTCCTCACCACTGAGGGCATGGTCGAGTTCATAAGACGGCATGCCATCGACGTCGACGTTATCGGGTTCAACATCGCCATTCAAAAAGCGAGACTCGAAATCCATCAGCGCATCATCCTTGGGACCTTGGATCGCAAACACGCGGTCAAAGGTATCATGAATCTGCTGCTGATCATCAACAATCAGAATTCGTCGCTGCTTCTTTTCAGTGGTCATGCTTCTGCGGTGGCAGGTGTCGAAGGAAGGGAACTAGAAAGTGTCGGTATCACAGTTGCAGTGCTTGCGGATGAGCCTGTAAAAGGCAATTCGATTTCGAAGGTGGATCCTTTTCCAAGTCCCTCGCTGGTTGCTCGAACAGCGCCGCCCAAACGCTTGAGAGTCAAAGCACAAAAATGCAGGCCCAGTCCACTTCCTGTCTCTTTCGTGGTGAAATGAGCATCAAAGACCTTTGCGAGCGTCTTTGATGTCATGCCGGAGCCAGTGTCTTGAATGCGAACGGAAATTCGCTCCTCACCGACGTGCACGCTGATGTTCATCATCCGCAGACCTGATTCATTCTTCATCGCGTGTCGTGCATTTCCGATCACGTTGATCAGTACTTGCAGCAACAGTGAACGGTCCGTTTGCACACTCGCGCCTCGTGATCCAGCGAACTGAACCGCGACAGCATCTTGCTCTAAGCGTGCACGACAACAACCGATGGCCTCCGCAACGATCGCGTCGACGTCAACCAAAGACAGATCGACCGACTTCGACGCATGTCGCTGCTGATCGCGAATCACGTCATGAATGTGCCGGACGTTATCGTGCAGCGTCTCAAGTAGCTCGCCAATCTGTTCTTGCTCGGAGACCAACGATCCTGCCAAGCCTTCCAAATAGTCGGGCGTGGCTTTTAGCAGGTCCATGTCATTGTCCGTGTCTCGCAAGCGACCCGCTAATTTCTCCAAAGGACTGATCCGCAAACCCTGCACACGTCCGCTGACGGAATCGATCAAGCTGTTCACATTTGTCAGCACGTTTCCGACATTGTGTATGACCGTGCTGGCGACTTCGCTTCGTCCGGCGGCTTGCGATGCAATGGTAAGCTGCGACTGTGCGTTGCTAAGTCGACGCACCATGTGACCAAAGGCTTTTCCAAGGTGTCCAATTTCATCGTTGCCCGTCAGCTCAAGCGGTTCTGCGATCAGCCCGTGCTCGGCAACTCGATCAGAGTACTCTCGCATCACAGTCAACGGACCAATCACGATCCGCTGAAGCATCAACAGCAACATCAGGAGTGCGGCAACACATCCGAAAATGAATGTATTGCGAGCGAGAGCAGTCGTCCGCCTTGCTCGTGCGGTAATATCCCGTGGCACGTGCAGCACGATGTTAGCCAGCGTCTGATCTTCAAATCCCGCGAGACGAATTTCCACCACAAGCGTTGACTCATCCCTTTCCCAAACAACAAGTCGTTGCTGATCTTCCGTCGACGCTGTTGGCCGTATCGTGAACTGAACCTGCGTCTGTCGCCGCAGCGTAGATTCAAGGGCTTCGTCAACGTATCGACCGACGATCAAGTGCCGGCCATCGCTGCGATGCCGCTCGACTCTTGCGACGGTGAAAATCATTGCTGAATTTTTGAGAAACCTCGTCATGCCACTCACAGACCCTGTCTCTGAAGCGATGCATGTATCCACCAGTTCTTGCAACTTTTCGGTCATCTCTTTCGTTCGAGATTTCTCGTTGACATCATCTCCTTGATGGAGCCAATGCCAAGAACCATCAGGTTCTCCGACGACGGCCCAGTGATACTTCTGAGTTGCGACACGATAGTCTTGCTTCAAGTCATCATGCTTCAAAATACGGCTCGCCCACCGCTCCGTCAGGCTGCGTAGATGCTCGACTTCCGCATTCATTGCCCCCAAGACGCGACTCGCGTCGCGGATCGCGTTGGATCTTTCCAAAGCAACGAATTCTGGCTGGATCACCTGACGTCGAACGACTTCATCAACGACCAGGAAGATCAAGAAGATCGAAGCGAGTGACAACACCAACTTGCTTCGCAACGATCCATGATGCGACTGCGTATCGATCACCACAGCACTTTTCCCATCTGCTGATTTGGAATCGTTAGCTGCTGGATCGCTGAAGTTCATCGTTGGCTCCGACATCACCTTCCGGAAAAAAGGCGTTGCCAATGGGGTCAATTGAGTCGTTTTGAGTGCGCAACTCTAGGTTCACCCTTGGCAGACTGGTCGAAGCGTTGATTAGAACCTGCGATTGTGATGTCGTTCCATTTCGCATCCGACCGGTTGTACCGGATCTGACGAATGCGTCTGGATGAGAGGCCCCAGGCTGAGAAGCGAGCGTTACTGTCGCGGGTGCTACTTAGCAGTCGTAACGGCCAAGAAATACCGTCGGGCCGCCGGATGAAACGCCAGACCCTGCCACTCCGCCGCCTGACTGCGCGGGATCAGCCCCAAGAAAGGTGACGGCTCTAGATACAAGGCGTCGAGGACCGAAGCGACAAGCTCTGCTGGAACATCTTGCCGGGCAGCCAGAAACGCGGTCGTCCCAACGGTAGGAACGTCTTTTCTTTGCCCGCGAAGCTCCTGAAACTCATTGGGGCGAATCGTCATCGGACGCAAAGTGGGGTGCTGTTCCGAGATCAGGATGCCCTCGGGAATCGGCACCAATTGCCACTGCTGGTCTCGCAAAAGCCGCGCCACGAGGTTGCTTCCGCGACCGATGCAAATCATCGCCACACTGGGCGTGTCTTCGGTGAACAGATCCGACCATTCCATCACGACCCGCGGCGCAATTTCAGGAGGTAGGTTCAGTGAAGCAAAAACCAATTCTGCGGTTGCGCGTGAACCGCTGCCAACGGGCCCCACTGCCACTTTGTGACCCTTGAGATCTTGAATGGATTGAATTCCCGAATCCGTTTTTGCCAGGACATACAGCAACTCATGGAAAAGCGGTGCGACGACGCAAAGGTGATCACCACTCATCGCGGTTGCCTGCATGGGTGCCAAATCGACCATTCCAGCCAGCAAACGATCTCGGTTGTCGAGCGATCCGCTTGTGGCAAGGATTTGAGTCTGCACGCCATGAGACTCCCCTACACGTTGGGCGAGGACGGACGAAACGTTGTTGTAGATTCCCTCCTCCACTCCACCAGCGAGCCGAACCACATCGGGCATGGAATCTTTGTGACGCTGCCACATCACCAACAGACCAGCAGCAAAAACCGGAGAAACGAGCAACATCAACAGCATCGCAGCTTGAACCCGTCGATGCGTGGCAGATGTATCCAGCACTCTTCGCCCCATCAGCGCACCAACCAAAGGCACACCTTCGACCCAGTGCCAAATCTTCATGGCTCGTGAGCGTGGGCGCGCGCTGATCGGACGTCCCTCCAGAAAGGCATCCAACTCAGCTGCCAAGTGCTCGGCAGATTCGTATCGCTTGACAGGATTTTTCTCGAGGCACTTTGCGACGATCGTTTCCATGTCCATGTGAACGTCGGAACGAACGGTCCGAACCGCCGGCGCCGGGTGATGGACCACCTGCAGCAAGGTCTGCATGACCGTGTCCGCGACGATCGGCGGACGCCCCGTCAAGCACGCGAAAAGAACGGCACCCAACGAGTAAACATCACTTTGATGAGTTGCGCGATCGCTATGCCCACCCGCTTGCTCTGGTGCCATGTAGTGCGGGGTCCCCACTGCCGCACCTGTTCCCGTCACGCTGCTGTCTGAGTCCATATGCTTGGCTAAGCCAAAGTCCGTAACGTGCACGTTGTCATCTTCGTCGATCAGCACGTTGGCTGGCTTCAAGTCTCGATGCAACACACCGTTTTCGTGTGCATGATGGATGGCCCACGCCACATCACGAACGTAGCGTGCAGCCTCCTGCTGTGTGAGTTCCCCTGCATTCAACTTCTTTTGCAAGTCAATACCGCTGATGTACTCCATTGAAAAGAAGTGATGGCCGGCTCTTCGACCGAACTGATGTACCGACACGATTCCCGGATGCCGTAATCGTGCCGCAGCCTGAGCCTCGGTATAAAAACGTCGCACGTCGTCTTCATCAGCCAGCATGCCCCCGCGAATCATCTTCACAGCTACATCTCGATCCAATTCATGCTGCTTCGCCAAATAGACAACGCCCATTCCGCCGCGACCGATCACCTCCAACAATAAGTAGTCACCCAAGTCATAGGGCAAGGTTGGCCCGGGGTCACCTTTCGGACGATTGGCCATCGGTAACGTCGCACCAGGATCCAAACCTGATTCGTCACCACCAGAGAGATGCCCCGAGATGGTTTCAGCGCCGGGCTCGACTTTCACTGATTCCATCAGATTCGCACCACCGAGCGTGACCTGACCGAACATGTCGGCTGCCTCAATCAGCGACGAAAGCTCGTCAGCGATTTCAGGATACTGCTTGAGAAAATCTTCCCGGCTAGATATTTCACCGGTGTCACAAGAGCGCAGATAGGCTGCAAAAGCTTCGTCGAGCGGATCGTTGCTAGCCGGTTCAGGCATCAGTTCAAATGAATATGAGATCAGAAAACGCGTGCTTGGCGCAGAATATCAGGCCAAGAATCAACCCAGACGAGGCGCTACGATATTTCAAAAGACTTCCTCACTCCTAAATCCACGGACAGTCTTTTGAGTCCATGATCGTCCGAAGTTTCTGCAGCCCGCGTTTCAGCAAGCCTGCAACGGCAGTATCACTCTTTCCCATTCGCTCAACGATCACCGCCAACGGCAATCCTTCCATGTAGCGAAGACGGATTGCCTCGGCTTGAGATTCCGGCAGCTCATGCAATGCCTCGAACATCGCAACCACCGCTTCGGCACGAATCGCGACGCCACTGGGACTGGTCGTGCTGCCTGGCAACTGCTGGATCCAACCGCCACCAATCGAGTCTTTTCCAGGCGCCCCTGGTGACGCGTCAACTTCACGCTTGATCGATCGCTTTTGAGTCGTCACATGGCGCGTCACAGCCGTTGCGACGTTGTTCTTTAGCATGCCTCGCAACCAACCGGCGAACTCGGCTGGAGTGTCCCCGCGGAAAGCCGGCAAATCCCTTTTCGCTTCTAAGTAAGTCAACTGAACAATATCGGCGGGATCAACACGGCGGCGCAGTCGTTCTGATAGGTATCGATGCGCAAGCATTAGCAAATAGCCGCGATACTGCTCCAGGAGCAACCCAAGAGCATCGTTGTCGCCTTGCTTCGAGGCAACAACTAATTGAGTTGTCGACATGTCGCCGTTCACAATTCGCTGTCTGCCTCTTGAGAATGAATAGTGCCGCCCGCGGAAGAACTCACTACAATCTAGTCGATCAGCGGTAGTAGGATGAGGTGATATCTAAGTTCGATGCCCGCAAACCCCGATTTTGATCGATCCCGTTGGAGTGCCCAAAATGGAAGAACGGGAGCATCCACTCTCAATGGGAGCAACCTGGAGGAAGCGATGACCCGCTTATTTGAATTTCCGCTACTAACCTCGACATTAGTGATCCTGCTGGTCTCGCAAGCTGGCTGTGGAGGGTCGGATTCAAGCAGCACCTCCGTCGTGCCTCCGCCCGCACCAGTAGCCACTGCAGCCGACGAGCCCGCCGATGCAGAACCTCCAGGCGGACTGGAACTGCCCAGCGATGCAGAGATCCCTGCATCCTCCGGCGAGATCGAGAAACCATCTGGCGGAATTGAGTTGCCATCGGATCTGCAAGTTCCCCCGGATAATCAGGGCGCAAGTGTTCAGCCCCGGGTTCAATACGCAACCTGGGACGAAATCCAAACCGTTGCCCGATCGACAGGGAAAATCACCGTCGTCGATTTGTGGTCGCTGGCCTGCGAACCCTGTCTCAAAGAGTTTCCAGGCTTGGTCAAGCTGCAAGCCGACTACGCGACCGTTCACTGCATTGCGGTCGATTTGGACTTTGATGGTCGGAAATCTCGCCCACCCCAGCACTATGAGTCGCAGGTCACCGCCTTTCTCAAAAGTGTTGATGCCTATGGATTTCCAACGTACATCAGCCAGACCCCAAACGAAGATGTTTTCGCCGCAACAAAGCTGCCTTCGATCCCAGCCGTTTTGATCTATGATCTCGACGGCTCGATCGTAAAAGTCTTCGTAGACGCTGGAGACACCCTCGGATTCACCTACGAAAAAGACGTTTTTCCGCTGATTGCCAAGCTGATGGACCGGGCCTGATCTGTATTTCACACAACAAATTGTTGCTTGAGAATGGTATTTCCTACCTATCGCAAATACCATAATTGGAGTCCTCGCCACCCTCACCTAGTGGGTCGAGGAGAACTCGAGTCTCCGCCCCGATGGCCGGATGGTTCGCGCGAGCCGCTCTCCATGACGTTCTTCCATGCCTACCGTGATCAATCCTCGTGCGCGTCTGGATCGCAAATCCGTGATTTCCAGTTCTAAATCGCGTCTATTGATTGTCCGACATGGAGAAAACCGCGGCCCCCATGTGCGACTGCGTTCACTACGCCCTGCGCAGTGCCAACCGATGTTTGATGATATCGCACAGCGCTGGCCAGAAATTGGAGAGCGATTCGACTACTGGGAAACTGGCAAGCCGCTTCCTCCGCTGAACGACACCGCTGCGATTCTCTTCCAGCTTCAAGATCCATTGCTGGAGACGTTCCCTGACTGTTACCAGGACGCGCTCGAACTTGTCGAAGCCGCAGAGGAAAGCGGCACGCGAATCATCAATTCTCCAGTCGCCCTCTCCAACACAATCAAGACGAAGCAGTCGCAAATCTGGTGTCAGGCGAATCTTCCAACTCCTCGCTGCATTCCTTTCCAATCGATTGAGCAACTTCACCAAGCAGCTTTTCAAATCGACGGGCCGATGATCATCAAGGCTGACAACCTGCACGCGCAGAAACGAACGCTTGTCCCCAATGGTTTTGCTGCGCTCCAGCAGATCCCCGTCGATCAGATCCCTATTCCAGGTTCACTTTCCCCGTTGATTGATACCCGATCCGGCTATGCCAAGTTGGATCCACAGTCACCCTATGCGACTCACTTTCACAAGAAACGCGCCATGGTGTTTGGCGATCACGTTCAGAACAATCACGTGTTCTTCTCCGATCGCCCCGTCGTGGGGTGCATGTCATCGACTTTTGAGCACTTCCGCCGCATCAATCCGATCAAGAGATATACAGGGAACCTAAGGTGCAAGTCGCACGTCCAATGCGACATCGACTTTCACTACAGCGAACCTGACGATGCCCGTCTTTTATCCGAAGCCGCCCGCCTTCTGGGAGTCGAGTTCTGCGCGATTGACTATTCAACGCATGCCGACGGCAGCATTGTTCTCTGGGAAGCCAATCCCTACTTCTCGCTTCACCGGTGGCCCATCACCGTTCTCGGCAGGCAACGACGACTGCAAGCGCGAACTCCGCGAATTCATGCGGTTGCGGCCACGTTCCTACGCGAGCTGCTGAGTTTGGCGTCATGATTCAGAAACTCGCCAAGACAGAAGTCGACCGTCGCCTGAGCGTGGCTTTGATCGAAACCGATCGATCCTACTTTGAAATGGCTGCAGAGATGCATGACCTTTCAATCGGAAAACTGGTGTGGATGCCTGGCTTGAACCATTTGGCCTCGAGTTGCGTGGTCCACCGGATCGAACCGGACGACACCGCACGCATGGGCATCTCCTGGCTCGACGAAGTCGAATCTGCACTGCGAAGTTTCGAAGTTCCACGATCACGACTGTACTTTGACGAGTATCCGACAGAGTTCGCCACCGTGCTGAAAGAACGTGGCTATCAACACCGCGGAGAGATTGGTTTTTTAGCGCCCGTTGGGGCCCCCAGCCCACCAAGCGGCTTTCGACTCTGCAGAGTGCGAACCGATGACGACTGGAAACTGAAACGCTGCCTCCACGAAGAGGCCATGGAAGGACCCGATGGATACACCAATCAGGCAGATCACTGGGTTGAAATGGAACGCCGTAAGTGCGCCAACGGATCCATGCGTTCTTATTTGGTTCGCCACAACGATGAGATCGTCGCGACTGTCGGCGCAATCGTTACCAACAAACTGTTGCGACTAAAAAACATCGTTGTCGCCGCCAACATGCGTCGCCGCGGAATCGGTCATGCGACAGTGCAACTACTCTGGCAACTCGCAGAAACGCAACATTCCTGTCGCTTGGGAGTTTATGGCGTCGAACACGGAAAGGGCAGCCGAATGTATCGACGCGCCGGACTCTATGAAGTGAATGAGCAACACGAGTGGTCTCGAATCCTATAGTGCAATGACTGATCACTCCACCAATTCAAATTCAGAAGCCTGGACACAAGAGTACCGCGAACGCGGATACGTAAAACTCACTGGCGTATTCTCGTCTTCAGAGATGGATGCTGTCCGAGCAGACTTTGACCGCATCTTTGACAACCCGGAAATCCTCCGTGAGGACAGCCTTCGCGCTGCCTCGCGAAAATCCTTGATTTCAGGAACCGTATTGGATCGCTTGGATCCAATCATCGATCTCTCTCCCGTCATACGCGAGTTGACTCAAGACCATCGTGTTGTGACGGCTGCCGCACAAGCGATCGGGGAAGACGCGTTGTTGTTCAAAGACAAAGCGATCATGAAGCCGCCGGGAGCCTTCGGCTACGGAGTCCACCAAGACTTCACCAATTGGCAGGAACTCCCCGTGCCTCCACAGCTGTTGCTGTCCATATTGGTCCCCATCGATTCGGCGACTGCGGAAAACGGAGCTCTTCAGTGCTACCCGGGACTGCATCACGATCACTTACGAACACCGGAAAAGCCAACCGACATTTTCAATCCGAAAGCTGGTTTGGTGGACGAGGAGATGCTCGGCGACGTGCAACCGGAATTGATTGAAGTCAACTCAGGTGACTTAGTGCTCTTTTCTTCGTTGACACCACACTGCAGCGGCCCCAACGAAAGCGATCGCAAACGTCGAACGCTGTTCCTGTCCTATTCCGCCGCCAGATTCGGCGATGTCTACGAGCAGTACTACGAAAATTTCTATGGCTACTTAGCCAAAGATCGCAATCAGATGTAGCTCGTTTGCGGACCGTACGCCACTAAGCTTCGCTTGCGTCCTGCAAGAGTCGCTCGATTCGGTTCGTTGCCGTGCTCACGTTGTGATGCTCGGATATCAACTGCGATGCGGCCGCAGCCTTCGCCTGAATCGCGTCCGTGTTTTCCACGCATTCGACGATCGCGTTGGCCAGCGAGTCCGGGTCGCTGGGCTTAGCCCATGTGATCGTTGGATCGTCTCTCTCGAGTTCGATCGTCCCTCCTGCGCGCGTGGCAATCACCGGCGTCTTCAATGCCATCGACTCGAGAATCACATTGGGCATGCCCTCGAACAGCGACGGCAGAACAAGCGCGTCAGCGGTTGCGATCAAGGGCATCGGATTTTGCTGAGCCCCAGCAAAATCGATCGCAGGAAACGAATCACCCTGTCCGACGCGAAGCTGATCAACCAGTCGCTGCAGTTCGCCGCGCAACGATCCATCACCCACAAGCTGCAGTCGCAATCGCGAACCTGATTTCTCAAGCAGTCGAATCTGCGCTCGAACAACCGCGTGAATCAAATCCGCCTGCCCTTTCTCGGCCGTCATCCGGCCAACGCAAACGAGCGTGAATGGCTGGTTCTCAATCCGCTCCGATCTGCCCGCCGCCCGCTGGACCGAAAGCACATCGACGGGGTTGTGGATCACCTCGATGGCGTCAGGCGACAGACCATAGTACAGCTGAGCCGACTCGGCGGCCTGTCGACTAACGGCGATCACTTTGCACGACTGTCGATAGGCGTTCGCAAGCCGCTTGCGTTTCAAACCAACAAAGCGGGTTTCAACAAGCGGCAGTGCTCGATCGGGCGGACTTACGATCGTTGAAATTCGCGGAATGCCAGCCTTAGCAGCAGGCGGACCGGCAATCATCGTCATGTGAAAAGTACGGTCATAGATGACATCAATGTGCTCACGACCCAACACGCTTGCCAGATGTTTTTGCTGGTGCCGCAGGACTCTTCCAGGGTAATAGAACCCGCTGTCAGACTTCACCTGATCAAACGAGTGAATCGCGACATCTTCGGGAATCCTTCCCAACAAATCCCCGTCGCGTTCGATCAAATAGAGCGAAGGCTCAAACTGGGTACGATCGAGGTGCCGCAGCAACAGAAGCGTTTGCTGCTCGCTACCGCCACCTCGCATTGAGCTGATCATCAACAGCACGCGTTTTCGTTTCGAAACGTTCAAGGTACTTCGACCTCGATCCAGACCATCCGATGATCGCTCGCCGAAATCAAAGAGTATCCTTCGTCACTTGACTTCGGCCAGTAAACCCCCGCATTTGTGAGCTTGAATGTTTGACTTGGCAACACATAGTCAACTCGCATGTTGCCACCGCGAAACTTCGCCGTGTCATACCGCGGATCCCCATCGCCAGCCTTTCTTCGTTTGGCTGCCTCGGCGGCACCCTCACTCGCGGGCTTCGGATCGACCGTTCGCGGATGTTCCATCAGATTCCGAATCGCGTCTCGTCTGCTGTCACCATCCGCGGGATCCGTATTCAAATCGCCCATGATCACGAACGACTCACCTGCCGACAAACCGCCAACCTTGCCCGAATCATCCACCAGCACTTTGGCCACGTCCTCGTCAATGTAGTACTGCCAAAACGCGATTTCATCGTGATTGCGACAGCCATTCCGATCCTCTGGGCCATCAAACACTGGCGGCGTCGGATGGCTCGCCAGCACATGGATCGTCAAATCGTTCAAACGAATCGGAACGTCAATGTGATTCTTGCTTGACAGTCGCAGCGCCTCCCAAGTCTCGTCAGCGTAATAAAACTGCTTGGTCCTGGGGTCCCGCGGCCGCTGCGCGTTGGGAAGATCCTTCCAAAGAAACATCTGAAACGTTCGCAATTGATCCGTCAGGATTGGAAAGCGACTGAAGACCGCCATGGAGTACTGCCCCGGATATACGCCGAACCCGAAGGCATCGTTGGGCTCGTTCAATCGGTCGTTCGCGTTCAAGTCCAGATGACTATCAACGCCAGTATTGCTTGGGGCAGCATAAACATACGGGTAGTCGATCGTGCCGCGCTCTCCTTGTGGCTTCGCGAAATAGTGGCTTGCCAATAGCTTCGCCGTTACACCACCTTCGTCGTAATCGATCTCATTGATTAATAAGACGTCTGGTCGAATCGTTTGCACAATCGCTGCGACTTTCTGTGCCTGCTTGTCGTTACCAGCTTCAAGCCGTTTTCGAATCTCTCCCGCGTGCTTCCCATACAACGATGCGTTGTAAGTGGCGATGCGGATCGTTTCTGCGTTCGATTGTCGTGTTGAGCCAGCGGACAGAACCATGATCAGACCAATCAAGGAAAGGAAACGCGTGTTGGGAATCATGCGGAAAACCATAGGGGATTGCCGGTCGTTATTGAACATCCGAAGTTAGCCCAACTTAATTGAATTATTCTTGCCAGCGAAGTGTATCAGCGATGGACAATCCCGAGTCAATTCCGACGACGCAATTGCACCAACACCTGGGAGCCCATCCGGTCTCTGATTCTCGAACCCGATTTTGCGTCTGGTCCCCGGATCACGACGTGGTCACGGTGAATCTTCCTGATCAAGATCGTCATGTGACGATGGAGAAGATCGGCAGTTACCACGTTGCCGAAATTGAAGGGGTGAGCTCCGGTGATGCGTATCTGTACGTCTTTGAACAGGATTTGGGTTCGGATTCGAAAGGACTTCCCGACCCAGCTTCCCGCTATCAGCAAGATGGAGTTCATGGTCCGAGCCGTGTTGTCAGCAGCGAATTCCCCTGGAGCGACGCCGATTGGCGTGGTATTCCACGCGGAGATTGGGTTGTCTACGAACTTCACTTGGGCGCTTTCACTGCGGAAGGTACCTTCGCTGCCGCAACGGACCGATTGGATGAACTGGTCGACTTGGGAGTCACGGCAATCGAGATGATGCCAGTCGCGGATTGCGCTGGGCGATGGAACTGGGGCTACGATGGCGTCAATCTATTCGCGCCCAATCGAAACTACGGCACTCCTGATGACATGCGGCGATTGATCGATGCGGCCCACCAAAAAGGCATCGCCGTTTTCCTGGACGTCGTCTACAACCATCTTGGCCCCGAAGGCAACTACTTGGGGGCCTCTGGCCCGTACCTGTCCGAGCACCATTCCACCGTTTGGGGATCGGCGCCCAACTTTGACGATCCCATCCACGGCCGCGAGCTTCGACGCTTCTTCATTGCCAATGCCATTCATTGGTTTGACGAATACCATCTCGATGGCCTTCGCGTCGACGCGATTCACTGCATGCGCGACGACAGCGAAACGCATGTCGTCGCTGAGATGAGTGCTGCGGTCAAAGACTGGTCGCGAAAATCGAATCGTCCAGCAATGCTGATTGCTGAGTCAAATGTATACGATCCACAAATGTTGACTCCACTGGAAGACAACGGAATCGGATTCGACGCGGAGTGGTGCGATGACTTTTTGCACAGCGTGTTCGCCGTCGTTCGGCCCGGCGAACAGCTCTGCCACAGGACCTACGCATCGGGAACCGACCTCGATCAGACATTGAAGTCGGGCTTTATTTACGAAGGCACACTGCACAACGAACGAGGCCGTTGCCCTCCTGGCCCGCGCGTCGACACGCGTGGTCTGATCTACTCGATCCAGCACCATGACTTCATCGGCAACCATCCGCTGGGCAAGCGACTGCATCAATTGACGTCGCGAGAAACCCAACGGGCAGCGGCCGCACTGTTGCTGCTCTCACCAGCAATTCCGATGCTGTTCATGGGCGAGGAGTTTGCATGTGAGCATCCATTTCGCTTCTTTGTCGATTTCGGCGACGAACACCTGCGTCAAGCCGTTGTGGACGGACGCAAACGCGAGTACCCCCAGCACGATTGGACCGCTGGTGTCCTGCCGACAGACGAGCAAGCCTTTCGTTCGTCGAAAATTGGGCCCGCCGCAGCAGGCGATTCCGGAATGCGCGATTGGTATCGCTCACTTCTCCGTGTACGCAAGCAATGGAAGAACATGGAATTGCTTCAAGACAATTGCCTAACCGTTCAGACAGATCTGACCGCGGGCTTGTTTCGAATCGACTATCGGCTCCCGGATCAATCGGCCTGTGTTGCGGTCCGGTTGTTGGCACAAGCTACCGACAATCGTGAACCAATCGAGCTGTCCGATATCGGTGGCGCGCTGTTGTTGGACTCGGCTGAAGGCTGTTGTGAACCGCGGCAGTTACTTCCCAACCAGGCGAAGGTTTTCGGCAACCAGCCCTGAGAGATTCGGCCCCTGCATGCTACCATGCTACCTCGTTCAATGAATATCTGACGCCCACGTTCCCCGAAGGTTGAGCCGCTGATGCGCGTCGTTGTGATCGGAGCAGGGGCGGCGGGAATGGTCGCAGCACGCGAAGCTGCAAGGCGTTCTGCTGAAGTTCTGTTGTTGGAGAAGAACAACAAGACCGGCGTGAAGATCCTGATGTCGGGCGGCACCCGCTGCAACATCACGCACGATACAGACGCACGTGGAATCACCACGGAGTTCGGACATGCTCGGCGATTTTTGCAACCAAGCGTTGGTGCTTTCCCACCGAACGAGGTGATCGAAATGTTCAATCAGGCCGGCGTGGCGACCAAGGTCGAAGACACTGGCAAAATCTTTCCCCAAAGCGATCGCGCGCTGCAAGTCCGCGACGCCCTGCATCGAATGGCCATCGATGAAGGCGTCAACATTCGACTTGGAACCGCGGTGGTCGGCGTCCAACAACCTTCCGAAGCAGGATCGCCGTGGCGGGTGATGACGGAGCGGGAAACGATCGAATGTGATCGCTTGATCGTGACCGCCGGCGGACGGAGTTGGCCTGGCTGCGGAACGACGGGCGATGCCTACCAGTGGCTTTCTTCGCTGGGGCATACGATCGTGCCGACGAGGCCTGCTCTCGTTCCATTGGTCGGCGGATACTCGTGGACCCACGAACTTTCAGGTCTCGCGTTGGAAGACAGTCTCGCATCCGTCTTACCAACTCGCGGGAAAGCGAAACCGCTGAAAACTCGCCGAGGTGCGTGGCTGTTCACTCACTTTGGGTTTTCAGGACCGACGCCCATGGACGTCAGTGGCACGATCACCGGCGCTGCCTCTTTGAAAGACGTGGCGTTAACCTTAGATTTGGTCCCAAGCATCGACGAAGCAACCATTCAATCGGCATTGACCGACCGCAGTCACAACGGTGGACGCCAGAAAGTCCGATCCGTCATCGGCCAGTGGCTGCCGAATCGACTTGCCGACGCACTGATCGCGCAAGTTGGCTCGGACCAACCGATCGCGGAGCTTCCGCGGGCGAAACAATTGCAGCTGATTCAAATGATCAAGCGGCTCCCGCTGCCCATCAACGGTACCCGCGGATTCGCCAAAGCAGAAGTCACCGCTGGTGGCGTCGCGTTATCAGAAGTCAATCCGAAAACGATGGCCAGCCGAATCGCCACGGGCCTGTTCATCGCAGGCGAAGTCCTTGACGTGGACGGACCGATTGGCGGGTTCAACTTCCAAGCTGCATTCAGTACGGGCAGAGCTGCGGGAGCTGCTGCCGTGAACTCTGAATGAGTGCCACACGGGTAACCCCAAGGCAACTCAGACACGTTTGCAGCCAACACAGCAAAGCTGATAAGGTGGCACAGGCGATCGTACCCATTCACCATCCGATTCGCGTTCCGTCTACGCACGACAACGAACTTCTCCATGCCTGATCTGATTGCCCAAGGTCCAACTAGCCAAGACCGTTGGCGGCGCGAATTACCGGACCCCACTTCACGCGTTGACGTTGTGATTGGCCGAGCGGATGCTGACTGGGACGTTCCGTGGGATGCCATGATCTCGCGATCGCATGTCAGGTTAACGCCAATGTCGGACGATCGCGTCGAAGTCCATTGCATGACAACTGCTCGCAATCCGGTGTTTCACCGCGGCGACAAAGCGATGCACTTCATGCTGGTTCCAGGCGATCATTTTGTGATTGGCAAGACAACATTCACGCTGGCCAATCGGCCCGGCGCATCGGACTCATCCAGTTCCGATGACGTGACGGAGCATGCCTACGATTTGGCAGCACTTCGACGGCGACACTTTCGCGACGCTGGATCGCGAATTGAAATGCTTGGCCGATTGCCTGACCTGATCACCAGCAGTGGCAGCGACGAAGAACTGCTAGTTCGAGTAACCAGCGTGTTGTTGCAAGCGACCCCCGCAGCTTCCGCCGTTGCGATTGTCGCGATCGATCCATCCAACTCAGCTGAGCACGAAGCTCGGGCCATCAACATCTTGCATTACGACAGTCGGATCCCCGGAAAAGACGGGCCTCCGGTCAGTTCGCGATTGGTGCGCAGCACGATCGAAAAACGTGAAAGCGTACTGCAACTCTGGTCGGCCAGCCGACATGACTCAGCCGCCTACACGGCTAGCGAAGACGTTGATTGGGCTTTTTGTGTCCCGCTGCGTAGTGAAGCTTGCCCGGGTTGGGCATTGTATGTCACGGGCCAACTTGCCGCCGAACCTGGTGCCGACTTGGGAAAGTCGTTGCAAGCTGCGCCCGATGACTTACAAGACGACGTGAAATTCGCAGAACTCGTTGGGACCACGATTGCGAACCTACGACAGAGTCGACGATTGGAGCGGCGACAAGCTGCTATGCGACATTTCTTTGCACCGGTCGTACTCGAAGCGCTTGCCGGACGCGACACCGACGAGGTGCTGACGCCTCGCGAAGCAAACTTGTCGGTAATGTTCTGCGATCTGCGCGGCTTTTCCCGACGCAGTGAACAAGATGCAGACCAATTGCTCGAACTACTTGCGCAAGTCAGCGATTCACTTGGTGTGATGACGCGTCATATTTTGGACACCGACGGTGTGATTGGCGACTTCCATGGCGATGCAGCCATGGGCTTTTGGGGTTGGCCACTGGATCAATCCGACACCGCATTGAAAGCCATCGATGCAGCCTCCCGTATTTTGGAAAACAATCGAAGGACGGACTCAAGCTTTCGATGCGGAATTGGTATCGCGACCGGTCGGGCTGTTGCAGGGCGAATCGGCACGGTCGACCAAGTCAAAGTGACTGCTTTTGGTCCGGTCGTGAATCTGGCCAGCCGACTAGAAGGTTTGACAAAGGCTTTCGGCGCTGAAGTGATCATGGACGAAGTCACTGCCGATGTGATTCGTCAAAGCGAGAGTCCATTTCGGATTCGCCGCCTCGCCCGCGTACGTCCAGCCGGATTGGAAACACCAGTGGATGTCTGCCAACTGCTGGACGAATCGGAGTCCGAACAAACACTGACCGATGAACAAATCGGTCAATTCGAAGCGAGCCTCGATGCCATGACCGAAGGTGATTGGGAAAAAGCGTATCAGCTGTTGCATCAACTTCCCCCTTGGGATCGACCCAAGGATGTTTTGCTTTCGACGATTTTACAGTACAAGCGAACGCCACCCAAAAACTGGAGTGGTGTCATTGAGCTTCCAAAGCTCTAGACTTGGCGTCCAAGGAAAGAACGAATAGGAGCCCGTACGTCTAGCGCCTCCTGAGCCAGACAGACTTGCCGGCAATTCTCTCACCGATCGATTCTCGTGTTGCAAGACGATTCTCAGCAGCCTCTTCAACTCCATCCTTTCATGTGGGTCGTGCTTGCTGTCGTTGCGCTGCTAGGTGTTTCTCGCTTGCTCGAGCGCACGGACGCCGCTAGACAACTGTTACCGAATGTTCAAGTCACTCGATACTCCGATAGCGAACATGCCTTTCCACGCCTGGGAATCGTGTTGCCGTTACCAAATGGCTGGACGTATCTGAGCCGCCAGGATGAATCCATCGCAGACACACTGATCTTCGTGAATGCTACGGATCAGTCCATCATAAAGCTCACACCATTCCAATTCGTCTCTTGGCCCCCGGTCGAGCGTCCGATCCTTCGCGAAGAGTTCGAACACGTCGCCGTGGACTGGATCGTCGCGGACCATCGCCGCGTCGGGCGCATCAAGCAAAGCGGCGTCCATCTCGTGCTGACAGTCGTTTCTCATCGACACGGTTCCTCGATCAGCGACCCGATCGCAACCTTTTGCGACGCAATTCGGCTGCAGGATGAGTGAGTCAGGGCTCCCTTAGCTGGGATTGGAGGGGCAAAACGCGGGAAAAATGGCCAATGATCTTTTTTACCGCGGTACCACTCACTTTTGGCTCGAGAGGGATTTAGAATGCGCCCGCACGAAACCGCCCATTTCCCCCAGCCCCTATTCTTGGGCGCGCTCCAACACACCGCAAACTCTATGTATCGAATCGGCCCCTGCCTTGCGATCGCGACCCTTTGGATTGCTTCGGCAAACGTTGCCCTAGCTCAACTCTCCGACTCGGTTCGATCCAGACTCGCCAGTGAGATCGAGACGGCTGCCAAGAATTTGGATCCCAAGTTGTTTCCGGATCTAGATGAATCCAAAGCAGAGGTCCTTCGAAACATTCGGTCGGCTCGTAGCTTCTTCGATTCAAAGACTAGCGCCAAGAATCGCGACGCCTGGCTGACGTATCTCGATTTGGATGAGCTGGAACAAAAACTGCAGTCCGAAAAAGAAATATCTCCAACGTCGATCGCCCGCGATGCGATCGATCTGAGGTTCCGTTTGGTTGGAACGGCCCCCGGTCTTGAGCTCTCCGTCCTCCTGAAGCTCCGCGACTCCATCGAGCAACTGGTCGAAGCGGTTCGGTTTCGCGATCCGGAACGTGCCACTGTATCGCTTTCCAAACAACTTACCGGCCTGGCCGAACGCGTTCGGGAACTGGATGACAGTCCGACAGCTGATGACTCCGCCACCATCGCTGCTTTGCTCAGCGTGCTGGATTCGTCAGGGCAAGCCAGCAACGTTGTCGAGTCAATGCGTGCCACTTTCAGCAGGCCAAACGTTGCGATCCTTGTTGGCGAGCCGGTTGTTCAGTCGGCCGTTTTCCGAAGCGTCAATCAAACGCGTCCGGTTCAAGAATGCATCTTAGGAACTCGGATCGTCGGCTCAGCGACCATGAACGGGGCTGTCACCGCAAATCTCCTGCCCTCGATCGGTGCAGCACGTTTGAACGTGTCACTTGCCGGGCATGTGGTCTCAAACAACGTCGGCTACAACGGCCCCGTTCGCCTTCGAACCGTTGGCTATGGCAACGTGAATGTTTCAAGAGCCATGAGCGTCAACGAATCGGGCGTTGCGTTGGAACCCGCCTACGCTCATGCAGCACTTCGGACCGAGATCACGGCGATCGAGCATCGCCTTCGAATCGTCAGAAAAATCGCGGGTAAACGAGCGGCCAAACAGAAGCCGCAGGCCGACAAAATCGCGGTTGAGAAAATGCGAAAACAAGTGGGCAGCCAATTTGACGACGAAACCCGAGAGGCTGCCGCCATCCCAAAGCCAAATGTGCTCGCCAAGATTCGTCCGGTCCTGAAGCGGTTGTCGCTGGATGAGCCCGCGCGATTGTGGGGCTCGACCGACAGCAACATTTTCATTGACTCAACGTTCCGCCGTCAGGACCAGCTCTCAACCGTTGTCTCCCGTCCACCGGTCACCGATTCGTTTGACGCTGCGATCCAAGTTCACGAATCTGTGATCGACAACGCCTTCGCGCCGATTCTGGCGGGACGAACTCTGAAGGAAGATCAGCTGAACGAACTGCTCGAGAAGTCGGGTCAGCCCGCACTCAAGCCAATCTCGAAAGACGACGAGAAAGAGGAAGAGCCGTTTGAGATCGACTTTGCCCGACTGCAACCGATTGTATTTGAAGCTCGTGACCAGAAGATTCGGATCGGTATTCGAGGATCGCGTTTCGCACAAGGCAAACGTGTACTGAAGGAATCGATGGAGATCACCGCGAGCTACGAACCAGCGAGAACCTCCGACGGAGCGATTGTGCTGATTCGCAGCGGCGATGTTGATGTGAACTTTGGCCGCAAGCGACTGAGCGTTTCCCAAGCTGGTATCAAACGAACCATTCAGAAAAAATTCTCGGAAGTGTTCCCTGAGACCCTTTTGCATCAACCTTTGGAAATGCCTACCGACACGACCATCGATGCGTTGCGTGGTCGCCAATTCCGGCCTCGACTCGTCGATGCCCGTGATGGTTGGTTGACGATCGGTATCCGATAGACTGTTGACCTTTCAAACCTAGTTTGAAGTCACCCTCGTTCGCCAACTGCTTGCCATTGCTGCGGTCCGCGCCCATCACGTGGCTTCAAGAAATCGAGCGAGGCATTCACGTGAAGCGTATTTGGTTAGCGATCCTTGGATTGTTCTGCGTCACCCTTCCGTTGCCAGCTCAAGAAGCGGCAAACGCGAAAGTCGTCCGCGACATTGAGTACGCTCATCGTGATGGCGGGGCGTTGAAGCTGGATCTCTATTTGCCAAAGGATCCGTCCCCCCCCGTCCCGTGCGTTGTCTTTGTACACGGTGGTGGCTGGAAGAACGGCGATAAGAAATCAGGGCAAAAGAATGCGGCTTGGTTGACCGATCAGGGATTTGCAGTCGCAAGCATCAACTATCGATTGACCGATGTGGCCCGTTGGCCTGCGCAGATCAACGATTGCTATGACGCGGTTCGTTGGGTTCGCCAAAACGCCAAGCAATACGGCATCGCCCCGGATTCCATTGGAGCGTTTGGAACTTCCGCCGGTGCTCATCTGGCTATTCTGATGGGCACGCGCAAATGTCCTGAACCGGAATCTGTTTCTAGCAAAGTTCAAGCGGTATGCGATTGGTTTGGGCCATCGGAACTGCTGTCGATGCCTCCGAACAACGTTGGCGATGGTCGAACCGAAGTAGACATCGCGAAGTCCAATGGTGCCCTGTTGCTTGGAAGCACGGTTCGAGACGTTCCTTCGCTGGCAAAGGACGCCAGCGGAATTGATCACGTTTCGTCAGACGATGCAGACTTCTTAATCATGCATGGCGCCGATGACCCCGGCGTGCCCGTCCCTCAAAGCACCGATTTACACGCCCGCCTGGTTCAAGCAGGAGTTCCCTCTGAGCTAAAGATCATTCCCGGTGCAAAGCATGGAGGAAAGGAATTCCACACCGACGACGCACACCAAACCGTGCTTCGCTTCTTTCAACGAACGTTGGCAAAGAACTGGAGCGAAGGTGCAGGTCCGCAGGGAAACTTTGGCGTTCAAGCAAACGCGCCGACCAAATGGAGCGTCGTCAGAGACGAGAACATCGTTTGGCGCAAGACGCTTCCAGAAACCGGCCAGAGCACCGTTGTCTCCTGGGGCGATCGAATCTTTTTCACAACGATGCAGGAAGTGGAAGCGGATTCTGGTTTGGGCAGCAATATCGTCGCTTGGTGCTGCGATGCTCGCACGGGTGAAACCGTCTGGAGGCGTGACGTCACGGCGCAACATCCCTTGCGATTGTCGGGTTGCTTTAGCGATAGCAGTTCACCTCCGCCCGTCACGGACGGAAAACGCGTCGTCTTTTTCAACGCTTCTGGCAAGATCGCAGCTTTCGATTTGGAAGGCAAACCACGATGGAAGCGCGACATCATGCCGGTGGGTAGAACGCAGCCAACCGTTGTCGACGACACGGTTGTGTTTATCAAACAAACCTACATGCCCGACGAACATGGGCACTTCACCCATGATCACAAAGACGCGCCGTTGGAAGAATGGACACAATTCCATGCCTTGAATCTGGCAACGGGAGAAGATGTCTGGACATCAACCTGCGGATCCAACATGGGTTGCGTCCCGCTGATACAAACTCGCAGCGATGGCAAGCGTGTGTTCGTGCTTGGTCGCGGCGGAGGCCACTCTCCTCCCGAAAAACCCGAGGGCATCTCGATGATCGATGCGACCACGGGAACGACTTTGTGGACGCTGCCGCTGCAGAAGTTCATGAGCACAATGACATTCAATCTGCATGGCGACCATGTCTTGGTGTTCCATGGCCCCAAGCATCTTTGGGTTAATGCCATGACGGGAAAGATCTCTCGTGAGGTTTCCATCACGCACAATTTTTCGTTCCATTCGCATCAAGATGGCGAATGGTCCGGCCGTGACCGGCACAGTCTGCGGCCCAGCAACAAGGGACGTGAAATCATTCAGCAATCCAACGTGCTGGTTGGCCGGTACCATTACTTCCGGAGCTACACGCAACCGTGGCTAGGACGCGTTGATGTGAACAGCGGTCAGGTGGAGTACCTGCAACTGCCCGTTCAACTGCGTCGCAAGAGGGACTCGAAAGTCGATGAATTGCTTTGGCATTGGAGTGAGATGGATCCACAGTTCGTCCAGAAGCTTCTCGCGCAGAAAAAGAAGCCCCCCAAAGAACTGCCGATCACACAATGGGCGTTCGAGGCCAATGACATGAAAAATTCGCGAAATCTGGAAGTCGTTGGCGACGCCCGCTCACGCGGCAACGGATGGGGCCATCATGCGTCGCAGCTTCCAACGGCGATCGGTAAGCATCTTTACATTCCGACGATGGCAGGAACAGTTTACGTACTGCGCTGGGACGCGAACGTATTGGACCAATCTGCGATCGTTGCGATCAACGATCTCGGCAAGGTTGGGCAAGCATGGAATCGCGCCAGCCTGAGTACTGCTGGAAATCGTCTGCTTGCTCACACGATTCGCGAAGTCATTTGCATCGGCACAAACGAACAAAAAACGCCGCCCGAGTAGACTCGGACGGCGTTTCAATTTCTAGCAGAGTCAAGCCAATGCAGACTTAAAAGCGACTTTGGTACTGCATGTACAAGAATTGAGCATCTTCGTTGGTAGGTACGCCAACTGTGGTGTCGTAGTAGTCACCGGCACTGAAGTAGGAGTATCCAAGCAAGACATTGTTGCGAGGATTCAAGTTGATGTTGAAGACAACGTCCAACTCGTGTCCTAGCTCTTTGTCGCCAGCCGCATTGTTTGCGTTGAAGGGCGCCATTGTGACGCCGTAAGGCGTGGTTGCCTCATCCAACAGGAAGTAATGGTACCACAACAGCAACTTCACCTTCTTGGAGCCCATCACAGGAGTGATGAACTGAGCGTTGATGTCGTGCAGGTTGCGACGGCCGAACAAGTCCATGAATCCGTTGTACTTGTGAGCCAGTGGAAACAGATGATCAAAGCCATCGTCACCTCGTGCTGCAGGCACGTCGTCTCCGCCAGAGGCGTAGTCATACCAGAACCAAAGGATCGGATTCCACTCACCACAATCGGTGCAGATGCTCAGCTTGCGGCCAAGACCAGCAGTGAAAAAGTTCGCGTTGTGGTCACCAAAGCCGGGGCTGTTCGTCCCAAACTGAGTTCCGCCTTCGACGTCGTACATCAGGCCGCCGTCTGTCGAACCAGCGACACGAGTTCCCAATGTGTGGTAATCGAAATCCAGAGCGTCGTTGTTCAGACCAAAGTAGTAAGCGTCAACGGTTCCGATATCCAAGTCGCTGCGGCTCGCGAAAACGCCGTAGAAGTCAACATTCTCGTTCGCATCGTCAATCTTGCTTTCGTTAGCAGCGTTGCGGTTGAGAGGATTTACAAAGAATCCGTCCACGTTCCAAACGTCGCCTTTGTAAGTTCCGCGAACACCTTGGAAGCTACGACGAGTGTTCGCCCAATCCAATGGCGAAACCAAGCGTTGAGCACCGAGTGCCATCTCTTGCCGTCCAACGCGAACGCTAAGGCTATCGGTCAGTTGAGTGTCAAGAAACAGGTTCTGAATCTCGCCACGGTTCTCTTCGATCGGACGATTGTTAAAAGTCTCTCCGCCAGAGTCCGCATACAAGTACTCACCGTAGACACGGAAGTATTCGTTCACACGAAGATTGGCGAACATGCGGTAGCGAGTCAACCAGAAGTTGTCGTCGCGGCCGGTAAGCCCCAGACCACGATGGTTTTCTTCACTGTGATATCGCACACGAAATTCGCCACCGATGTCAAGCTTTCCGTTGTAAAGCCCTTTCAGATTGTCACCGAAGAACGAAGGGCCATCGTAGCACTTGTCGTTCAGGTAGCTAAAGTCGTTTGCGTAAAAGACACCCTTGTAGGCGCCCTTCATTTTTTCCGTTGCAGCGTCCTTCTTTTCTTTGGTGCAACAAGTACTGTTGCAGCAACTGCAGGGAGCCGGCGCAACATCGTATGACATTGCCGAGTCATAGTACTGAGGCTCAGGGGAAACTGCTGCTGCTGCAGCTTCCTGCGTCTCAACGTCCGCCAGCGGCATCGGCTCGATCTTCACCGGCTCGACTGCGCCAGAACCTGTTGGTTGATCGTAGTGATCATCGGCCAACAGTGGGGTGCTGATGATACCTGCGGATACGGCGACGGCCGCTATCCACCGGCGTGATATGCAATTACGCATGCGGTGAGACTCCTTCCTTGGAGTGATAATTGAAATTTTGTGAAACAACCGAGATGTTTCCGCGCTCTCACCGCCTGAGAGTAGAGCAACGATTGCATCGTCCAGGATGTAAGCCAGCAATTAGAAATTGTTGACTCCTACCCACACCAATTCGGGAGAAGTCAAGCAACCATGCATTAATTTGCCGGATTTCACGGACAACCACGGCGAGCCGCCCGCGATAAAAGGAGCCAGAAGATTTTTCGGATTCTCTTGCCTAATCCGTACGCGATTTGAATGGCTCCGCCTAAGTTTCACGCAGCTTCAAAGTCGGAAAATCGATGACTGGGAGTGAACCAAAGCGTTAAGGGAGCCGGCATGCCCCTAGGCAGTCAATGTAGGGAAACGGACGCGGAACTGTCGTTTCACGAATCAATTCGTCTGACCTTCGGCACACTGGTTGCAACACAGCAGACTGTCTTGGCACACCCTTCGGTGCGCGAAGTCTGATCTAAAAACCAGTTGTAGGCGGCAATTGGCGTAACGCAATTACTTGTGCCTATTCCCATATGTCCATCGCCGAGACCGCCCACGATCTTGCCTCGCAATCCGGCGTTGATGAGCGTGGACTGCGTCAATGCGATGGACTGCGGTTGCTGATTGTTGGCAACGGCATGGCCAGCTTTGGGTTGTGCAAACGGTTGGTCGAAAGTGAGGCAGGCAGCGACTTCAGTATCAGCGTGCTTGGCCAAGAACCAACACCGGCGTACGACCGCGTCAATCTCTCCAAGCTTTTCACTGGCAAGTCCGCGGATGACCTGCAGCTAGCGAACCGCGATTGGTATGCAAAGAACCAAGTTCACCTCGAAACCGGTTGCCAGATCACCGAGATAGATCGCGAAGCAAAAGAGGTCGTTGATGCAAATGGTCGGCGGCATCCCTACAACCGTTTGGTCATCGCTACTGGCTCTCGTCCCCGCGTTCCGCCTATCCCCGGCACGGACTCGCCCGGCGTATTTGTCTACCGAACGCTCGCAGATCTCGAGAACATCCGGGACTATGTCCTTCAAAAAGGCGCTCGGGCGGGCGCGGTGATCGGTGGCGGCCTGCTGGGCCTGGAAGCCGCCAAGGTGTTGCTAGACCTTGGCCTACACACCAGCGTCATCGAGATGGCTCCGGGTCTGATGCCGCGTCAACTTGACGCGAAAGGCGCCGAAATACTGAAGGAACGGATCGAGCAAATTGGCGTTCACGTTCACATCGTCCGGCGAACCAAAGCAATCAAGCCTCAAGACGACGGGGGGATCGAGATTGATTTTTTCAACGCAGATCCATTGAACACCGATCTCTTGATCATCGCTGCGGGCGTCATTCCCAACGACGATTTAGGTCGTGATTGCGGGTTGGAAGTTGCCGATCGCGGTGGAATCGTCGTTAACGATCAGCTGCAAACCTCCGATCCCAATATTTTTGCCATTGGCGAATGCGTCAGTTTTCGAGATCACGTTTATGGCTTGGTTGCCCCGTGCTATCGAATGGCGGACGTCTTGGCTGCACGGTTATCGGGAGAGTCTGAAGTCTTTCGAGGTGCAGACGAATCGGCTGAGCTGAAGCTGCTGGGTGTCAATGTTGCCGTGTTGGGGATGGGGATCGGAGAAGTTTCCGGCGTGGTCACGATGACCCATCGCAACGGAGACAACTATCGCAAATTGGTCCTTTACCGAGGCGAAATCGTAGGCGCGGCCTGCGTCGGAGACTGGGAAGAGCTACCGCAGATCCGCCAAGCAGTTTACGATCAGCGACGCCTTTGGCCTTGGCAGCGAACTCGCTTCTATCGCAGCGGCTCGCCCTGGTCTCCCGGAGGCGCCATCCCAATCGCTGATTGGCCCGCAAGGAGTGTGGTCTGTTCCTGCCATGAGGTCAGCAAAGGAACCCTCGATGAATTGATTGCCGAAGGCTTTTCGCAACCTGATCTGCTGGCGGAAAAGTCTGGCGCGTCAACCGCCTGCGGAAGCTGCCGATCGCTGGTTTGCGAATTGGCAGGCGCAGAGCGGGACGTTCAACCAGTTCAAGGCGCCACTTCCATGTTGGTGGCATCCATCTGTGGCGCCCTGTTTGTTGCCCTGCTATTTCTCATTCCGCCAATCCGATTCGCGGACAGCGTGCAATCCGGATGGCGTCAGGTCGACATCCTTTGGCGGAGCGATCTGGCGCGGCAAGTGACCGGATTCTCACTCTTGGGACTGCTGCTGATTGGACTCGTCTTCTCGCTGCGCAAGCGAACAGGCTGGTTTCATTGGGGAAGCTACGCCCTGTGGCGTTCTATCCACGGGATTCTTGGCGCTGCGGTACTCGTCGCGCTCGCCGTTCACACGGGCTTTCGACTCGGCGAAAATTTGAATCTCGTCCTGTCGCTGACCTTCATCGCGGTGGCGGCACTCGGTACGATCGCCGGAACTTTCAGTAGTCTTGAGAGCCGCGTGACAGGCTCCTGGGCGATGCTCATTCGACAGTGGCGTCCTCGTCTGACCCGCATTCACCTCTGGCTGTTCTGGCCAATTCCGCTGTTGATCGCGTTTCACATTTTCAGTTTCTATTGGTTCAATGACTGAGCGTGTGACATGAATTACAACAGTTGGGGACTTTGGCTCGCCTTCAATTTGCTAGTCGCTGGCTACTATGCCTACGCGTTTTTTGCACCTGCTTCGCAGTTCAAGACTGCGCTGCTGCCTGGGACGACAACCCATGGGCATTATCAGATCGAGATGGATTGCGATGCCTGCCATTCACCCAGTAGCGACGGCAACGGCGCAGTGGGTGCCTTCATGCAGGACGCTTGTAATCGTTGCCACGCCGATCAGTTGCAGCACGTCAAAGACACTCATCCGGCAAAGAAATTCAACGATCCCTCGAACGCCGAACTTCTGCAGACGCTCGACGCTCAGAACTGTCTTTCTTGTCATCAAGAGCATGTGCCCGAACAAACATCGGCAATGGGCCTGACCATCCCCACTGACTACTGCTGGCATTGCCACCAGGATGTTGCCGACAGTCGACCGAGCCACGACGGAATGGGGTTCGATAGTTGTGCCACCGCTGGGTGCCACAACTACCACGACAACCGAGCGATTTACGAAAAGTTCCTGAACGACAATTTTGGCCAGCCGGACCTGTTGGAAAAGCGGCAACTGCCCAGCAGGTCACTGACAACTTGGCTGAACGAAGACTCAGCCAGCCAACCCAAAGCAATCGAGTTGAAGCCCGATGCTCCGACGAAAAAGTTGGATGCTGCGATCGTCGCTGACTGGAAAAGCACAGCCCATGCAAAGGCCGGTGTCAGCTGCAACGGCTGTCATCAAGAGGCTCAGGTAGCGTGGCAAGATGCAGTTCCGATGGCAACCTGTGAGAAGTGCCACGACCGGCAAACGGAATCTTTCATTCAGGGGCGGCATGGGATGCGTCTGGCACGCGGACTGAGTCCCATGAAGCCAACTGACGCTCGACTACCGATGCACGTTGACGCCGCTCATCTGGAACTCACTTGCAACGCGTGTCACTCCGACCATCGCTTTGATACACAGTGGGCGGCCGTTGAGGCTTGTCAACAATGCCACGCCGATTCTCACTCACTCGCCTACAACGATTCCGCCCACGCTTCGCTTTGGCAGCAGGAATTGGCTGGGGAATTGCCATCCGGTAGCGGCGTGACGTGCGCCAGTTGCCATCTGCCACGTCTGAAGGACGGCGATGAAGTCTGGGTCAACCACGACCAAAACGCAAACTTGCGTCCCAACGAAACGATGGCACGTGAAGTTTGCCAAAGCTGTCACGGACTTGAATTTTCACTGAGCGCTCTGGCGGATCCCGATCTCACCGAGACGTGCTTCGAAGGCCAGCCCAAAACTCGAACCGAGAGCGTTTCCATGGCTCACGACTGGTTTCAGCTTCAGGATGAAAAACGAAAACAGCGTCAGCGAAACCGCAAAAGTAATTGAAGGAGATGCTTATGTAACTACGACGAATCCATCGAACTTTTCATCTAAATACAACCAGAAAGAAATCAACATGCGTACCAAAAACAACAAGTCACTTGCCGCCTTCAGCTGCGTGATCGCTTCCGGAGTTCTTGCCGGACTCTGCGTCACATTCAGTGGCTGCACCAGTTCTTCTGAAGCGTCGAGCGTCCCGGGAGGAAATATCACACCGCAGCAGTTCGCCGATGGCGTCCACGCAGTCATGATGGCTGACCGAACCGTCTATGCAAAGCATGTAGTGACCAACTTGAAAAAGCAAAAGGCTCCTGTGACCGCCGACGAGTATTGGCAAGACAGCGAGAACGCCATCCCATTGCCTGCGCAAATGTTCCGCATGGGCGCGGAATTGGTTGATGAAAATCCAAAAGCCGGATTCAACTATGCACTCCGCTCCAAGTGGCCGCTCAATGAGCAGCACACCGCGAAGAGCGATTTCGAAGCAACGGCACTCGACTTCTTGAGTGAGAATCCCGGAGAGAACTTCTACGGCGAGGAAGAACTTGGCGGCAAGAACTACTTTGTAGCCGTCTATCCGGACCGGGCAGTCGCCGAGGCATGCTGGACCTGCCACAACGAACACGCCAACCGCGGTGACGACTACCCTGAGTTCGCGAAGGATGACGTGATGGGTGGTGTCTTGGTCCGTGTTCCGATTCCATGAGTGGAATCGCAGTCAGTCGATGGACCGCCGAAGGGCATGGAAGCCTCTCTTTACCAACAATCACGATTCAAGGAACCAGCCCATGACCCCACAACAAATCGATATCGTGCAAAGCACCTGGGAAAAGGTCAAACCGATTTCCGAGCAGGCCGCCGAACTCTTCTATGGTCGACTATTTGAACTTGATCCGTCACTTCGGGCTCTTTTCAAGAGCGACATGAAAGATCAAGGCAAAAAGCTGATGGCGACTCTCAATATCGCAGTCACTTCCCTCACGAAGTTAGAAACGATCCTCCCCGCCCTGGAAGAACTTGGCCGAAAACACGTGCAATACGGTGTTCCCGACCAGAGCTATGAGACAGTGGGGGAAGCCCTCCTGTGGACTCTCGAGCAAGGCCTAGGAGATGTTTTCGACGACGATGCTCGAGCTGCCTGGACGGAAACCTACGCCACGCTGAGCGGCGTGATGCTGGAGGCCTCACGAGCAGTTTCCAACTAGCAACCAGCCTCGCCCGATGTTCGTGCAGCATGCCTGAATTCACGGCAGCGAGCCAAAATCCGCAGAGGGGGCGAGAGCTGCAGCAAGAGTGGTGTTTCACATGAAGGGAGTCTCTGGACACTTAATACACGGCCTTAGGAGGCCGAAACACGGAGCGTGAAACTTATTCCCAGATGATGTTGGGAATTGGCACAAACAATGCCTTATCAGAGAGCGACACCGCTACTAGCACCGGACAGTAGCTGTGACGCACTCGGTAGTGGCGGCTAGCGAGAGGCAAAGACTGCCCGATATTCGGCCCCCTACTACTTGAGGTTTCTAAAACGTGTCACGCAATTTACGTAGTCCCGCTAAGCGTCATTGGCTTTGCCTACTCTTGGTCTTTGGCTGTCTGGTCACCCTTGGGTGCAGCGAATCTCAAATCACATTGGATGATTTAGAGGCAGCAGCGGAATCAGTCGAACTGACAACGGCCGATTCGCCGGACACTTCCGAGGGCGCCAACGAGCTGTTGGATCTTGAGAAGACCGACTTGAAGTTCGGATTCATCAAATTGACCGACTGTGCCCCACTCGTCATCGCAAAAGAGAAGGGCTACTTCGACGACGAAGGACTGAATGTCGAAATTGAGGCCCAGTCAAACTGGAAGGTGTTGCTGGATCGCGTGATCGACGGCCAGTTGGATGGAGCTCACATGTTGGCGGGGCAGCCAATCGGAGCGACGATTGGTTTTGGAACCCCTGCTCACGTCATCACTGCTTACAGCTTGGACTACAACGGAAACGGGATCACCGTCAGCAACGACATTTGGGCCCAGATGCAGGAAAACGATCCTGCATTGAAGTCGCCCACCCCAAAGCATCCGATCTCGGCAGACTCTCTCAAGCCAATCGTCGACAAGTACAAGTCCGAAGGAAAAGACTTCAACATGGGAATGGTCTTCCCGGTTAGCACACACAACTACGAGATTCGCTACTGGTTGGCGGCCGCTGGGATTCATCCAGGCATGTACTCCGATCAAGACATCACGGGTGTGATCGACGCCGATGTGCTGTTGTCGGTAACACCTCCACCGCAAATGCCAGCGACTTTGGAAGCGGGAACTATCCTCGGTTACTGCGTTGGTGAGCCTTGGAATCAACAGGCAGTGGTCAAGGAAATTGGCGTTCCGGTGACGACCAATTATGACATTTGGAAGAACAATCCCGAGAAAGTATTTGGCGTCACGAAGACTTGGGATGAAGAGCATCCCAACACTCACGTCGCTGTTGTGAAGGCACTGATTCGAGCAGGCAAATGGCTGGACGAAACCGATTCTGACGGCGTTCTGATCAATCGCCAGGAAGCCGCAAAAATCCTTAGCAACAAGGACTACGTCGGGGCGGACGAGGACGTCATCGACAACAGCATGACCGGAACGTTTGTGTTTCAGAAGACGGACGTTCGACCGATGCCAGACTTCAACGTCTTCTTCAAGCACGAAGCCAGCTATCCGCACTATAGCGATTGCATTTGGTTCCTGACTCAGATGCGACGTTGGGGGCAGATCACCGAGTCAAAGCCTGCTTCGTGGTACGAGGAAACAGCGAAAGAGATCTATCAGCCAGCGATCTACCGCAAGGCGGCTGAGATGTTGGTCTCTGAAGGCAAGTTGGATCCAAAGGAATTCCCCAAGCCGAGTTACGACGGATTCCGTGCCCCGAGCACCGAATTCATCGACGGCAACAAGTACGACGCGCACGACCCGGTCGGCTACATCAATAGTTTTGAAATTGGGAATAAGGATCCCACAGAGTGATTGTGAACTAAGAAGCGAACGGATTCGCAGCTGACCGCCTCAGCTGCGTTTTCGGGAAGCGGCCATCCATGAATCGGGTGGGGGACCGGTGTCTCCTACTCGATTCGGCCGTGGACTCATAAATTTCGGCAATGACCAGCAACAAACGAGAACAAGTACATGGTGAATTGGCGCGGTAACGCATTACGCTTTTGTCAGGTGACAGGTCTTCCGATCTTGGAGCCCTTCGTGCGATTGGCTGCGGGAGAGGATCCCAAGGAGCAACTGAAAGGGATCGCCAAATTCGTTCTGCTACCGATGCTCGCGATTGCACTGTTTCTTGGCTTGTGGGCGATGGCTGCGAGAGTCGTTGTTACCGATAGCATGCAGCTGCCCAGTCCTCAAACGACGTGGAAGGCAGGCGCCGATCTGTTTGCCATGCACAAAGAACAAAAGGCTACCGATCGCGCTCGCAAGCAAGAGAAGGTGAAAGAGGCCGTGATGCTAATCGCGCAAGCCAAGGCCTATGAGAAGAAGGCCGCTTCCGCTGGCGAGACGGAGAAAGCGAAATTGTTGGCCAACGCGCTGACTTGTAAGAAGCGAGCCGTTACCGCGGCCAACTACACGCCATCAAGTGCGCCCACCTTCGTTGACCAAATCATCACGAGTCTGAAGACGGTCTTCTTTGGATTCGCTATCGCGACCCTGATCGCGGTCCCCATCGGCGTCATGTGCGGGATGAGCCCTTGGTTCAACGCTGCAATGACTCCGTTGATTCAGGTCTTCAAACCAGTCAGCCCTCTGGCTTGGTTGCCGCTCGCGTTTCTGGTCATCGTTTGGCTTTACAGTGGGCAAACCAGCGGCGAGCCATTCTTCGAGAAAGCCTTCCTGATTTCCGCCACCACCGTTTGCCTTTGCTCCCTCTGGCCAACCCTGATCAACACGACGCTTGGTGTGGCCAGCGTTGACAACGACTACATCAACGTGGCCAAAGTTCTCAAACTCTCGTGGTCGCAAAAACTATTCAAAATCGTACTACCGGCCAGCCTGCCGCTGATGTTCGCGGGAATGCGGATCAGCCTGGGCGTCGGTTGGATGGTGCTGATCGCCGCCGACATGCTCGCGCAGAATCCCGGCTTGGGCAAGTTCGTCTGGGACGAGTTTCAAAACGGCAGCAGTGTCACCTACGCGCGGATCGCTTTCAGCGTGATCATCATCGGACTGATCGGACTCTGCTTGGACCGCGTGATGATCTGCCTGAAAAACCTGGTCAGCTTTGGAAATCCGGCAGCCGCATAGCCCAACATGAGAAGCACTTTTCATGACGAGTTCGACGCCCTCCCCCTTAGAAAGTTCAATCATGAGCGTTGCCGTTTGCTCAAACCCAAGTATCGCGAGAACGCCCAGCTCCGCGCCCGCCCCCATGCTCACCATGCGGAACGTCTGCAAGAGTTACGGGAGCGGAGTCACCACCAATGAAGTCCTGACCGACATCAACTTGAACGTCCGCAAGGGCGAGTTCCTGGCAGTTGTTGGATTCTCGGGAAGCGGAAAAACCACCTTCACGCAACTGTTGGCTGGCCTGATCAAGCCTGACAGTGGCGAGATCACGATGAACGGTCAACCGGTGGACGGTCCCAGTCCCGATCGTGGCTTGGTGTTTCAAAACTACTCGCTTTTGCCCTGGCTTACCGTTCGCGGAAACATAGCTCTCTCAGTCGACTCTGTATTCCGAAGCTGGTCCAAAGCAGAACGCAAAGACCATGTTGAGAAGTTCATCGAAATGGTTGGGTTGACCCACGCTGCGCACAGGCGACCTCATGAACTCTCCGGAGGCATGCGTCAACGAACATCACTGGCTCGGACCCTGGCCATGAAACCCGATGTGCTTTTGCTCGATGAACCTCTGTCGGCCTTGGACGCGTTGACTCGCAGTGTCTTGCAGGAAGAGATTCTCAAGATTTGGGAAGAAGAGCGGCAAACCTGCTTGATGATCACCAACGATGTTGACGAAGCCATCTTGGTTGCCGATCGGATTGTTCCCCTCAACCCTGGCCCACGAGCCTCGCTGGGACCAGCTTTCACGGTGGAGTTGGACCGCCCTCGCAGTCGAACCGAGTTGAATCACAACGAGACGTTCAAGGGTTTACGCAATGCCGTGACCAACTACTTGGTCGCCGTTCGTCAAAAATCACGGCAGGATGAAGCCGCTCGGTCCACAGCGCCTCAAGTCAAACTTCCCAACATTGAACCCGCGGATTTGACGTTGACGCGAAAAGTAAAATTCCCTGGATCGCCCGCTTGATGCAGGCGGTTTTCTAACCCACAAGAGAATTGTAAATGGCTGGTTACGTCGAGATGTTCAATCTCGGGAAAACATATGACACACCCAATGGCCCTGCGGTCATCGTTGAAGAGTTCAATCTGAACATTTCCAAAGGTGAATACGTTTGCCTGCTCGGTCACTCCGGTTGCGGTAAGAGCACCGTGCTGACCATGGCTGCTGGTCTGAACGAGATCACGCATGGCGGAATAGTGGTGGCAAACCACGAGATTGAGGGCCCCGGCCCGGATCGCGGCGTGGTGTTTCAGTCCCCCTGCTTGATGCCTTGGATGACGGCAATGGAGAACGTCCTATTGGGCGTGAATCAAGTTTACCCTCATGCGAAAAAATCAGAGCGTCACGACCTGACAGCCTACTACTTGACCCTGGTTGGCCTTGGCAACAGCCTCAACGTTCGTGCTTCTGAACTGAGTCAGGGCATGCAGCAGCGTGTTGGAATCGCTCGTGCGTTCGCGCTCAAGCCCAAGATGCTGTTGCTGGATGAACCGTTCGGGATGCTGGATTCTCTCACGCGCATGGAACTGCAAGAAGTCCTGCTGGAAATCCTGGTTCGTGACAAAGTCACCACTCTGATGATTACCCATGACGTGGACGAAGCGCTCTTCATGAGCGATCGCGCGGTGGTGATGACCACCGTACCCCGAGCCCGGGTTGGCAAAATTTTTGACATGCCTTTCGAACGACCGCGGGTCCGTGCCGAAGTACTCGAGCACCCCGAATACTACGACCTGCGTGGCAACATGATCGGATTCTTGGAGGATCAGGATCACAAGAAACTCAAGGAAGATGCAGCCAAGCGCGAAGCCATCAAGTCGGCGGAGTCCGAGGTGACGCTGCCCGCCTAAACTCGATTCCCCTTGTTCCAATCTCTTCCCTGAATGACCGATTCTCCTTGATCGTCTCCTGTTTACCTACCGCATGTTTTCTTTCTGATGTTCGTGTCTACGACGTCAGTGAGGATGGCTTCTTGGTTTACACCAACCACGCGTCCGTCGAGCAACTCGTCAGCTCCGTGATTCAAAGTGGGCAGGCGGAAGTATCGCTCGATCAAGAGCACTTGCTGGAGGGTTCCTCTGCAGTGTTAGCGATCCCTGTTCTGCGTAGCGAAAGAGTCATCTCTGTTGCCGTTCTCTCTGCGAAGCGTTTGCAGGAAGACGGGCAAGAGCCCGCTGGTGTTTTCGAGGTGTGGCAACCAACGGGAGAGTTTCAAGAACTTTCACTGACCAGTGGCTTCTTCGCCCACATGGATCGCTTCCAAAACGTCAGTTCATTCGTCAGGTTCGAAAAAGGATCGGGGTTGCCCGGGCAAGTCTGGCAGCAAAGACAAAGTGTGATTCACGATGACCTTCCGAATCACCCAGGATTCCTTCGAGCGGCCGGCGCATCCGCGGACTCGTTGGCAACAGCGATTGGCATTCCAGTGGCGACCAAGGACTCACACTGTTCAACCGTATTGATCAGCTCACAGCTATCTCCGATGGCACGAGGATTCGAGACTTGGCGGGTCGAAGCTGACGGATTCCGTCTGAAGCAAGGCGTTTACGGTGGATTCGAGCAAAACCTTGCGATTCCCGCAGAGACCTTCCTCGAGTTTGACCAAGGACTCGTTGGTGCCGCACGCGAAGCTGCAACCGTGATCGTGAGCGACGACCTTTCGCGTCTGTTCCCCGGACGGGATCAGAAACTTGAATTGCCATCCCCAACCATCGGATTGGCAATCCCATTCTTCGAAGGCGACAAGCTTTCGTGCATCACGACTCTCTTGATTTGACGGCCATGTCCAGCACGGTTCCGCTATCGAATTTCGGCGAAAGTTCAAACTCAGATGAGTTTGACCTGATCGAACTGCTACTTGCAGAACAACAGTCACTGACAGCCGTTGAAAAATTCAGCAGCTTGCACGAGTCCTTGGTTGATGACTCGCCTGCGCAGGCAAAGTACTACCAAGACCTGTTGCCCGCGACAGCACCAACACCCGGCCAACAGTACGCGTTCCAAGTCGACCTCGACTCCTGCAGCGGCTGCAAGGCATGCGTCGTTGCCTGCCATACAATGAACGGCCTCGACGAGAATGAAAGCTGGCGTCGGGTTGGCACGATTTCGATCGGCGACGGACAGCAGTCACGAGTTCAGCATGTGACAACCGCATGCCATCACTGTGAAGATCCGGGTTGTCTCAACGGCTGCCCTGTCAAAGCGTATACGAAAGATCCTGAAACCGGCATCGTGCGGCATCTGGATGATCAATGCATTGGGTGCAAGTACTGCACCATGATGTGTCCCTATGAAGTACCCCAGTACAGCGATCGGCTTGGCATCGTCCGTAAGTGCGACATGTGCCACCAGCGACTGAAAGTGGGTGAGGCCCCCGCATGTGTGCAGTCTTGCCCCAACGAGGCCATTTCCATCGGCCTGGTCGAAACAGGAAACGAGCCTGACTCGGAGCACCGACTAGCAGCAGGCGCGCCCGTCTCAGCCATCACCAAGCCTTCGACCACCTACAAAACCTCTCATAAATACTCGGTAGCAAACGCGACACCTCAGGACATTGGCATCGATCAAGCTGCCGAGAACCACTGGCCGCTGGCCGTGATGTTGGTAGCCACTCAAGTTGCCGTTGGAATGTTGCTCGCCGAAAGGGTTGCGGCCTTCATGATGTGGACGACTGGTTCGCTCATTCCAATCGAGGCCACGCGTATCAACGTGCTTGCCGCACTCGTGATTGCGGGGGTAGGAATGAACTTCGCTCCCCTGCATCTCGGGCAACCGCTCCGAGCTTGGCGAGTGTTCCTTGGCCTGCGTACCAGTTGGCTCAGTCGCGAGGCGATTGTACTGGGAAAGTTTGTCGGCCTCCTTTTTGCAACGGTTGCTTTGTATTGGCTGCCAGTTTTCGGAAGCCATCTTCCTGACTGGGTTTCCGAACTCGTCCCTGTGTGGGCAGGCAGTGCCATGCTATTGATGGCAGTTGTCGCTGGGCTCGTTGGCCTGTTCAGCAGCGGCATGATCTATGTCGCAACCAAACGTCAACTCTGGCGTTTCAAAAGAACCATGATTCGCTTCTTCGGCACAGCAATCACCTGTGGAACCGCAATCGCAGCAGCCGCGATGATTCATGCTGGTACTCCCGTGTCGACCGTCAGTCTCCTGCTTGTGACGTCATTCTTGACCCAATTTTCGAAGCTCCATTGGGAGTGGCGAATTCACCTTGGGCCAACCTGGGACGAGGACGATGAGTACGATCGCCGCTCAAGGCGACTGGTCGAAGAGCAATTGGCAAATTGGCGCACAGACCGACTCTTCTGCGGAGTTGTCTCGTTGTTGCTGCTTACGATTGGTGCGCTGGCGGCAATCTTTGCGGCACCAGGGCTCGCCATGATCGTTGTCGCGGCAAGTGGATTGATGATGTTGGCTGGAGAACTCAGTGAACGGTTGCTGTATTTCTCGAGTGTTGTTTACGACCGCATGCCTGGGACGCTTCGATGAGTCAATCATTTACTCTGGAGTCTCTCCGGAAAGCTCAACTGCCTCAACTGCTGCAGCAAAGAGACGGCAAGATGACGCGTGAGTTGCTCCTGCACCCAGGCCTGCATGGTTTAGGGATGACACACGAGTCAATGCAGGCTGACAGAACGACGACAGCAGCATGTGGGTTCTGCGCAACGGGATGTGGCTTGCGTATCCACGTACGTGAAGGGGAAGCCATTGGCCTGACTCCAGAAACGGAATATCCCGTCAATCTCGGAATGGCTTGCCCCAAGGGCTGGGAAGCTCTCAGGGTCTTGGAATCCGATGATCGCGCAACTGCGCCTCTGCTACGGGGCCCCGACGGCCAGCGAAGCGAAGTGTCCTGGGACGAAGCATTGAAAACGTTCGTCTCGCGATTCAAAGAAATCCAATCGAAGCACGGACAAGATTCCGTTGCATTCCTCAGCACCGGCCAGATTCCCTGCGAGGAGATGGCGTTTCTGGGCGCCCTTGCAAAGTTTGGCATGGGAATCAAACACGGGGATGGGAACACTCGGCAATGCATGGCGACGGCAGTCACCGCGTACAAAGAATCGTTCGGATTCGATGCACCTCCCTACACCTATCAAGACTTCGAGGAGAGCGACTGCTTAGTGTTCGTTGGCTCCAATCCATGCATCGGGCATCCCATCATGTGGGAACGCGTTTTGCGAAATACGAACTCGCCCGAGATCATTGTCCTCGATCCTCGCCGCACCGAAACAGCAATGGCAGCGTCCCAGCATTTGCAGCTGAAGCCGAAGAACGACCTGGCGGTGCTCTACGCGATCACCCACCAGCTGATCGAATCGGGGTGTGTTGACGAGGATTTTGTTCGCAACCACACGTCTGGTTTCGATCAACTGCGTGAACACGTTGCCAATTTCCCTGTTGCTCACGTTGCTGCACAGTCCGGATTGTCAGCGGAAGCGATTCGCAGGGCGGCTGAGACGATTGGCAAAGGAAAAGCGGTGTCGCTGTGGTGGACGATGGGCGTCAATCAAAGCCACGAGGGCACGCGAACGGCTCAGGCGATCATCAACATCGCTTTGATAACCGGCAATATTGGTCGACCAGGAACTGGCGCCAACAGCATTACCGGACAATGCAATGCGATGGGCTCCCGTCTTTGGAGCAATACCACCAACCTGTTCGGACACCACAAATTCGAGTCGGAAGCGGACCGCAACAAAATTGCGGACGTGCTGGGGATCAACAGCAACCAAATCCCAACCGAAGGAAGCTGGAGCTATGACAGAATCATGGAAGGCATCCGCGAGGGGAAAATTCGCGGTCTCTGGGTGATTGCGACCAATCCAGCTCACAGCTGGATCGATCAAAACGATGCCCGAGAGCTACTCGATCAACTGGATTTCCTGGTGGTGCAAGACATGTATCACTCGACCGAAACTGCGCGCCATGCAGACTTGTTGTTGCCAGCTGCTGGTTGGGGAGAAAAGGAAGGGACGTTCATCAACAGCGAACGGCGATACGGCTTGATCAAGAAAGTTCGACGCGCTCCTGGCGAGGCACTCGCAGACTTCCAGATCTTTCGTGCGATCTCCCACTACTGGGGCGTGGGCGACATGTTCTCGGAGTGGACTGATCCGGAAGCCGTGTTTCGGATTATGCAAAGAGCGAGCAAGGATCAACCCTGCGACATCACTGGAGTCCAAAACTTCGAACAGTTGGATGCATGTGGCGGCGTACAGTGGCCCTGGTCCGAACAGGACCAACAAGAATCGAAACATCCGCCACAGCAACGCCGACTCTTTCACGATGGCAAGTTCCATCACGAGGACCAACGCGCAAAACTGATCGTGAACGAAGTGACGCCTCTACCCGAAGCAACCGACAGCGACTTTCCCTTCGTTCTACTCAGCGGCCGAGGGACCGTCAGTCAGTGGCACACGCAAACACGCACTGCAAAAAGTCCAGTGCTGGGAAAACTCTATCCCAAGCAGGCCTATGTCGAAATCAATCCCGAAGATGCCGAAGCCATCGGAGTCCGCCATGGCGGACCTGTCTATGTTCGCTCGAGACGCGGGGAGGCGATGGTG
>JBGCGI010000094.1:0-28858 GCA_045110715.1 Rubripirellula sp.
GCCCCACGGGTGCCAACGCCGTCCCTTGTTCATGCAGGCGTCGACACGACGGATGTTCTTCATGATCCCCTGTTCGACCCAGGTCTTGAACTGCATTCGCTGAGAAGAAGAGTGTCCCTGATTCCCCATCTGGCAGATCGCATTGTGTTTTTTCTCTGCGGCGATCAGCAGTTCGCACTCCTCGAAGGTGTGAGCGAGCGGCTTCTCGACATAGACGGCCACGTTTTCCGCCATCGCCCGCATCGTGATCGGAAAATGGGTGTGGTCGGGCGTGCCCGCAGTGCAAGCATCGATCTGACCTCCCATTTCATCAAACATCTTCCGGAAATCGTCATAGACCTTGGCTTCCGGGTGCTGTTGCTTGAACCGAGCCGTGCGAGCGGGATTGACATCACAGAGGGCAACGACATTGACCATGCCTGTTTTGACAGCCTCGTTGCCAACACTTCCACCACGACCGCCGCAGCCAATGATCGCGAGGTTCACTTTGTCGTTGGACTCTGCGCCTTTGGCGGGCTGAAGGTTGCAAGCGCCGATTGTGGTTGACGCCACAGCGGCAGTCTTCAGGAATGTACGACGGTCAGATTTCATCATCGTGTTACTCATTGCGTGATATTGAATCGTTGGGTTTCGGAACAGGTCGGCCGGAGACGCTTGCGACGACTTCGTCGAAAGCAGATCATGCTAACGCATTGTCATCGAAGGCGGGTGCTTCTTCCAGCCACCGCGTCCCAGGATCCAAAAGACGCAATGCTATTGCGTTTTTCGCGGCGAATCTTCAGATTAGGCGTCTCACTGTACGGTCTCGTGGTGAGCAAATGTGTGCCAGTTGTTTTACTGAATCGATCTGCTGCCCACGATTTGGAAATCCGTCACGCTGAACCAACCACCATGAGTTTCTTGCCAAGGATGAAACGCGAGACTTCCGGTCTGTTCTGGCGATGGTTAGTGGGGCTGCTCGGCGGCACTGCTTTGGTCGCGATCACGTCTCCCATTTTCGTGCGTGGCTATGTCCCGCGCGAGCAGAATCGCGGTGTCGTCACCATGGCCGCGGGCAGCCAAATGCGCTGGCGCGTCGAGGGTTACGCGACGACCCACTTTGGTCCGCTGGGGATGGCTGGGAAGACATCCGTTTCCGAGCCTTCGCCCGACAGTCAACGCATCGCGTTATGGGGTGACTCGCAGGGAGAAGGATTCTGCGTCAATGACCCAGACAAAATCTTTGCGCAGATCGAGCGATCGGGCCAAGGGAAACTGGATGTGTTTCCGCTGGCCCGAAGTGGTGATGAGGCGGCACACTGGTTGATGCAAATGGAAAGCGTCGAAACCGAACTGCAAATCGGTTCCCACATCATCCTGATCACCGATTTGAAGGACTTGCTGAGCGCGGGTGGTCCGCCGTCAACCTTGAAGAAGGTGAAACCTCGCTCAAACCAACTCGCAAGATGGCTGCCAGCATTCCTGAATCACGGCTTTAAGAATCTGTTGACCTCATCGGATGGTAGCGGTCGGGAAGTCAGGTTCAACATCGGGCCTGTCAACCGAAGCGTCGCGAGCCAGACGACAGAGTCCGCGCTGTTGACTTACGAATGGCCGAAGTGCATGCAAGCCATTTCAGACACAACCAAACGGCCTGTGCTGTTGGTCTATGCACCGAACCTGCCGCGAATTGTCGACGGCAGAATGCTCTGGGACGACGCGCACCAAGACGACTTTGTCAAGATGCGGCAGGCGGCCGAGGAAGCCGGCTTCTCTGTCATCGACCTTCGAACCGGGCTGCGCGAGTTGGCAGAGAGCGGGCAAATGCCCAATGGCTTTGATAACGGTCTGGTGGGAAGCGGTCACTTCAATCGCCATGGCAATGCATTGATTGGACGGCGAATCAGTGAGACGCTCCTTTCTCTCGAACAGCAAGAGACTCCCTAGGCATGCTGTTCACGCAAATCGAGTTTCCGATTTTCTTTGCGTTGGTCGTGATCGCGGCTTGGCTGTGCCGGGGTCGTACAGCAAGAAACTCGTTGCTACTGGTGGCCAGTTACTACTTCTATGCGTATTGGGACTATCGTTTCTGCGGGCTGTTGGTGCTCTCGACGGTTGTCGATTTTCTTGCGGCGCGGGCAATTGATCGCTCCACCAATCAAGCAACGCGAAAGAAGCTGCTGCTACTAAGTGTGTGCACAAATCTGGGCATGCTTGGGTTTTTTAAGTACTTCAATTTCTTCTTGGATTCGTTGCAGCCGCTGTTGACCGCAATGGGAACTCATGCGGGCACACTGGAGATCCTGTTGCCGGTTGGAATTTCGTTCTACACGTTCCAAACGCTTAGCTACACAATCGATGTCTATCGTGGCAAACTCCATCCGGTCCAGCGGTTTCTTGACTTCGCCTTGTACGTTGCCTTCTTCCCACAGTTGGTGGCGGGACCCATTGTGCGAGCACGCGAGTTGCTTCCGCAGTTGGCTTCGGTACCCAAATGGTCGCGAAGGCGATTCTATGGCGGATTCCAGCAACTGCTGCGTGGTGCGTTAAAGAAAGTGCTGTTGGCCGACCGCTTGGGCGAGATGGTCGATGTTGTCTTCGCCGGGCCGGATCTCTACAGCGGAGTCACTGTTTGGATCGCCGTGTTGGCTTACGCGGGACAGATCTACTACGACTTCTCTGGGTACACGGACATGGCGATCGGCGCCGCCAAAATGCTGGGCTACCGTTTCCCAGCGAACTTTCGACACCCCTACCTGGCCACGTCGATCGCGGACTTTTGGCACCGATGGCACATGACTCTTTCCCGATGGTTGAAAGACTATCTCTACATTCCATTGGGTGGCAATCGAGGTGGCGAGCTCGCGACGTACCGAAATTTGATCATCACGATGACACTGGGAGGGCTCTGGCATGGCGCCGCCTGGACGTTCGTGTTGTGGGGAATATGGCACGGAGCCGCCTTGGCGATCGAACGCTATGCAAAGCAAGTGCTCAGCTTGTCGCTTCCTCGCCCATTGGGCTGGATTTTGACAATGTTTGTCGTACTGGTTGGCTGGGTCTTATTTCGCAGCACCGACATGCATGCGACAGTCATCGTCTTGAAACAGATGACAACATTCGGTTCAGGCATCGCTTGGTATCCACCACTGGCGATTGGCGCACTTTGCTGCTTGTTGGCTGAACATATCGCCTGGGGAACAAAACTCCGTCGAGCGATGAGGTTGCCCTACCAAGCGTGGTACTCTCCTTTCGCAACTGCAATCATTCTTTGGAGCCTGCTGCTCTACGCTCCCCGTGGTTTTCGCCCCTTCGTCTACTTTCAGTTCTAAAGATCGCGAACTTCGGCCAAGTCCGACCCTAGGCGACTGTTGGATTGGAGCCAAAGTCTTTCCGTCGCTGTGAGTGCATATGCATGCAGAGTCCGAATCTCTGCCGAAGGAGTCGCCGACCTTCACGCGCTCGGTGGAAACCCGTTTGAAACGCTAACGGGTTATCAGCCGTTTCGTGGTAGCCCTCGTGCGATCCTGCCAAATGATATCGATCAGCCTTGGAGCTAAAAGAAGAACTTTCAAGATTCGAGTTTTCGACTTCGATGTGGCCGCGGCTGATTCGCTCATCGTCTCATGCGATCTGCAAGGAAGCGTTCGTTACTGGCAAGGCAGGCGATAAGCCTCGTCAATGAGTGGACGACATCAGTTTCACTCGTCCTTTGATTCGTGATCGTCGAACAGGCTGTAGTTCTGTCGATACTGGCGTGGCGTGAGACCGGTCGACGTTTTGAACTGCTTGGAGAAATGACTCTGGTCGTAGAACCCCGAATCGATCGCAATCTGTGACATCGGTGTCTGAGTCGTTTCCAACAAATGCCTCGCTACGCCGACTCGCACCTCGCGCAAGTAGCGACTCGGGGTAATTCCGAACAGCCGGGAAAACTCTCGTTGCAACTGGCTCTGCGATAAGTTCGCTTCGGCCGCCAGATCCCCCACCACGATCTCCTCTCCGTAGTGCGTGGTCACGAATCGAACGACCTTCATCAGTCGACCGTGGCCTGCTGGGATGGTGTCGGAGTGCTCAAAAGGTCGTTTGACTCCGGCAAGCGCAGTCACTTTTCCTTGCTTGTCGAAGAACGGAATCTTGTTGCAGGAATAGATTTGAGGAACGCCGTCGCTGTTGGGCACCAACCAAACTTGATCACGCAAGGTTTGGGCCGACTCGATGACTCTGCGATCCTCATCCACGTACTGGGTGGCGATCGCCGGCGGAAAGAAGTCGAAGTCCGTTTTCCCAACGACTTCGGACTCGCATTGGACTCCCATCACTCGGCAAACGACATGGTTGACTCGCAAGTAGCGGCCATCGGCAGCCTTGACGTACATGTAGACCTGCGGAAGAAACTCGAATAGATCGAGGAATCCAACAGGATTGATGAGTGACTCCAGCACGTGACTACGCCACTGCTGGATCTCTTTTGAAAAATCAGGCATGCGCAGATTTTACAAAAGGTTGCTGGTCTCGTCCAAGACGCAAGAGACGCTTCTTACGAGAATTCTGCTGTTGTTGCACGCCAGCGACGTTTCGCTGTCCTTCGCGACATTCACAAACAGAACTTCGCATGCGTTTCAGCATGATTTCAATTCTACCCACGAAAGATGACACCAAGATGACCAAACCAATGATCCAAATGGCTCTCGATTCGCTTGACTTTAACGCCACCTTGGCCCTGGCCGAACAGGTTGCGCCCTATGTGGACGTGTTTGAAGTCGGTACGCCGTGCATCAAATACAATGGACTCAAAATCGTTCAAGCGCTCAGCGAGCGGTTCCCAGATCACCAGATTTTGGTGGACCTGAAAACAATGGATGCCGGCGAATACGAAGCGACTCCCTTTTACGCTGCAGGGGCCGACATTTGCACTGTATTAGGAGTTTCTGGAACAGCAACGATTGCCGGTGTTGTGAAGGCAGCGAAAATACATAACGCCAAAGTACAAGTCGACCTGATTAACGTTGCAGACAAAGCGGAATGTGCCCAGCAGTCGGCCGCTGTCGGAGCACACATCATTGGCGTTCATACCGGACTGGACGCTCAAGCCGCCGGTGAAACACCTTTCGGCGATCTGACAGCGATCGCGAATCTCGGCCTGGACGTCAAGATTTCCGTTGCTGGCGGTATCAAACCAGCAACCCTCGCGCAAGTCGTTCAGTCGGGAGCCAACATCGTGGTCGTCGGCGCAGCGATCTACGGCGCGGATTCACCCGCCGAAGCCGCCAAAGAGATCCGCGAGACGCTGGACAACGCCTTGGCTGCAAACGCATAAAGCAGTTGTTTCACCGTGATCTACATCACGCTCCCATTCGGTGAGTCGAGCGTAGGCGAGATGAGGGCAACGCGGATTGCATGCGTTTGCCCCTCGCCGGGCGCTGCGATCGAACGCTCTTCCATGCCCTCTCATCTTCAAACGCCCCAGCTGAATGTTCCAACGTCAAAATCAACAACTCGTGCTCGACAAGATTTCGATGATTCTTGATGCAACCGCAGAGACGCACGCCGAAAGGCTGACTGCGCTGTTCGATCAGGCACAACGAATCTTCATTGCGGGAGCAGGCCGTTCCAAATTGGTTGGCAGCTTTCTCGCTATGCGATTGATGCACGCCGGATACGACGTCAGCCTTGTTGGTGAGATTGTGACTCCTAGTATCGGCTCGAACGATCTGCTGATCACGATTTCAGGCTCCGGAGAAACCGAGCAGCTTGTCTCCTTCTCCAAGCGGGCTCGAAAGATCGGCGCTCGCATCGTGCTCATCACTGGCCAAGAAGGCTCATCAATTGGCGCTTTATCCGACGACGTGTTTCCAATCGGGGAACCCGACTCGTACGGATCAGTGAAAGGGATGCCCATGGGAACAGCGTTCGAGCTATCGACGCTCTGCTTCCTAGAGGCGTTGGTGTCACACATCATCTGGGAGAAGGATGTTCCGGAAGAAAAAATGAAAACGAGGCATGCCAACTTGGAGTAGAGGCAAAAAATGATTGCAGCTTGAACCCGTGGGATGAATTCAGTGTCTTGAGGATAACCGACCATCAACTCAAGGTACGATCATGCGAGTTTTCCAGTGGCTGAGTTCCGTGTTTTATAGGACGACTCCCGCGGAGCCTTCGCTTACTTGCCGTCTCACGACGATCGACGAAGCGGCCTTCACTTGTACTCGCAGTGATCAAACACTCGCATCCATTCACTGGACGGATTTGAAACGCGTCCTGATCGTGACGACAGACGAAGGCCCGTTTCTCGAAGACGTCTTCTTTGTGCTCGATGCCGGCGAGCACAGTTTTGTGATTCCGCAAAGTGATCCGTTGTCCGGCGTGCTTTTAGAGCGTCTACAAGAGCTACCTGGCTTCGACAACGAAGCCGTCGTCCAATCCATGGGCAGCGTCAGCAACGACCGGTTTGTTTGCTGGGAAAGTGAATAGCGAATCTCTGCCCCTTCGAGTCAATTCGTACAGACGTTTGGTGAAAAAGCGATATCACCATGGTGGATTCTGGCGAAGCAAACCAGCAGCAAATGAACTTGGCACCATTGATCTACACTGCCAGCGCCGCGCTTGCATCAAGAGTCGGTGGATGAAATGACTCTCAGGATCTTCTACAATTTGCGCTCAACGCAACGTTCATGGTTAGAATGGGGATCAAGGCATGTCATCAGAACAAGAACCATCGCGCCGTTTTGAGTACTTCGATGGAAAGTCTGCCAAGTTTTGGTGCATCGAGCTCGATGGCAACACGCACACCGTCACCTACGGACGAACCGGCACCGATGGGCAAACGAAAGCGAAGGACTTTGCTGATCATGACAAGGCGAGAAAGTCATACGACAAGCTGATTACCCAAAAGACCGGCAAGGGCTATGTAGAGATTGGTGGCGACGCTCCAAGTGATGCATCGACCGACGGTCCCCAAGCAGATGCTGCTCCGTTTCTCAATGCGATCGCAGAAAACCCTGACAATGTCGACAGCTACGCAGTTTACGCCGATTGGTTGATTGAGCACGGCGATCCCCAAGGAGAGCTGATGATTTTGCAGATCGCGCTCGAGAGCGATGAGTTGGCATCTGCAAAGAGAAAGACAATGCAGAAGTCAGAAGCCGCGTTGCTGAAGAAACATGCGCGTAACTGGCTGGGCGATTTGGCGCCCTACCTGATCGACCAGAAGGACTATGAGGAAAACTATCGTGGCGACAAGTACGAGTACAAATTCCAGCGTGGATTCTTGCACAGCATCAGCGTTCCTGAATTCGATTTGCGGTTCGGCAATGTACTCAACAAGTCTCCACACCTGGCCCAGCTGAGAGAATTGATCATCGACACGACTCAGTACTTGGAGGAGGACATCGTTGTCGACGGCAAGACTTGGACGGAGGATGATCACGGAATCGTCACGTTGCTAAGTGCTCGATTGCCTGAGCTTCGCAAATTTCGACTTGGTTTCGAGGACTTTGAAAGTTGTCACACCGAAGGAGAAGGCGCGATCGAACTTCTGCGTCACACGCCAAAAATTGAGCACCTTCATTTTGCCGCTCGCTCAATCGATACGGCCAAACTGTTCAAAATGAAGCTGCCAAACCTAAAGACGCTGATCGTGCACCATCTGACACGGTACCCGATTCCGATTTTGGCAAAGAATGCGAGCATGTCCAACCTAGAGACGCTGTGCATGTTTCCGCATGGCTTGGAACCAGATGACGAGGACGCTTACCTCACGCACGAGGACATCAAGGCGATTTGCACTTCAAAGCACCTGAAGTCGCTGAAGCACCTACAATTCATGGCCTCAGACATCGGAGACAAGGGAATCACCCAAATCGTATCGAGCGGTCTGATTGACCAGCTGAACTACTTGGATCTGACCTACGGTTGTGTGACAGACGAAGGCGTGAAGATGCTGATCGAAAGTGATGGGGCAAAGCAACTGGACAAGCTGATTCTCGACAACAATGCCATTTCCGATGAAGGCGTGAAGAGCTTGAAAGCTGCCGGAATCAATTTCTCGGCGAAAGAACAATTCGCCTCTGTGGACGAAGAACGCGAGTACTTGTGGTACGGCGATCCCGAATAGGCCCTCGTGGTGCCCAACGTGACGCAGCCTGGCTTCTGACTTGCCGTGCAAGCCGTTAGGCTTCGAAGTTGAGGCCACCGCTGACAGGCGCCGACACGGTGCTCGTTCGCGGAGCAGGAGCTTCTTGTGCGCAAACAGCTCGCCAGGTCTCGGCTTCCACTTCGAGCACGGTCCGAATTTCTTCCACCGCTCCGTAGTCGCTCGTTTCTTCGGCCAGAATGAGGTGTTTCGTCAAGAACACGTACAGGTCAGCGACCTGTTGGCAGACTTTGTTCTCAGCTTCAATAGCGGCTCCCGTGATGCCGCCCAGCAGTTCGTTGAGGATGTCCAACAAACGCAAAGAGTGCTCGTTACATCCTTTGGCCTCGCCATTCTTCCAGCAATCGGCGATTCGCTGGGCCACTTCAACGCTGCGATCAAGCAACATCAGTCGCAACCGCGCCGGCGTAGCAGTACGAATGGAGGCGTCCAAATACTGCTCACTTCCCGTCATCGAATTGCGTTGACCGAAATTGTCAGGATTGGTCGTCATCGTGCCTTCGTCCTTGAGCGATTAAATCTTAGTGGGGATGTCGTGAAGTTCGGCGTCACAGCCCGTGCACTTCATCTAAATCGTGATCGGTTTGATCGTATCGATCGCAGATTGCCCAGACTGAATTTTCGAGATCGCTTCCTCAGTCGCATAAAACTGCTGGAGCAACCGCTCTCGTTCGACCTCAAGGCGTTTGTTAAGCTTGTCGGTCTGCTCTCCATTGAGTTCAATCCGCGAGCGCAAGGTCTGGGAGCGGTTGATCAGAAGGCTGTCTTCTGCGCCTGCAATTCTATCGGCAAGCGTACTCAAGCGATCTGCGAGTCCGGTTTCTTCCGTCGTGAAGAATGCCTCCACGTCTGCCGCATTCGTCTCCAAAGCGTCATTGAGCTTGGACGAATCCAAATCAAGTTTTCCTTGATCGTTGAACGAGATGCCCACTTGCCCGATCGACTTGAAACCACCCGCGGAATTGATGCGACCCGACAACAGTCGCGAGTATCCGTTCTCGATCCGCAGTGATTCACTCGATCCGAACAACAGGCCGACTTCCTGAGACTCGGCATCGAAGAAGGTCAGCGACTGAATCTTGTCGGCAAGCAAGTTGAACTGCGTCACAAAAGACCGAGCCGCGGTTTCGACGGCACTGGTGTCATCTTCAACAGTGACTGTGATCGGCGAATCAGACAGCTGCTTCACGGTCAGAACCAATCCGCCTGAGTCATCGTTACCTGACGCGGTGGTGGCGGGCCCGATCAAGGCAGTGACGCTGGCGCCATTGACCGTTTGCTCGGATGCTTCGCCCGCGATTCCCAATCCCGACGCCGCGGCACCGTTGCCAGAGTCGGTGATCGTAAGAGTTTCAGTTCCGCCAGCGGTGTCAACGACAGAAATGCCGGTACCGTCTTCATTGATGGAAGCGGAAACACCAAGCCCAAGACCGTTGATGGCATTGACGAGTTCGCCGACCGTGGTGATTTCTTCTACCGTGAGGTTGACTGCGCTACGTTCCCCGTTGCTGTCCGTCACCGTAAAGCTACCGCTGCCCGCTGCAGCAGTCAGATCTGTCAGTAGCGTTGCCGTGGTCACCGTGGAAGAGGAAGACCCGGCTCCATTGATCTCAAAAACACCATCGCTGGACGTTAGGAAACGCTCGGTCGCTTCGTCAGTAGAAACCGCGATCAGTGCGTCACGTCCGCGGCTCTCGGTTCGGAAATCGAACTCGAATCCACTAGTGTTGATGGCAATCTTGCCAGCTTCGCCACCTTTGTTACTTTGAATTGAAAGCGAGTAGGTCGTGTCGTCGTTTAAGACAACCGACGCGGTTCCGTAGCGTCCGTCGTCGTTGATCTTCTCGACGATCGATGACAAGGTATCATCTGCCGCGATGTCGATCACACTCGCTTGCGTGCCAACCAGTGCTGAGACTGTATTGCCGCCGATATTCTGATCGGTTGCTGTTCCGGCGAAGCCCAAATCGGTCGCCGTTGTTCCATTGCCCGAATCAGCGATCTCAAGGGTGCCAGCCCCACCGGCGTTGTCGACGATCTGAATTCCGTCACCGGCTTCGTTCAGTGAAGCCGTGACATCGGATGCGAGTGCATTGATCGCGTCGACCAAATCCCCAACCGTTTCGATCTCGTCGACGGTCAAGTTCACCGCGCTCACAACCCCATCGCTGTCCGTCACCGTGAAACTGCCTGTGTCCACTCCAAGACCAGCGTTCAAGTCCGAGAGTAGTGTGTCAGTGGTAACGGTTTGTCGATTCAGGTTGGAGCCAACAACGATGTCACTCGTTGTCGAGGCGGTCAGGCCTAATTCATCGGCGGTCGTGTCCACGCTCGAAATCGTGATACTGCCGCTTCCGCCCGAGACGTCTCGCACTTGAAAACCGTTGCGAGCATCGTTGAGTCGAACGATCAAATCCAGGCCGGACGCGTCAATGGCGTCAATCACTTCGCTGGTGGAGGTTGCGGCGGAAAGGTCGATTGAAGCGCTGCTTCCATCCGCAAGCTCGATGTCCAAGTTGCCAAGCGGACCGATTCCGTTGCCACCGCTCAGCTCGCTCAGCGATACCCCGCGAAGGGCATTCGTACCGGAGGGTAGCTCCAACTCGATGCCGGTTGCGGTGCTGCTTGCTGAATCGATCCCCCAAAGGCCGAGGTCCGCAGCAGTTTCGGCACTGCCGAGCTGTTCGACCCGAAGGTTCGACGAAGTGCTGCCCGACTCGTCGATCAATTGAATTTGGTTATTCACGGTGGTCGCACGCACGTCCACTTCGGCGTCATTGATCGCCGTCAGAACGTCATCGATGGTTCGAGCATCACTCAAGTCGATGTCAGCAAAGCTGCCCGATCGATCGGTGATCCGAATGGAGCCTGCTTCGACTCCGCGTCCCTCGTTCAGCCCTGTCAGAGCCGCCGAAGCATCCAGAAGTCCACCGTCTGGATTGATCGATATCGAACCGGCGTATCCAAGCGCATCATCGGGCGACGAGTGTCGTTGCAGAGAACGGACATTGTGAGTTGCTGCGGTCTGAAGCGTCCGAACCTGATGCGTTGCCGTCGATGCACCGCTACCAGCTGTCGCAGAAATCGTTTCAGAGTCACTTGAGTTGACAGCTTTCGACCGAAACGTCGACGCGTTGCTCAACTGGTTGCCAGCCAATTGAACGCCAATCACGGAAGCCGTCAGTTCGGCGATTGCACGGCCCTCTGCCTGCAAAGTGTCTGTACGAGCCACCAAACGATCGCGAGGGCGCGAGCTGAGTGAGATCAACTGATCGACCGTCCCCGCAATATCGGTTCCGGTGATCAATCCGATGGATGACTGTATTCGCCCCATGACTTTCTTCTTCGAAGGAAGGCCAGCAGACAACAATTGTCTACTGTTTGCGTGCGAAACCAAGCGTACGACCTGGATTCAATTGGACACTTTCACGTTGAACTGGCACTCGCATCCGGCGTCCGATGCTTCAAAGCAGCGATGGATGGAGTGTCAAATTCTGACCGCGTCGGCGTCTCTTAGAAGTTGGATCGTCAAAATGGCGCGGTTAGGTTCACTAAAACGTTAGCATGAAATTTGGCACGAGGCCTTCTGTACACCGACCCGAATAGCCCAACTGCAGGTCCGGAGTGGCGAATCGGCCGGTCGGCTGCCTGATTCCTCGAATCTTCAGTTAAACCGGACAAAAACAGTGCGAAATTTTTCCGCACAAGCGAAAGACGGGTCGCTCTGATTTGCGCGGTGACGACCGGCGAATTGGATCACAGCGCGGCTTGCCCCGCGCGCTGAGCGCCGGAACTTCCACTATCTGGCCCTGCCTCCTCAAAGTCCTCGCATCGACGCCTAGCGTGTTAAGAAGTTCCGGTTATACCGCTCGTCCGGACTGTTCCGAACTATCCGATTGTAATCGTGATCCTTATCAGCAGGATTGTGAGGGGTCGATCCGAAGTAGAGAACGGGGTCACTGCCCTGTCCTCATGACGCGACCCGAACGAACGGAGGCGCGCTCAGAGTAGACCCGGCTCGATCGCTATTTAGATGTACGCACCGCAAAGGATTTGCCGCCGTGACACGGATCAATACCAACGTTCCCTCACTTGTTGCTCAGAACCGTCTCCAGGCGAGTAACTCGGATTTGCAAACGGCGCTGACCCGTCTGAGCACTGGTCTGCGAATCAACAGTGGACGCGATGATCCAGCCGGTTTGATCGCAAGTGAAGCGTTGCGGTCCGAGATCACCAGCCTCGGCAAGGCCATCAGCAATACCCGGCGAGCCAATCAGATCATCAGTACGGCTGACAGCTCGCTGGGTGAAGTCAGTAGCTTGTTGAATGACATTCGTGGTCTCGTGGTAGAAGCTGCGAACACAGGTGCACTCAGCGACGAAGAGATCGCTGCAAACCAGTTACAGATCGATAGTTCGCTGGAAGCCGTCAATCGAATCGCTCAGACCACGACCTTTCAAGGACGAAAGTTGCTCGATGGTTCGTTAGACTTCGTGGCCAATGCCGGCACGATTGACTCGATAGCTGATGTCAACATTGACCAAGCGAATCTAGGATCGACCGGTCAAATCGACGTCGAGGTCGTGATCTCGCAAGAAGCCAGACGCGCAAACGTGAACGCGAGTGTTGGAGCATTCACGGCTGGTGCACAGGCCTCGGCTGCATTCGGTAACGGAACCGAAGAGATCACCTTGACGGCCGTCGCTGCTGGATCCGACGCCAACGACGTCCAGATTCAGTTCGTTGATGATTCGACCCTTGGGGACACCGCCGCCACCGCCACCTACGACGCAGACCAAAAGTCGGTGACGGTTCGGTACAACTCCGCAGCTGCGACTGCGACCAACGCCGACTTCGATGCCATCACATCCGCACTCGACGGCTTGACCGAATTCTCAGCCGCCGTCACCGGCACGGGCACGGTTGCGTTTACCGAGCCCGCCAGCATTGTCTCCACCGACAAGACCGGCGGCGAAGTGCTTGCAGCTGACTTGGTTTTCCAGCTCAATGGGGCCGATGGTGCGGAGACCTTCAACTTTGGTGCAGGGACGACAGCATCTCAGTTGGAAGCAGCCGTGAACCTGGTTTCGGACAGCACCGGCGTGAGTGCCGTCTTTGATTCGGCTGGCGGACTGACCTTTCTATCTACCGCCTATGGGTCGGATGCTCTCGTCAATATCGACGTGATCACGGAAGGACCCGGCGGATCCTTTAGCGACAACCTGTCAGCAAATCGAGACGTCGGATCGGACGTGACTGCCACCGTGAATGGCGTCGAGGCCGATGGCAGAGCAAACACTCTTGCGATCAACACCAGCACGCTGGATCTGAACATCACGGTTGATCCGGGAAGTAGCGCAAACTTCTCGTTTTCGATCACCGGTGGCGGAGCGTTGTTTCAGCTTGGCCCCGACGTGACAAGCAACCAACAAGCCCGGCTGGGAATCGGTAGCGTCAGCACCGGCCAACTCGGCGGAGCGACTGGCAGGCTCTACGAGCTCGGTAGCGGTCAAGCTAAGAGCCTCACAAACGATGTGACAGGCGCTGCCAAAATCATCGACGAAGTCATCGACAAAGTCACCGGCCTACGAGGGCGACTTGGTGCATTCCAATCCACCACACTGGATAGCAACTTGGTCAGCTTGAACGAGACATTGGCGAATTTGCAAGAAGCCGAGAGTTCGATTCGCGATGCTGACTTCGCGCAAGAGTCAGCGAACTTGACGCGGGCACAGATTCTTGTTCAGTCTGGCACCAACGTACTATCGTTGGCGAACCAGAACCCGCAGAACGTCCTTTCGTTGCTGCAGTAAACACTCGAGACCTTCAAAAAGGATCGACCAACGGCTGAGACTTCGACTCAGCCGTTTTCTATTGGGACCTGGTAAGACTTGCCGGTTACAACGGAAACAGCAGCACAAACTCGCACGGATGCAGTTGTGAACCGTCGTAGAAATCTAGAACTATTCGACGCCGCGCTGCGCAACCCGAATATTCGATAGGTTGAGGTTAACGATTCTTCGGGCTGTGCGGATTCTCCTATCGGTCACCAAAGGTTGCTCTCAAATTGTCATGGGAGAGCTCCTGACATGCTCCCGCTGTCCCGATGACAGAATCAGTGACTTTGGTCTATCTGTCGACGTTTTGTCGTCCCCTAAAGTCATCACCGGTCCGTCGCGGCCGGCCTCGCTCCCGAACGTCCGCGATCACCAATTGGGGTAATCAACCATGACAAGAATCAATACCAACGTACCGTCGCTTGTTGCTCAGAACCGTTTGCAGTCCAGCAACAACGATCTACAAACCGCTCTGACACGACTGAGTACCGGTCTCAGAATCAACAGCGGTGCAGACGACCCAGCTGGTCTGATCGCAAGTGAAGCTCTGCGGTCAGAGATCACCAGCCTCGGCAAAGCGATTACCAATACTCGTCGTGCTAGCCAAATCATCAGCACGGCCGACAGCTCTCTGGGTGAAGTCAGTAGCCTGCTAAACGACATTCGTGGCTTGGTTGTCGAAGCGGCCAACACGGGTGCATTGAGCGACGAAGAGGTCGCTGCGAATCAGTTGCAGATCGACAGCTCCCTCGAAGCGATCAACCGTATCGCCCAAACGACCACTTTCCAAGGACGAAAGTTGTTGGACGGGTCACTTGACTTTGTTAGCAATGCGGGCACCGTCAGTGGCGTCAGCGATGTGAACATCGATCAAGCTAACTTGGGGTCAACCGGTCAAATCGACGTTGAAGTCGTCGTGTCAGCCGCTGCCACACAGGCCGAGATTGTTGCAGGTGCAGGATCCTTCTCCACTTCAGCAAATGCGACGGCAGCGACGCCTGATATTGCAGCGGTATCGCAGGACATCAACGGTGAGACGCTTCAGATAACGGGCGTTGATGGCTTCACCACAATCGCCTTCACTGATACAGCGGCGGTCGGCAACACGGGTGAAGCAGCATACGATTCAAATACTGGTGTTCTGACCATCACAGGTAGTTTCACAACTGCAGCCGATGCTGATGCCCAAGTGATTCAGACTGCCATCAACGCGATCGATGGATTCACCGCGACGGGTGCAGCAGCCGCTGGTACGGCAGCCGCTCCTACAGCTGCCACCGTGGCAACAGGCGCCGGCCTGACGATCAACGCTGTGGATCCGGGATCAGAATTCAACAATGTTGCCATTGAGTTTGTATCAGGTGCTACCAACGCCGCATCGTTTGACGATGAGCAGAACATTCTGACTGTGACCGTCAATGAATCGGCTCCGCAGGATTTGACTGCCTTGGCAACTTTGATCGACGCAGTTCAGGTCGATGGAGAAGCGGTCTTTGACGCGACTGGTCTTGCTGCTGCACAGGTCGATATCGCTGATGGAATTGCCAGCCTGGATACCGGAAGCACCGGTGGAGAAGTCCTCAACGACTCTCTCGTCTTCCAACTCAACGGTGCTGCTGGAGCAGAGACATTCAACTTCGGTGCTGGCACATCCGGAACTCAGATCGCTGCGGCAGTCAACTTGGTTTCTGACAGCACGGGCGTGAGTGCAGCCTTCGATTCGTCAGCCGGACTCACCTTCACCTCAACAGCTTACGGTAGCGACTCGTTGGTCAATCTTGACGTGATCAACGAGGGTGATTCAGGCACATTCGGTGCGACATTGTCCGCCACTCGAAGCGAGGGATCAGATGTTGTTGCGACGGTCAACGGAGTCGAGGCAAGCGGAGACGCCAACTCGCTCTCCATCAACACGAGCACCTTGGACCTGAACCTGACGGTCGATGCCGGCAGCAGTGCAAACTTCTCGTTCTCGATCACAGGCGGTGGAGCTCTGTTCCAACTGGGTCCAGACGTCACCAGCAACCAGCAAGCCCGTTTGGGAATCGGCAGCGTTAGCACAGGTCAACTGGGCGGCCCAACCGGTCGACTCTACGAGCTCGGCAGTGGCCAATCGAGCAGCCTGACCAACGATGTCACAAGTGCAGCCGAAATCATCGACGAAGTGATTGACAAAGTGACTGGCATTCGTGGTCGATTGGGTGCGTTCCAGTCAACGACCTTGGACAGCAACTTGGTCAGTTTGAATGAAACACTTGCGAACTTGCAAGAAGCAGAGAGCTCCATTCGAGATGCCGACTTCGCTCAAGAATCGGCCAACTTGACTCGAGCACAGATCTTGGTTCAATCGGGTACCAACGTGTTGTCTTTGGCCAACCAAAACCCACAGAACGTCCTCTCGCTGCTGCGATAAAGCAACGACTCACAAGAGTGACGATTTACATAGCATTCTGGCCAGCGAGGGCAACTTCGCTGGCCAGCGTCGTTTCGAATGGCTGCACGTCCCGCTAGAACGGAACGCCCTGCTTCGACTCGCGAAGAAACCACCGAGCATACCCAAGGCGACGAAGTGGTTCCCAACCCATGTCGCCAAACAGATCTCGTTCCTTCTTGAAATACCAAGGCATCGCAGGCCCCTCGTAGGCGTTTCGCCACAAGAGTTCGTATGCTCGCTTTGCGTTCCCCTGACGCCGCTCATGCCGGATTAGTGCCAGTACGAACCGTGGATCATTCGCCTCGGCAATCCCACACAGTTGATGAAGGGCTTTCTCAAACGCCTCATTCTGTGCTGGTAGATCGTCGATCGGATGCACGCGCAACACATCCGGCAACTCTCGATATCCAATCGCTCGAACCTTGCGGTAAGCAGCATCTGCGGCCCAAGCGTAGACCTTCCAACCCGCTGCGTCGGTTCGTTCCGAGAACGCCTTTACATCCGCAAAAGGATCTTCATCCCCACCTCCGCAGCGCAATCTTGCTTCGTCACGCCAGTGAGGAGCCGCAGGACGAGGGAGTCCACCCAACTTGTCATTGCAAAATTGAAGAACACGATCGGCGGCCACAATCACTCGGTTCAAATGCTGCTTCCGGATCGACGGCTGATCCAGCGCGATCAGATACTGACGCCAAGCCATGATATTGTCCGATCCGGCGGATGGCTTTGGTGTCGCATTAAGGATCTCGGATGCCGTCAAACCCGTCGAGAGCCTCTGCTGTAGCATTTCCTTTAATGGATCCTGGTCGTAGTGCTTCATCCATTCGTGGTTCGATCCGGGCGGCTTCGGAGCTTCGTATGGTTGCATGCCGATCCAGCGGACCCAGCGAAATGTCTGTCGCACCGGGGCACTCGATTGAAACGTCGAAACCATGAAGTCGGCGCCGCACGACACGTTCATTGCGGTTGTTCCCATGAAGGTGTCGACCCACACCTCTGAATTCTGGCCTGCTCGGACAACTGCTTGTCTTTGATGTTGCGTCCGTTCCCAACTTGTCAGCGGATCACTGCTAGGGCGATCGATCGCTTGCACCAAGCGTGGAGCCTCTCGCAAATCGTCGGGCAGGGCGAATGCCTGGACCAAAATCCAAGCTGTCTGCGCGACAAAATGGTCGGTTTCGTTCATTCGTCCGACGCTGCCCCGTCGACCCGATTCGTAGACCTTACAGAGCTGCAAATGACTATCGTTCCAAGCAGGCAATTCACCTCTGACTTCTTGGTAGATCGCGCGAGTCTTGATCGAACCGAATCGTGGCTTCTCGCGATACCACCAAGATCGTACATAGGGACCGGCCTCCAGAAGTGGACCTGCAGCTTGCTTGACCGCGATTGGAACTTCTGAAGATGGGAACTGCCTTAGTCGGGCTAGCCGCAGGGGAACGTTCAATTGCAACACGCTCGGCAATTCATCCTCACTGACCAAACGAACAGACTGCTTCGAAGACGCCGATTTGCTGTGCTGAAGCTCAATGGTGGGCGTTGCGGCCCTTGTCCATTTCAACCGGAATTCCGGAGACGTTATCCTCCGCTTCAGGCCGCTGAAAAAATACTGTTCCAAAGCGACCAGATAGCCGCCGCGCCCCAGGATCACATCTGTTGTTGGCATTCGACGGCTTCCATCTCCCTTGATTCGTCGTCCCTGGGCGTCATACAGACGAATGCCGCTTTCAGAAACCGAAAACACAGGCGTTGAGCCGAACAACAAGTGGCCATCCACCGCATCGAAAGGAACACGCGCGACCACGAAATTCCCATCTCCAAATCCAACAAATCGTTCGTGTCCGATCCCGTCTTCCGCGTTCGCGAATAGAGACGAAGGATCGAACTCGCCGTCCGCCATTGACTTCTCGGATGCCGTGTTGCGAATCGCTCCTGGATCGGCAAACAACTCCTTCACTCGGTCGGCATAGGCGTTGGGGGTAATCCGCCGACGCTCGTATTGAAATTCAGCGATATCAGGAATGGACGAAAGACTGGCGTCGACCATGAAATTCGGCGAAACAATGGTTCGCTGATTAAGAACCACTGGAATGCCGTTTTCTCGCGAACAGAGGGCATACAGTTTGGCCATGTCCGACATGTTTCTATCCGCTGCTTCCAAACCGGCAAACACGATGTCGCAATTGAGCTGTTTGGCTGCATGCATGGCCGATCCAATCGACGCCGGCATCATGGATTCTGCATCGATCCACACCAACTCCAGGTCGTCCCTTTGCCCAACAACACGCAGCAGCGTCTTCAACACGGAAGGATCTGAAGTATCGCCATGGCCCCAACCTGCCATCGACGTTTTGCTGGCCGTCCATAGCCGCAGCGTCAATTGTTCCGTTGGCTTCGGAGTGATAACCGCCTGAAACACCAGGACCGCATCACCACGTTGGAACAGATGGGGTTGATCGAGTCGTTCCCGCGGCAAGACAAAAACTTCCTTGTCAACGCATTGCAAATCTGCATTCCAATCGCATGCAACATGCCAGTCTCCATCACTGCCGATCATCGCAATTAGATCGTTGGGAAGATTGCCATCCACAATGTACCCCGCCCCGGAATAGTGCCTCGTGAGTTCTCCACGTGCCTTGGACTCCGGCCGCGCCGTTCCACAGATAACCCCGCGATAGAACTTCGTATCCGCATCGAAATCCCAGTTACTTGGTACGCGAACGGGCCGCCCACAGGCTCCCACTACCGTTCGATCTCCAGGCGAAACGTCTTCGGGCAAACACAGCCGGAAATGATGGTCACCAAGGGAGGCCGATCCATCGATTGCGACCAAGCATCGGCGAAGCCGATCACAGTCGTCGATCTCGACCCCGCTTGCCTCGATCCGCTGAATCAATCCAACGCGCAGTTTCTGAGCGTCGGCAGCGGCAGTGCCCATCAGCGCAAGCAGCATCGTTCCGACCAACACCGCTGGGCTACGATCCACGCTGAGTATTCGTTCCATTCCGACGTCCGCTGACGAGGAGCCTTTCAACCAACCACCATGCTAACTCAGTGTAACAACCCCTTGGCCGAGATACGCGAAACCGATTTGCCTTGACCATCCCAACCATCGCATGGACTGCCGAGACTCGTCAGCGAGTGGGCGGATTTAGCGCGCGCGGCCCATCTAAGCACGCCCCAAACCCATCGCACCCTGGCCCGTGGTACGATCCATCCCATGAATCCCAACCCCAGTGAATATCTAGCCGCCTGCGAAGTGATTGACTTCGACGACCCGCAAGTTCTTGAGCTTTCACGTCAACTGGCGGCCGATGACGAATTAACCACGGCACGTCAGTGTTTCCTGTTCGTGCGCGACGAAATCAGGCACAGCTCCGACTTTCAGTTGAATCCAGTCACCCTGTCCGCGTCCGAAGTGCTAAAGAATCGCACGGGCTACTGCTACGCCAAAAGCCACTTACTTTGCGCGTTGTTGCGAGCCAACGGAATTCCTTGCGGATTGGCGTATCAACGACTTTCGATCGGTGGCGACGGCCCTCCCTACTGCCTTCATGGTCTAAACGCTGTTTACCTTACTGATTTCGGGTGGTATCGGATCGACGCGCGAGGCAACCGAACCGATGTCGACGCGCAGTTTTGCCCGCCCAACGAACGCCTCGCTTTTCAGACCGTGGATCCAAACGAAGCGAACCTGCCTGGCATCCACGCCAAACCACTCTCTGAAGTCATCGGTTGCCTAACCCGCCACGACACCTGGGACGCAGTCCTTGCGGACTTGCCCGACGTGTCATGCTAGAATGTCACCCGACTATTGAGGCGTTCCCGGTTCACTCTTCGCTTCGCTGAATGATGCGCTCGGTTTTCGTCCTTCCTCCTATCGGATGCCGCGACGATGAAGGCTGTCTTTCTACTCGGCTGGACGCTTTTCTCGGGAGCGTTTCTTTCTGCCGTAAGCGCCGAGGCTACCCGACCAAACATCGTTGTCTGCATGGCGGACGACTGGTCTTGGCCGCATGCTGGGATCTTGGGCGACCCGGTCGTCAAGACGCCACACTTCGACCGGATCGCGGTCGAAGGAGTCTTGTTCGAGAACGCATTTGTCTCAGTGCCGTCATGCACGCCAAGTCGCCTGAGCATTCTGACCGGACAACATCATTGGCGATTGAAGGAAGGCGACAGTCTCGGCGGATCGCTACGTCAAGAGTACGAGGTCTACACCGAGATGCTCCAGTCGGCTGGGTATCGAATCGGACGTTTCGGAAAAGGCGTCTGGCCCAGCAAACATCGATTTCGGAAGCGTGATTCGTTTGGCGAACGGTTTCGCTCGTTCGACGCGTTCATTCAAGATCGCAAAGCGGGGCAACCGTTCTGTTATTGGCACGGTGGTCAAGATCCACATCGCCCTTACGAACTGGGCGTTGGAAAGCGGAGCGGGATCGCGCTCGCTGATGTCCGAGTGCCGAAATGCTTGCCGGACAACGAAACCACACGCAGCGACATCGCGGACTATCTATGGGAAGTGCAGCGGTTCGATCGCGAGGTTGGCGACATCGTTTCCAAGTTGGAATCGATGGGCGAACTCGAGGATACAATTCTGGTTGTGAGTGGTGACAATGGCATGCCCTTTCCACGCTGCAAAGCCACGCTTTACGACCAAGGCACGCGAGTCCCGCTGGCGATTCGCTGGGGTGCCCGCGTTAAGGCGGGACGAAACATCAGTGATTTCGTCAGTCTTTGCGACTTGGCACCGACCTTCTTGAACGCCGCTGGTCAGGATCCTTCGCCACAGATGACGGGCAATAGCTTGATGCCGCTACTTGCTTCCAAATCATCGGGCCAGATTGATGCAAAGCGCACCTATGTTTTGGCCGGGATGGAGAAACACGTTTACTCGTATCCGGCCCGTGCCGTTCGAACGAAACACTTCCTCTACATTCGCAATTTCAAGCCACGACAATGGAAAAGCGGCGAAGTGAGAGGGCACAATCCAGTCTACAACTTTGCGTCTCAGCCATGGCCAACCGAACCCGGTGCGTTCTCGTTCAACATCGATCCATCGCCGAGCAAACAGTTTCTGCGACTTCATCGTGAAGACACCGCCATGAAAGCGGTGGCGGAGTTATCATTCGCCAGCCGTCCCACGGAGGAGTTGTACGACCTTGCATCGGACTCAGATCAGATCGGCAACGTTGCCGGTTTCAAGCAGTACGCGGAAGTTCAAACGCGTCTTCGCAAACTGCTGCACGAAAATCTGCTCAAAAGCAATGACCCGCGAGCGGACGAATCAACGACTCACGCTCTCCGTGAATAGCCCAGGTCGATTGTGCCCAGAATAATGCCGCGCGATTTCGACGACCATTTGCAACGGTGCCCCGTGTCTCTAGCGAATCGTTGTGATCCGCCGGCTTTCAGCCCGTCTGCAAGTCGAAGAGACCCTGGCCCTGAGTTGCACCGCGTGGCGGGGACTCCTCCGATCGACTAAATTGCAGGTTCTTCATCCACATCACTTGGTTAGGAATTGACAGATGAGCGTTTCCACGAAAGTCGCCTTACTTCCCGAAGTCGAAGCGTTTCTCAACGAAAGCCCATTCGCGAGCTTTGTTGGCGGCCAAGACTTTCCCGCGTCTTCGGGCGAATTGATTCCCACCATCGACCCTGGCTCCGGCGATAAGATCGCTGACCTTCACGACCTTTCCGCCAGCGAGATCGACCGAGCGGTAGACGTCGCCAACGAAGCCTTTCCGGCATGGTCGGGTCTGTCGCAACAAGAACGCAGTAGCATCCTGCTGAAACTCGCTGACGCGGTGGAACAGCGCAAAGCGATCATCGCGCAAATCGAGGCCTTGGACGCTGGAAAGATTCAGGCTCAAGCTGCCGGCGATGTCCAGAATCTGGTTGACACACTTCGCTACTTCGTTTCGCTTGCTGACAAAGTAGAACCGCGGACGAAGCTAGACGTTCCCGGTCACGAAGCATGGACCTACAAACAACCTTGGGGCGCGTGTGCGTTCATCTTCCCTTGGAACTTCCCCTTCTTGCTGATCGGTTGGGGAATCTCGCCCGCGCTGGCGTCTGGCAACACAGTCGTGATCAAGCCCGCCGAGGACACTTCGCTGTCCGCGATCTACCTTGCCAAGCTCGCCAAGGAAGTTGGCGTGCCGGACGGAGTCCTCAACGTCGTGACGGGCCGCGGAGCCACCGCCGGCGCCGCTCTTTCCAACAATCGCGAAATCAAACGCATGTCGTTCACGGGTTCGCCTGAAGTTGGCCAGTTGGTAGGCGAAGCCTGCGGCCGGAACTTGGTTCCTGTCAAACTCGAACTCGGTGGCAAAGGCGCGGCGGTCGTATTTGATGACGTTGACGTCAAGGCGACTGCAGAAGCCCTTGTCGGCGCAATCACTTTTCATACCGGACAAGTCTGCTGCGATGCCACACGGTGGCTGATTCACGAAGACATTTACGATGAGTTCGTGAGTCACTGCATCGCCCAAATGAAGAACGTTCAAATTGGCCACCCGCTCGATCCCAACAGCCAAATGGGGCCAGTCGTGAACCCGAAACAATGCGATCGCGTGCTGAGCTACCAGGACAAAGGTAAGGCCGGAGGAGCCGAGTGCCTATTCGGTGGTGGAGCAGCGGAGGTCGATGGATTTTCCGGAAACTATGTCAAGCCCGCTCTCTTGGCAGGCTCACTGGACAATGTCGCTGCACGCGAAGAGATCTTCGGGCCAGTCGCTTTCTTGGCCAAGTTCAAAACCGAAGAAGAAGCGATCGCAATGGCAAACGATACGGACTACGGTTTGGCAAACAGCGTTTGGACGAGCGACAACGATCGCGCCTCTCGCGTTGCTGAAGCCATGGTCGCTGGCAACAGTTGGATCAACGCACACAACGTGTTCGCGCACGGCGTGCCCTACGGTGGCGTCAACAAGAGCGGCATGGGCGGAGGCGTACTGTCCATTGAGACCCTGATGGACTATTACCGCAGCACTTCGGTCGTCCGCCCTCTCGGATAGGTAACCATTCGAGCCATCTGACTCAGGTAAGCCATTCAACTCCGACGCTTTTCATCCGAACAGGCAACCGTAACCCGATTGCCGTTCGGCCAGCGCAGCGATTGCGCCGCCATCCCCTCCACCCTGGACGCTACTCATGAGTCACGCCCGAGTCCTCATTCATCCGCGCGACGCAATCATGCAGACGATGGACCGCATCTATCGCTACCGGATGACCACAACGTCTGGCGGAAACCTCTCGATTCGCGATCCATCGGGCGATATTTGGATCCCTCCGGCGCGTGTCGACAAGGGCAACTTGCCTCGGAACGATATCGTTTGCGTTCGTCCCGACGGAACCGTTGACGGCCCGCACCCTCCCTCCTCCGAGTTCCCGTTTCATAAAGCCATTTATGAAGCACGCAGCGACATTGGCGCGATTGTCCACGCGCACCCGGTGGCCTTGGTCGCCTTCAGCATTTGCCGGCAAATGCCCAACACACGCATCTTTCATCAGGCACATAGTGTTTGCGGCAAGGTTGGCTTTGCGCCCTACGCTTGTCCTGGAAGCGAGGCTCTGGGCGAGAACATTGCCAAGACCTTTGCTGAACCTTGCGACAGCGTGATCCTTGAGAACCACGGTGTCGTCGTTGGCGGCCATGACCTGGGAGCCGCCTTCAAGCGTTTTGAGGCCTTTGAATTTGTCGGTAAGACACTGGTCAAGGCGAATCAGTTGGGAGACGTTCGATTCCTCACCGACCAACAGCTGGATCAAGCAGCACAGCGAGGAGTCGACTTCGATTCCTATGATCCGGGAACAGCGACGGCGCATGAACAGGAACGACGACGAGAGCTGCGCGACTTTGTGCGTCGAGGATGCAGACAGCGCTTGCTAATCAGTACCGAAGGCAGCTTTTCGGCTCGCGTCGACGCGGACTCGTTCTTGATCACGCCGACGCAAAAGGATCGTGCGATGTTGCGTGCGGAGGACTTTGTCTTGGTGCGAGGTGATCAGCGTGAACGGGGCAAACTTGCCAGTCGTGCCGCTCGTGCTCATCAAGCGATCTACAAGCAGCATCCACACGTCGAAGCGATTGTCTTCGCACATCCCGTCAACGCCACCGCGTTCAGCTCCACTCAAGTTCCATTGGATGTCAAAACGATTCCCGAGAGCTACGTCTTTTTGCGTGACGTTCGGCGGGTCGAGTATGGCGTTCAGTACGGGAACGATGGGGGCATCGCTGATTTCGTTTCAGCCCGAAACCCAGCCGTCATTCTTGAGAACGATGGCGTCTTGGTGACGGGATCAAGCGTCCTGGATTCATTTGATCGCCTCGAGGTGCTCGAATCGACGGCCGAAGCGGTGATCAATGCCAAGTCGATTGGCGACGTTGCTGGGATGCCAGCCGCAGTGATCGACGAGCTATGCGAGGCGTTTGACTTGCAGTGAGTTGGCGACCACTCACATTCATCGGCAACCCGGCTCAAAATCGATCGAACAACACATGAAAACGTCTCTCGTTACCTTGGCTCTTCTGCTTTCGCTGTCCGCATCCTTGATAGCCGCAGACTCTCGGCCCAACATCATCGTCTTCTACACCGACGATCACGGTCATGCAGACCTGTCTTGCCAAGGTGTCTTGGACGATATCCGCACACCCCACGTCGACGCCTTAGCCAAAGCCGGTGTTTTGGCAAGACACGGCTACAGCACCGCGCCACAATGCGTCCCGTCGCGCGCCGGATTGCTGATCGGGAAGTTTCAGTCACGCTTTGGCGTTGAAGCCAATGGCTTTTCCCTCGATGGCTTTGATCATGAACTGACCATTGCCGAGCGACTCTCCAAAGCAGGCTACATCACGGCTCAATTTGGAAAGTGGCACCTCGGCGCAGGACCAGAGATAACGAAACATGGCTTCAAACATGTGTTCAATCAGAACGCTGGCCGGGAGTTCTCTGCAAACATCAACCTGGACGGCAGCGACCGTGAAATGTCACGTCTAAAGCCCGCCATGTATCACGTCGACGGTTGCAGCCAAGCCGCCGCCTCCATCATCAAACGATACAAAGACGCGCCCTTTTTCCTGTACGTCGCTTATCGCGCCCCCCACGTTCCATTGGATGCCCCTCAAAAGTACCTCGATCGCTTTACTGACAAGATGCCCCAGCGACGAAGACAGGCGTTGGCAATGCTGTCGGCGGTAGATGACGGGGTCGGCCTGATCGCCAACACGCTGGCGGAACACAATCTGACGGAGAAGACGTTGATCTTCTACATCGGAGACAACGGTGCACCGTTGAAGATTCACAAGCGTGATGCGCCGGGAGGCGGTCCCGGCTGGGACGGCTCGCTGAACGATCCCCTCAATGGCGAGAAAGGAATGCTATCCGAAGGTGGAATCCACGTTCCGTTCGTCGTTTCTTGGCCCGGTAAAATTCCCGCCGGCCAAGTCTTTGATCATCCCATCAGCGCACTGGATGTTGCTGCGACCGCCGCCAAGCTGGCAGGAATCAAAACAAGCCCCGCGGACTTTGATGGCGTGGACTTGATCCCACATCTCACCGGCCAAAACCCAAAACCACCGCATCAACTCCTGACTTGGCGATGGAGGTCGCAATCCGCGGTCCGTGAGGGCGATTGGAAACTGCTTCGGGGCGGCAAACGCGAATACCTTTACAACTTAGGCGACGACATCGAAGAGAAGCACAATCTCGCCAACAAGCATCCTGACATCGCCAATCGCCTTCGACGCGAGCTCTCAAATTGGGCCAGCGAGTTAGATCCGCCTGGCCTGGATGCGCATCCCATGTCCCAAGCCGCGAGCGACTATTTCGACTTCTACTTGGACGGAAAACCAGCCGCACCTTTGCGGGATAAATTTGTCCCAGGGAAGACGACATCGACTTCTAAGCAAGACGATCTGCCTTGGATCATTCGTGGAGGAACGCTTGCGCAAGTCGATGAGGGAGTACGCATCACCCCCACGAAGTCGGCGAAGCAAACTCCTTTCATCACTCGCAACGGGCTGAATCTCGCGGGCCCCGTGTCCGTCAAAGTCGTCGCCAAAGTCAGCAGCAACGGTTCGATCGGTGTCTCTTGGCGAAACAGTGGAGAACGAGATTTTCAGCCAGCCAATCGTATCCAGGTCAACGTTGCCAAGTCCGATCAATGGCAAACGATCGAAACCAGTCTGCCAACCAATAAGAAAGTCATTCACCTGCGTTTGCTCGTCCCAGCTGGCGTGACACTTTTAAAGAGTCTTGAACTGCAACCTGCAAACGGAAAAGGCGTCAGTCTTCTCAAGTAGGCACATCCATCCTCACTGAACAATGCTACTTTCGCGTTGCCCGGGCTCTCTAGCTTTAACGATTGACCTCTGCGTGGAAGCCACAGGAAAGCCATCGAAGCGAAATTGCATTTATCGCGTCGTGAACGAACCGGATTGCGAGTCCCAGCATTTGCCCTCGTTGTTTTGTACGAGTAATCGGTAGAAATACTTCGTTTTGGGTTCGAGACCCTGCAATGGAAGCCGGTTGAATCCAGTATGCACAGGCTTCGACTCGGTCTGACTTGACCAAGTCCGTTCCGATGCCAGCATCGCTTTGCTGACTCCCTTTGATTCCGTGCCATGCAACGCTCGCTGGATGAAGGTCAGGCAGTCTTTGGGTCCGTAATACAGAACCGCCTTTGCATTGGTTCCGGCATCCTTCAGCTGGTAGTTGACCACGGCTGAGCGAGTGGTCACTCGACTCGTCGAAGACTTCCCAAACTCGACCGGATGCTGGAACAACTGCTTCGTCATCTCGGCCGAAAGATACTCCGGACGTTCAACGCTTACTGGCAGAGAGACAGACGGTTTGGATTGAATCATTTCCATCCCGCCGGTCGACATCACAAACCATCCGTTCTTCGTCGTAATGTACTTGTTTGTCGGCCGATCCGATTTCGTGGTTTGGCGATCGACGGCATGCCACTTGGAATCCTTGCCGTAAAACCAACCACGCCGGTGGATGATACGGCGAACGTCACCCATCCGCTGGACAGCAGGCGGCCCAGGCACTTCGCAGAACGATGCAGGACGCAAGTAGGTTGGCTCGTCTGGCGTTTTCTTGCGAGTTTTCTTGCTAGGCTTGTTGGCCCTTGCATACATCACCCAACGATTCACTTTCTCGTCAAGAAAGTACCCCGTGAACGTGTCAAGTGTGCCATGCGTTTCCACTCGGAGTGCAAGGATGATCGAAGTCGCGTGATTGGCGATCGGTTCCCAATTGCGAATTTTGACACCGCTACCTTCGTGACCGAAACCACTGAACTCGGCCATCGCGTTTCCCGTTCCCGTCAACCGTGGCATCGACTCAAGCGGAGGCGCTGCTTTCGCCTTGCTGTTCGCTGCCCACATCGAGAAATTCAGGTTCCCATGAGCCGTACGATCGGCGTCGAATGATCCGCCGTAATAGCCGAACTGGGTTGTCATCGGAGAGTAGCTACTCGCATCGGCCATGCTACGCGACTCAAAAACCCACATTCTCGTTTGGGGGCAATCGCTGCAGTGATATTGCGTGTGCACCGCCGCCGGTCGCCAGCGCGCACGCAACACGCGAGCGTTCTTGGCTGCCGCGCCAGCCAAACTCAACTGTATGATTTTCCCGTTGGCCTTATCGCTCGATCGAGAAATGGCAATCGTATGTTTGCCCGCTTCTTTCACGCCAAAGGAAACGCGTTTTGCTTTGCGATCCAGCGATCGACTCTGATCGTCCAGTCGCAGAGTCCATTGCCCGTTGACGTCTTGTATCTCAACCAGCACCTCCAGCTCGCCCTTTTCAGCAATCCACACGTGCCACCTCGCTTCGCCATCCGTAGCGTTGCGGAGCGGAACTCAAAGCGTGAAGTGTGCCTTGATCAAGTCTGCATCTCATGGATCGGCCACGTGTTGGCCCTCCGCTCGGAATGCGCCCTTGTCAAAGAACCCGTTGTTGGCGTTGAGAATGACCGAGCTGTCGTCGGACCTCTGCACCAAATAGGAGACTGCACTTCCTTCCAACATCTCGCCCGACGCGACGAGTTCCAACTCATCCGCGGCCGTTGCTGAGATCGGGAGCGTGAGGACTAGCATCGCAGCAACAGCGGCCAATATCGAGCGTTCAGGAATCATTAGCATCCTCGTGTCGTGGTAGATTCGGTCGAGACAGCACCGGTGCTCAAACTAGGCTTGTCGCAGTGCAGGGACGATTTCTGTTTTCGCCGCGTGCCATGCGGGGAAGATCCCTGCGAGGGTACCGGCGAGCGCCGCCACAAACAGTCCGGTGATCGCCAGACTGACCGACGGCGTGAACGCAATCGTGACCGCTTCGGCGCCGACGGACAAGCTACTGATTTTGAGCGTCAACATCGCCGCGGCAACCCCGACCATTCCCCCAGCGATACTCAGCAGGACCCTTTCCATCATCACAACCG
>JBGCGI010000095.1:0-12292 GCA_045110715.1 Rubripirellula sp.
CGGCAATGTTTCCTACGACCCGAATGATCTCTCCGGGCGAACCACCGGAATTGGCGGAACCGGTGACTACCAAATTGGCTTGGAAGTCTACGCACCACGCTCGTTCGTGCTGAGCTTGGATGACGGCAATGAAAATCAGAACGGCGGCAACACCGGTACCAAAGCGCCTGATGTGCTGGGAGCGACATTCACGATTTCGCAGATTCCCGACTTCGTCGCAGGCGTGCTGAACGCGTTGCCTGGACCACCCGCGGCGACCAATGGCAACCAGTTGACTTTTGAGTTCTCGGAGCAGACGAACACCCTGATCTTGCCCAACGGCAACATCAACGTCTCGCTGATTGCTTCTGGCGTGCTGGACAATGGTTATCGAGTGCCTGACATCATGTTGGCGATTTCGCGAACCATCGCCGGTTTGCAGATCCTCGCGGATCAGGTCGACATTCCGATGCTGGGTAACCACGAGAACGGCAACGGTCCCGATGGCCGCAGCGGGCCGATCACTCGTGGTCGTGCTTTCGCCTTGGGTGGCCAAGAGGGCGACAACCTAGGGGTCCGCAACCTTTCCCTGCGTCCTGAAGGCTTCGACAATACCAGCAACTTCTTCTTTGGAACCCCGATTCACTACAACGGACCGATCGACAGTGACTTCCCATTCGGGTTCGGGCACGACCGCACCGAGAACGGAAACGTTTCTGTCATTCCAGCAAACACGTTGACCGATGGAATTGCAACGACTGAGCTCTACGTCTTGTTCGAGAACATTGCGAACATCGAGCTCAGCCCTGAGGCGATTGCAGCTGGCTTCAAGTTGACTCCGGATGCGGCCAAGCCCGAGTATGCCGACAACGCCGATCAATTGATCACCGAGCACGGCATCTGGGTGACCGGCGGTTCAAGTCCAACTCTGTTGAACAACGTGCTGTCCAACCTTCACCAAAGTGTTGTGATCGAAGAATCGACGTTCACCGGTTTTGGTAAGCGTGTTGAGGTGTTTGGTGACCAGTTCGTCAAGCCACAGGAAGTGGTGTTGGTCGGATCGGTGTTCCAATACGACGAGGAACGCAATAGCGAGATTCGCTTTGACCTGACGTGGCCCGTCGATTTCGAGCAACCGTTTGACGTCTTCGACACAAGTCTGTCGACCGACAATGTGGTGGGTGCCACCAACGTTGCCGACCAAAGCGACGATTTCAACTTCGTGGTGGATTCCTTGGATCCGTCCCTGTTTGTTGATGCGGCTGGTAACAACTTCTTGCCGGCTGATGGTTCGATCTTGATCGATAGTGCGATCAACGCCGTTGATGATCGTGACGAGTTTGTCACGCTGAAGAGTGCGATTGGTTTGCCGGCCAGTAATGTTCTGGCTCCAGCTCGCGACGTGATTGGTGTGCTGCGTGTCGACAACGAGTTCTTTGCGACGCCGGGTGCGATTGGTTTCTCTGTCTTTAAAGATCGTGGATCCAATGAGCTGGCTGACTTCATTGGCCCGGTTGCGACTTCCGAGATCCCACGTGACAACGATGCTGGCGGTATCGATACCGATCCTTCCACAAGCTTCTTGAATCTGGCCAGCGGAACCTACGACGAATTCCGAATCCAGCTTCGTGATACCGGAGACGAGTCGGATCCGTTCGCAGGCTTTGGTGTTGATGACCGAACGGTTGTCGTCTCCGAGATTCCTGGGCTTCGCCCAACCGGTGCCAACGTCACGTTGTTTGAAGATGGCCGATTGCTTGAGGAAGGAATCGATTACTCATTCAACTACGACGAAACCAAGAACATCATCACGCTGACTCCGTTGGCGGGAATCTGGGAAAACACTCGGGCCTACCGAATCCAGCTGAACAATCAAGATCGAACCGTCTTGGTGGCTCCAGATCCGAATTTGATCAATGATGGCGATCAAGTTTCGATCACCGATAGCAACGGTGGCACGCTGGTGTTTGAATTTGAGGCTGGTTACTCACTGTTGGTGCCTGAGCCGATCACTTTGGTTGTGCCTGAAGTCGGTACCAACGCCGCCGTATTGAATGACGGCGATATCTTCCAAATCAACGACAACGTCAATCCAATCGTTGTGTTTGAATTCAACAGCGACAACGCGACGTTGCCTGGTTCCGTTTCGATTCCGCTTCCGGCGCAAACCCCAGCAGCTCCAAGTGACCTGCCTGCTTTCTTGAATGGTATCGCCAGCAACATTGCTGATGCGATCCAAGCTGAAGTGGACGCGGGACGTTTGGACGTTGACGTCAAATTGGTTGACAATTTGGATGGTTCTTCCATCACCAGTCCGCAGATCATCGGCGTGGTGGTTGGTGCAGAGCCCGGAACGACAGCAACCACGACAGGAAGTGGCTTGCAACAGCTTTCGCGAACCTTGGGTCTGCGAGTTCCAGACGCCGGGGTTGGACTTGGCGGAATCGTCGATGGCGATACCTTCGTGGTCGACAATGGCACGGATTCGGTGATCTTTGAGTTGGACACCAACAACGTCGCCGCAGTTGCGAGCAACGTGCTCGTGCCCGTTGCAGGGCTCAATGCTCCTGAGATCGCCGCAGCGATTCGTGATGCGGTTGCTTCGGCGAACTTGGGGCTGAATCCTTCGGTTTCAGCAAATGGCACCTCGGTCTACCTGAACTTGCCGCTCAACGGAACGGCGAGCGTCGGTCAAGGTCAGCTGGCATTGGTTGGTTTGAGCCGTACGCCGACGGACGGTGATACGCTGGAAATCATGCCCGTGAATCCGGTCGACGCCGACGTGATTTTGGAAATCAACCGCACCGACATCATTGATCCAATCACAGGAATGCCAAGCACCGTTTTGGCTTCCAATGTTCCTGTTAACGTCACGCGACTGACGACAGGCAGCGAGTTCGCAAGCCTTGTTTCCAATGCGATTCAGAGCCAATTGCCGATCGACGGAATCAGTCAAAACGACCTCCGTGTGATCAATGGCGGACTTTTAAGCATCGGTGGTGAAGAGGATCTCGGCTTGGCGGTAACGGGAACCTCGCTTGAGGTGACTGGTTCACCAGCGGTCACAGGTGCTTCGACGATTCAAGTCTTCGGTCCGCTGCTGCTGAACCTGCCTTTGGTCGGTGGCGGTGGCGTGCGAGACGGCAGCGTGATCGTGCTGACCGACGACACTGGTGCCGATGTGATCTTCGAGTTTGATCGAAATCAGTCGACACCGTCGGCGATTCCAGGGGCGATTCCGATTGCCTACGATTCGTTCAGTACCGTCGATGTGATTGCCGCCAACTTGGTGGCAGCCATCAACGCCGCCAATATCGGTATCAATGCTCAGGACCTTGGAATTGGAAGTGTTTCGCTCGGTCGCATTGATGCGGCTCGCGTCAACATCACCGGCATCGTTGATCCGCTTGATCCGTTGGTCCTGATTTCGGGCATTGCACCCGAAGCAACCCTGCGTCGCGGTATCGTCAGCGATGGAGAAGTGTTGAGCATTCGCCAAGGCACGACCACCGTGACCTTCGAGTTCGAGGCAGCTGTCGGTGGCGGCGGTGTCGCGGCGAACAATGTGGCGGTGCCATTCCAGCCCGGCAGCACGGTCGGCGACATCGCGATCAGTTTGGCTGCGGCAATCAACAACAACAAAGGCAACTTGGTGATTGGTGCCGTTGCCGAAACCGTCGGTGGAAACCCAACCGGTCAAGTCCTGTTGGACGATCAGGCCGGTACGGTCATCGATGTGGTTCGGGCACCAACACTGAACGTCACGGGTGTTCCCGGTGGTGCGACTCCGATTCGAGTCACGCCTGCCTTCACTGCTACCCAAGTCAAGTTCGCTTTGATCGATGCAATCAACCGCGTCAATGTACCCGGCGAACCTGCAGTCACCACGTTGAGTGCAGAGGATCGTGGTGGTTCAACGTTCTTCGTTGCCAACGGCCAGATCTTCCGTGGTCCAGTCTCGAACTACTCGTTGCCAGCGATTGCTGACCTGGCAGGCAACCCACTGGAAGCCAATCGTGACGATTTGTCGACCCAGTTCACGATTCTGATGCCAACCGTTGGGTTGGACTTCGGCGATGCGCCTGATCCGGTTCGCGATGTCCCCGGCCGATACCCAACGACCAATGCCAGCGATGGACCTCGCCACGTGGTGGATGACCGACTGTTCCTCGGGCAGTTCGTCGATGCCGACTTCGATGGTTCGCCTGGCACCGAGGCCAACGGCGACGATTTGTTGCTTGAGATCTTTGCCGAAGGTGCTTTGTTCACGACCAGCTTGGCCGGTGGCGAGGGTACGATTGCGATTCAAACGGGTTCGGTCAACGCACTGGATCGAGATGGTGACACGATCACGATCGATACCGGAGTCGCCAAGGCGACTTTGGAGTTTGATGTCAACGGCCGATTTGACGAAGACAACTTTGCCATTCGACCGGACAATCCATCGTCATCGGTTTCGATCGCGGCAGCGATCATTCGCGCGATCGAGGAAAGCCCTGTTGATCCTGCCAGCGTGACCTTCACCAGTGCAACTGTCACCGTCAATGCAGATGATGAGGATGGTGTCATCTTCACAAGTGACATCAACCCGACCGGCGTGTTGAACCGAGGACTGGCAACTCCGATTGACGTCAGCGTGACTGGCGGTGGAGTCTTGGAAGCTTGGATCGACTTCAACGCCGATGGCGATTGGGACGATCCAGGTGAGCAGATCATTCCGACCACCAACAACGCACTGTTCAATGAGCGACTTGGTGGGCTGTGTGATCAAGACGCCGATGCTTCCAACTTGTTTGCAGAAACCGGTTCGGTCGAGACTCGTACTTATTGCATCGTCGTACCACCAACGACTCCTGTTCCGCCTGCACCGATCGACACCTACGCTCGCTTCCGCGTTTCACGCGAAGGTGGTTTGTCGCCAAGCGGATTGGCTCTGAGCGGTGAAGTCGAAGATTATGTGTTGACGTTGTTGCCAGGTGATCCACCTGTCATCAACCAAGCCAACATCAGTTTCGTTGTGGAAGAAGACCAGCCTCTGCAGGCCTTGGACCTCAACGGCGTGCTCACTCCAACGACCGCGAATGACGACGGCCTGTTGGCTGGCGTCAGCGATGCCCAAAACGATGTGATTCGGATCTTCAGCGACGATGTGGGCGGACGCACACTGACGGCCGCTGATGGCACGATCGCTGGTCAGTTGGACCTTGCCGCCGATGGAACCTTTGTGTTCATCCCTGCGGTCGACTTCAACGGAGTCACGGGCTTCAGTGCTCGCGTCACGGATGTGCAGTTGAACCAGGAAACGGAACTGGTTTCCTCGCAACCCATCTCGGTCACGATCAACGTGGTTCCCGTCAACGATCGTCCGGAAGCTGTCTCGCCGCCGGTCAGCATCACACGCACGATCAACGAAGACGAATCGCAGACGTTCTTTGCGGTCGACGCCAATGATCCAACAGGTGCTCAGGATCTGATCGGCAGCAAGTTTGTATCCGGGCCTGCCACCGAGGCAGACCAGCCTTTGTTCATCCAGTCTGCTGGCAGCAGTCGTGGAAACGCTCTTAGTACTTTGGGCGGTAACGTTTCGATCAGCGATGATGGTCTGTCGATCGTTTACACGCCGCCGGTTGACTACAACGGGCCTGATGCTGACACGTTCTCTTACATCGTGGCGGATATCCCTGGTGTTGGTCAGATCAGCGAGGAAGCGGAGCAGCGTGGCACTGTCACGATCAACTTCCTGCCCGTCAACGACGCGCCGCGGACGACCAATGACAACTACGATGCCCAGGAAGGCGTCACACTGTCGATTCCGATCCGCGGATCGGGAACCATTCCTGGCATCTTGGACAATGATTTCTCTGGTCCACCGGATGAGGTGACCGCCGATCCAACGGTCAATTTGGTCGCGGGACAGTTCCCGATCACCACGGATCAGGGCGGCACCGTCCACATGATCAACAGCAATGCTTTGGAGTACACGCCTGCTGACTTGTTCAGCGGAGTCGATGTGTTCCGTTACACCGTCGTGGATGCCTTCGGTGCTGAGAGCACTGGAACCGTTTCGATCAATGTCGGCGGCGTGAACAACTCGCCTACCTTCATCGGAATCAACGGCGACATCAACGTGCTGTCGATCACACGAGATGAGACCAAGGTGCAAGATGAGATCATCGCCTTCGATCTGAACACTTGGTTCAATGATCCTGAAGATGATGACCTGACGTTCACCGTGACCTCCAGTAACTCTGCTGTGGTGCTTCCCGAAGTGAATGGCGGAACGCTGAGTTTGACGTTCCCCAGGTTTGGCTTCGGCGAGTCCTTGTTGACGGTGACTGCCAGCGACGGTTCCACGGCTCCCACGAGCCAGCCCATCAATGTGACGGTCAATGACACGCCCGATCCACCAAGTGTGATTGGAACGCTGAACCCGCTGAGTGGAACAGAGGACCAAGTGGTCACTGCGAACCTGGCCGCGGTGTTCAATGATCCAGACGCCGGTTCGTTGGATTACTTGGTGGCTCGAATTGGGAACGTGATCAATCCAACCACGGAACAGATCGCTCAGCATCCATTGGTGGATTCGATCGGGTTTGTCGGTGATCAACTGCGAATTCAATTGAAGCCGAACCAATCGGGAGCGGTTGATATCGAGATTGCTGCGACAGACGGATCGTTCCGCGTGAGCGACACGTTCACCTTGAACGTCTCGCCGGTCCCAGACAATCCGATCTCGACTTCGGATCGATACAACGTGCCTGTTGGCTCCACGTTGCAGATTTTGAATCCGTCCGATGGTCTGTTGCGAAACGACACCGATCCCGATGGTGACGCATTGACGGTTGACCTCAGCAGCGTCACGCAGCCGGCTTTGGGTACCGTTCAGGTCAATTCAAACGGCACATTCGTTTACACCAGCCAAGACGGCTCGGTGGGACAGACCGACAGCTTCCGCTACCGCGTCATCGACGTGACAGGCCGTCCAAGTGGAACGGTCGAAGTTGAGTTGATGTTGAATCAGTCTCGCTACCAGAACCCATTGGCCGACTTGAACGAGGACGTCAATGCTGACGGACAGATTTCTGCGATCGATGCTTTGCGAGTGATCAACTTCTTGAACCGAGAGTTGATCAACGACACGTCGATCTCGGTACCTGTCAGTCAAATCGGTGCACCACCGCCAGACTATTACGATGCCAACGGTGACGGACGGGTTTCGGCTTCGGACGCATTGATGGTGATCAATCAGCTTCGTCGCGTTCAACTTGGCGAAGGCGAACTGGTTGGCATGAGCACGGATGCAGACGCAAGTGCTGTCACCTCCAGCTTCGTTGCACCACAGACATCGGGCTTGCCGGTTCGTAATGTCGAACAAGTGCGTGACGAAAACACGGGGGTTGGCGAGATCGTTCCTCACGACTTGTTGCTGACTTCTGGGTTCGATATTTCGCCGGTCGCGGCGGAACATGCCGTACAAGCCGTATCATCCGGCGGTGCCGCGGTCTCAAGCTCAGACAGTGTCGACGAAGCGTTGTCGCTGATGCTGGACGAATTTACCCTAGACGGGGAATTGGATTAGCCCGTGAAGAATTCCAAAGTGAAAAATTGAGACTAAACGTCTGAATTCGTGACCCGTGTTGAACGCACGGGTAAACGCGTTGAAAAAACAATTTTTTTGCATCCTGTTTCATTCATTATCTCCACCTCCTGATGCCAGGTCACCAATGACCAAACGACGAAACCTTCGCCGACGCAATCTGCGCACCCCATCGCGAAGTCTTCATCACGAAGCGCTTGAAAAACGAGAACTACTGGCGGCGGAAGTCGGCGGGATCGAAACCGGTCCGCGCTTGATTTCGGTTGCTGCAAACTCGGGCGAGCAATTCGATCTTGATGGAAACAACCAGCTGGACGTTGCGCCACGTGAGTTGACGTTCCGCTTTGACGGTGCTCAACCGCTGGATCCGAATACGCTGGCTGCCATTCAGATCCGCGCATCTGGCGGTGATGGTTCCTTCGACGATGGGAACGAAGAGACCATCATTCCTGGCTTCCTGGGATTTGCTGACGATAACAATTCACGGATCGTGGTTGCACGTTTCGCGGAAACGCTGCCTGACGATCAGTACGTGATCGAGGTCGCCGGTTTCGATGATACGGATCCCAATGGAACGATTGTCGGACTGCGGAATCAGCTAGGGGAACTGTTCTGCCCACCAGGGTCGGAGGGCTCGGCCCGACCCATGCAGCAGATCTTCATGGACATTGAGGTCGGCCCGCAGGTCGTTGCAATCGTTCCTCAGCCCATCGTGGGTGTGGGGGCTGCGCGCATGCAATTGCGCGACACGATTCATGTTTACTTCAACGATGATCCGCTTTCGAATCCGAACGCAGGTGTGGTGACGAACTCCAACAGTTCGCTTCCAGTGGTCAATCCGCAGTTCTATAAACTGCTGTTCACCGAGGACACCGTCGAGAACACCGATGACACGCTCGTTCTGCCGACAACCGTCGAGTACGATCCCGCTTTGAATCGAGCGGTTTTGACGTTCACCGGGAACGACTTGTCAGACTTGGTGCCGACCACTGGCGTCGATGGAACGATGAACAACGGAGCCGGAACCTTCCGTTTGCGAGTTGGCCGCGGTGAGGCTCTTCCCTCCGCACCGACTTCGTTGAATGGTTCCGTCGATGCAGGGGATACTTTTGCTGCTGCCGCCGCGCTGGGCGTGCCTTTTGGTAACGCTGGTACCCAAAGCGTGGTTGTCACAGGTGGCGTGATCCAAGCTGCCAAGGATGTGATTCCTCAATGGCGCGGCGCAGCTGATGCAGCAGGTGTACGCGATTATCGCCGCGATGCGCCCGTTGTTGGGCGAACGGATACCCAGACCGGCATCAACGTTTACGAATACAACTTTGCCAACCTGTATGGATTGGACCCGCAAGAGAACAACTTAGAGAACGCGATCACACCTGCTCAAGAGCAGCGTGCACGTGAAATCTTGGCGTTGTACTCCGAGCGATTGGGCGTCGAGTTTGTCGAGACCCAGAATCGCGGTTTGCAGATCGTCACTGGTGACTTGCGCGCACTAGCGGTTTCTGCGGACACAGGAATCGATACGCCGTTCAGTATCTACCGCGTGAACGATGCCGATCCGTCCGAAGGAGTCTTGGTTCTGGACGCCGGTGAAAACTGGTACGACGGTTATGGTGTCAGCCCCGACACTCGCCCAAGTTGGTTCGTCGAAGCTCTTCGCGGTGTCGGCGCCTTGCTAGGCATTGGCAACACGTTTGAGCTGCCTGCCGGTGATGCGAGCGGCGGATCTTCGCCGGACGAGCCGAATTCACTTGGATTCACGCCAGCAGATCCGGGCGTGCCCGTCGAGCCAGACTTCTTGACCGAAGGCAACATCATCGTCGGTCAGGCACTCCATCGACCTGAGAGCGACGATGTCGATTTCTACTCGTTCCGAGCCAACTCGAACGGTCGAGTGACGTTGGAGACTTTCGCGCAGCGGTTGGAAGCCAGTAGCATGCTGGATTCGCGATTGTCGCTCTATCAAGTCATCGATCCTGTCGCCGGAGACTACCGGCTGGTCGCGACCAATGACGACTTCTTTAGCGACGATTCGTTCATCTCGGTTGATTTGGAATTGCCTCGGGATGCCACCAACAGTGTGATCCCAACGGACTTCATCATCGGTGTCAGTGCGTCGGGCAACGACAACTACAACGGTGAAGTGGACGGGAGCGCACTTGGCGGACTCACCGAAGGTGCATACGACTTGCGTGTGACTTTCGAGTCACAAGTGGGTGCGACGATCACTGATTCGACATTGACCGAATTGGATGGTGACGCCGACGGTCGTGCAGGTGGTGATTTCAATTTCTGGTTCCGTGTGGCCCGCGACACTGCGTCTCCAGCGGCCGATGAGCCGCGTGTGATTTTCGTTGACAAGTTTGAAGGCAACGACAATCTAAATTCGGGAACCTTGACTTCCCCACTGCAGACCATCGCGTCTGCGTTTGCGATCGCGCGCCCCAACGATATCGTGCGCTTGCTGCCCAATGGTGGTAACGACGATTTGATCAGCACCACCGACGACAACCTTGCCTTTGAGATCGGGTTCGGCGGTTCAGGAACACGTGAACTGTCCGATGGTGGGGAGTTCGAAGTTCCTCAGGGCGTGACCGTGATGATCGATGCCGGTGCGATTTTGAAGCTTCGCACCGCCAAGATCAGCGTGGGTAGCGAGTCGGTCGACGAAGATCGCTCGCTGGCTGCTTTGCAAGTCTTGGGAACACCTCAGGCTGTCGATGCTGCCGGTGATCCGCTGGTGGATGGATTGGGGTCGGTCTTCTTTACCAGCTACGACGACGCCACGTTGGGTGTCGATACGAATACATTGAACGTTGCCCCACAGGCTGGGAACTGGGCTGGTATCGAATTTCGCAATGACTTCGATTTTGCCGAAGGTCGAGCAGTTTGGGAGAGCGAAGGTATCTTCTTAGATTACTCTTCGCACGCGAGCATTCAGTACGGTGGCGGATCCGTTTCGCCGACTCAGCCAGCGATCAACGCGCTGTTCATGGCGGAAGCTCGCCCAACTTTGATTTACAACACGATCACTGATAACGCTGATGCGGCGATCAGTGCAGACCCGAACAGTTTCCGCGAGACGAACTTCCATGAGCCCCAGTTTCAGCGGGTCGCAGCCTTCACCAGCGATTACAGCCGTGTTGGTCCGGAGATCACCGGCAACACGTTGCTGCGGAACACGACCAACGGTTTGTTCGTTCGCGTGGTGACACCCGCTGCGGGACAGTTGGCACCGATGGAAGTGGCAGGCCGGTTTGATGATCACGACATCGTCCACGTGCTCAGTCAGGTGTTGGTGCTGCAAGGCCAGCCTGGTGGTCCACTGTTGTTGGAAGACCGACCTGATGTCTTGAATGTCACCTTTGGAAATGCCAGTGGTGGTAGCCTGACGCCTTCGACGATTTACGATTATCGCATCACTTTCGTGACCGAAGAGGGGCGTGAGTCTTTGGCAAGTTTGCCAACGGCAATGAAGACAGCACCCTTGGGCGGTTCGATTGTATTGAACAGTTTGCCGACCGCTCCTGCTGAGTTTGCGGGCCGGCGGAGCTATCGTTTGGACCCCGCCAGCGGCGATTACATTTTCGTAACGCAACTGGATCGTGGTACGACTTCTTATACCGATGACGGAACCGAGCGTGGCGGATTGCTTCCCGCAGCTGCCACAGCTGCCAGTCGCACACTGCCGAGATTCGATGCCCGTTTGTCGATCGATCCAGGTCTGATCATCAAGCTCGAGAACTCTCGGATTGAGGCTGGATTCGGATCCGACTTCTATGCAGAAGGCGTCGATGGAGACCCCGTTGTCTTTACCAGTCGTCTAGATGATCGCTACGGTGCCGGCGGAACTTACGACACGAACAACAATCCGACAGCACCATCGCCTGGAGATTGGGGCGGATTGGTGTTCCGTCAAGATGCGACCGCGAGTTTGGACTATGTCGAAATCCAATACGGTGGTGGTTCGACACCAATCGAGGGTGGATTCACTGAGTTCAATGCCATCGAAATCTTACAAGCCGACGTGCGAATCGCGCATTCGGTAATCACCGACAACGCGGACGGCTTCAACATCGCGTCGGTCCGTGGTGGTCGTGGCTTCAATGGCGAAGCAGCCATCTTTGTGCGTGGTGCCCAGCCGATCATTGTCGACAACACGATCACCAATAACGAGGGTGCTGCGATCAGCATCAACCCCGACGCGTTGAACTTCAACGATTTGGTGGACTACGGTCGATCGACGGGAACCTCCGATATCTTTGTCTCCGATCAGGACAATCAAGGTCCGCTGATCGCGGGCAACCGGCTTGATCGGAACGATATCAACGGCTTGGAAGTTCGTAGCGAAGTGCTGCAAACGGAAAGTGTCTGGGACGATACCGATATCGTGCACGTCGTCAGCGGTGACATTCACACGGACTCGCATCATCATCGCGGCGGTCTGCGATTGAAGAGTGATGCAAACCAGAGCTTGGTGGTTAAGTTTGACAATGGTGCGACTCTGATTGGCAGCGGTCATCCGCTGGACATCGAGGATCGCATTGGCGGCACCTTGCAGGTGATTGGTCAAGGCGGATTCCCCGTGATCATGACCTCACTGGCAGACGATTCGGTGGGAGCAGGCTTCACGCCCGAGGGCATTGCGCAAACCAACACGGACAACGTTGCGGGCACGCCGGCGCCTGGCGATTGGGGCGGCATCGAACTTCGTTC
>JBGCGI010000096.1:0-4946 GCA_045110715.1 Rubripirellula sp.
TGCTGGCCAATGTAAAGCGGATTTCTTGTTTAGAAGTAGCCTTCGCGTTTCTTTCGCTCCATTGCGGCGGCTTCGTCCCGATCGATGGCTCGACCGTTCCGCTCGGACACACGCGTGGTCAACATCTCGTGAACGATCCCTTGAACCGTGGTCGCTTCGGACTCGATCGCACCTGTTACCGGATAGCATCCAAGGGTGCGGAATCGAACGGTCTTCATTTCCGGTGTTTCGCCTTCATTCAAAGGCATCCGGTCATCGTCAACCACGATCAGGTCACCGTCACGCTGAACGACTGGTCGCGGTTTCGCAAAATACAAAGGAACGATCGGAATCTGCTCTTGCAGGATGTACTGCCATACATCCAGCTCTGTCCAATTCGACAGGGGGAAGATCCGCAGGCACTCATCCGACTTCTTCCAGGTGTTGTAAGCATGCCACAATTCAGGGCGTTGATTACGTGGGTCCCAGCGATGTTGTCGGTCGCGGAACGAGAAGACTCTTTCTTTGGCTCGCGAACGCTCTTCGTCGCGCCGTCCTCCGCCGATGGCTCCATCGAATCCATGCTTGGTCAAGGCATCCTTTAGAGGTTGAGTTCGCATCACGTCCGTGTAAATTTTGCTGCCATGATCGAAGGGGTTGATTCCCTTCGCCACACCTTCTTCATTCACATGGGCGATCACATTCAGACCCAACTGATCTCGCACGTATTGCTCTCGGAATTCGATCATCTCCCGGAACTCCCACGTCGAATCGATGTGCAAGAAGGGAAACGGTGGCTTCCCAGGGTAGAACGCCTTCAGCGCCAAATGCAGAAGAACGGATGAGTCCTTGCCGATCGAGTACAGCAGAACTGGGTTATCCAGTTCCGCTGCGACTTCTCGCATGATGTGAATGCTTTCGGCTTCCAGCCGTTCAAGGTGATCAGAGCGACCAATTGATTCAATCAACTGGTCGTCTGCAATTGCTGCTTCAGACATAACGTTCCTTAGCGAAGATCCAGTGGGCAATTCAGAATCGATCTAGCCGATTCAGAAGGTCGAGGCGAGTGGTGTGTACTTGTCCGAGTCGGGATCGAACAACAAGAACAAACCATCGCACTGGCGATACAGCAATCCGCATACTGCGATCGAGCGATCGTCCCATAGTGGCTTGATTGAAGGAGATTCCAAGAACTGTTTGACTTCATGCTTGAAGCGTTGTTGTGATGTCTGGTTACAGGCTGACTGAGAAACCGCTCCGGCCATCAGTCGGTTCGCGACGTCTCCGGCCTTCTCCGGCAAAACCTCCTCTGACTCGGTGGGCAATCCCTGCTCGTAGCGGGACGTGTCCACCAGCAAAATATGCGAAACGCTGCTCGATTGAAGGGCCTTTTGAACCGCAGCTTGAAAGAGGCGGCTTGTCACGTCGTAGTCGGCTGCCGGGATTGAAGCGAGAGCTGCTTCTCGGCCTTCAAGCGACTCGAGCAGACAGTCGATAACTTTGGGTTCGTCTTTTGACGCCAAGGCTAGCCATTCTGTCGAGTCGGGCAAGACGGAAAGGTCGGCGAGCGAGTCGGCGATAAAGATGGGGGATAGAGTGGCGTTTGACATGATTGGTTCCTTATTAGGTTTGTTGTTCAGGGATTAGCGTTCAGTAAGTTGATCCTGCCGCTTACGGTCTCACTCTCACTCGGGTGTGTAGGCACCAGAACCCTGGGGAGTGTGAGGTAACACGGGCGTCATCGATTGGCAAAGATTCATCGATCAGTCGTTCAGCTCCTCCCATGTCTTTCGTTCGGTGAATCGGTAGAAACGCCCATCTTCATGAGCGAGAAGTTGCAGCCAGCCATGAGTTGCTAGGTCGCTGACGTTGTCGTGCTTTTCAAGGATCGACGCGATTGCAGATCGAGGTGCTGCCAAGACGACCAACAATCGGAGCGGATGGTGCTGGTAGTGTTTGCCGTCGTGGACTGACTGCCAAGGCAGACCGGTCTTTAAGTCCCCACCGTTTCCGGAGAAAACGCCAAATTGTCCCACGACGTTGTGCACCGTTTTGTTGCCGCTTCCGAAGTGAATCGGATCGACGGTCGAAGCGTAATACTGCATGTTGATCCAGTTCGCGACCACCATCGGGGCGGTCATGATCTGCTCCAGTACAGCGAACTCAGGGTCCTTCTTGTAGTCATAGCTGTGAAGGAACGAACGGCCATCAAGCGAGATGTCTTTCGTGAGGTCACGTGGGGCGACGATAAACGCTGCATTGCCGGCTAGTCCCCATTCGGGTCGAACTTCCGACCAATCAGCACTTCGACGTTCCACATCCGATGCGTCACTGGTCGACAGGAGCGGCAGTCGCTCTGTTCGTGTCGCCTTTGTGGCAAAGGCAGAGCTCATTCCCAATTCCCACAGATCTCCCTGATGCGATTTTGGCAACAGGTGCTGGTCGAAGTACTCGATTGAATCCGTGGTCGTGTTGTGCAGCGCGCCGATGAACTGAGTGTCGTCAGGAATGACGATTCCTCGGTCGACAAGCTGCTCTCGAAGTTCAGGTTGATTGAGCAGTTTCGCGGCAAATCGCGCGTTGGGCTCTCCACTGTGTCCGCAGCAGGCCCCACAATCCAAACCGGCCTTCAGCGGATTGTTTTCAACTTGGCTGCTGTGTCCGCAGAAAACGACTAGGCGTGCGAAGTCGTCGACAATGCCAATGCCCCGAAGGATCGACTCAGCCATGTCCACTTGCTGCTGCATTCCGATTCCTTGCTCCTCCAGCCCATTAAGCGATGGACTCAGGAAATCTGAATCGTATGCAGATAGACCATCGTTGCCCGCATTTCTATTATGTGATCGTGCGAGCGACCGCTGAACTAGTTTCCAGCCATACAGCAATCCAGTCGTTTCAACGAAAGCAAACATGCTAACCGCGGACGTTTGAAAGCTTTTCCATGCGTACCGTATGGACCGAAGCGTTCGACGATAAGTCTTGACTTTCTCCGTTGATGCGGCATCCTTCTCGCCGTTTGCCGAGTCGAATTCCTCCACGACTTTAAAGCTGGGCGAGATTAACGCAGGGACATTCGCTTGACCGTCGCACGCACCCAGTTCGACGAACTCAATTGGCAGGCCAAAGAACCCTGCAAAACCATAGGTCTCGACTTCTGGCGATGTCGCTTCGATGTGGCGTCGGATTCTTTCTGATCGCACGTCGATGCAGAACACCATCTGTGCAAGCTTTCGGCTCGTTACTGCCTCATTCGTTGAGAACGGACTGGCAGGATTCGACAATGTCTCCTGAGAAGTTTCGACTTGGCTGACAAGTCGGCTTCGGAACGCAATTTCACTTGCTCTTAGCAAAGCGTAACGCCATAGATCGTTTTCGCTAGGATCGGGAGTGCCGTCCTGCTCGCCGAGGTGTCGTTTTGCAATGGTCGGCCAGTCGACTTCAAAGTCGTGGTGGGTAACCAACGCGACCTCATACGCCAGTCGTATTGCGAGTAGCCCTTCCAGGTCATCGCACAATTCCCCGCTGGTTTCTGCTTGTCGATGTTGGTACTTCGCCCAAGCGCTCCAGCCAGGCATCGTCAAAGCGCTGCATAGCAAGTAGTTCTTCCAAAGTTCAGCTGGAATCTTCAGTTCCGACAACAGCAACTCAACCGCCTCAGCGGCGTTCTCAGGCAGCTGTTTTACGAACTTTCGGAATCCCGCCACGCCGCTGATTTCCATCGTCATGTCGTACGATTTCTCTGCACGCCAGGATCCATACAGTGAATGCTGCTGTGATGTGCTTACCCAACCCGATTGACCCTGGTCGTAGTGAGCTGCACAGTGTCGAGAGATTTCGCTGATGAGCAGGTCGCCGTAGGACGTTCCATTCTCGGTGTCGATCGCCTCGCAGACTGTGAATAAAGATCGCGTTTGATTCTTCGCCGTAGTGAACTCGGCGTCTGCTGTTGGGCCGTGTGCGCGACCGTCTTGCAAGAACCTGACAACCTGGTTCACGTCAATTCCTTCGGCGCCGGTCACGCCGTCGGCGACCAGTTCGTCAACTGCGGCTGACAGGTCGTGACGCGTGATCGTTTTCGCTTGAAACTGCTCGCGGTAGTACTCGACCGGCATGAACAGCTCCAGATCGGAAACGCCCCGCAAGTGCTCTCGTGTCGAAAGGAATTCGGTGTCGGAGAAGCCCATGTAGGGGTTCACCGCGACATAATCTTTCAGCGGCCATACTGGCGCCATCTTGTCGGTGACATAATCGATCGCGTCGGTCAGGATGCCGTGTAAGGCCGGTTCAACAGCGAACGTTTTATTGTTCTGAACCGACTGCAGGGACTCCGCTGACGCACCGTCCTGAGAAGTGAAGACATTGTTGGACATTGTAAATCCTTAAGTGGAAGATCTTTGTTTGTATTGTTCGTTTCGATTTAGGCTTGTTTTCGGTTGCTTCACGATTTCAAAAGGCCTCCGAACAAGCGTCTGTAAATTGAGTCGATGTAGAATCCGCTAGAGGCGTGAATCCGCAGTGGCTCCAGCCAAGCCGGCCCCTTTCGTTGACGCAGTGCTGCGTGCAAGGCAAACAAGGCAATGAATGCCAAAGCAACATCAAGCATCACGAATTGCATCGCACCCGAGAACTCGACTTTCGCGGCACTGGGCGAGACCAAGTAGTAAATTGCTGAGTAACTGGCTAAGTAGGCGAGGCTCAGGGCCGCGATCCCGCAAACAGCTGTTGTGATGCTCCAGCGGTCCGCTTGCGACAGCAGACGCGCTCCCCAGGTCGTCAAAGCGAGACACAGGATGAACGCCAGCACCAATCCGCCAGGCTTGGATACAAAATCGATACCAAGTAGGGCTGCTGCGGCAGCGAACGCGACGACAGATAGTAAACCTGCAGTCATCGGCCCCGCTCCGCGGGATTCGCTGCCGGCCGGAGCCGTTCGTTTCTTGCTTTCCGCGATCACGCTGCCGCTGCTC
>JBGCGI010000097.1:0-24746 GCA_045110715.1 Rubripirellula sp.
CCGCAACGGCGATCACGAGGACCGTCGAGTCGAAAGCACGCCCAGAAGCGATTTCCGAGAGCGTCCAGGCCCAGTTCGTGATCTGCCAGGGACTGTACGAATAGGGAAGGTAGTCGTTCCAGTGCAAGCCGATCGAGTACGGGATCAGAGCCGTTAGCACGGCAACGGCAATCAAGGCGGCCAAGCCAAGTTCGGCCCGCGGATGATTCTTGATCCGAATCACTCCAATGATGAATCGGACCGCGACAAGGAAACCAATCAAGTAGGAAGAGTATGCGATGCACAAGCGTCGTAGCATTTGCTGGCTCCCACCGGGGGCTCGAAAGTTCGGCTGTTCAAAGATGTAATCGATCCCAAACAGAATGAACACGGTGAGCACAACGATGTTGGCGGACGCAAACACGAGTCCGGTGACCGGGCCGGGCGTTAACCAGGTCAGCAGCATCCGCGAGGCAAAACTGCTAGGCAGCTCACGGCGAATTCGCGGAGTCATCCTGGGCGATTCGGCCGCCATCATGCTGCCTGCCAGTGCCCATAGTCCTGCCAGTCCAATCGCTCCAAAACTGGCGACCCCAGCTCCTTCTTGCCCAAGCGTTTGGATTGCCAACGCGATCAAGGCCATCACAACAGCACTCAAAATGAGCATTGAAATTCGAAGGTGAGTCGATCGGTTCTCACTTTCGGGTGTAAGCTGAGCCGCGGTTGCTGTTAGTAATAAATGTCCAACCGAAATGGACATGATGACGGTCGCGGTCACGATGAAGAACAGCCAGACGGTCGAGAGTGGATTGCCGTACATGATCATCCCGACCAGCATCGCTCCCAATCCCCACTCCGCGCCAATCAATATTAGCATCACGACCAATAGGGTCGCGATCCGGCCAGTACGAGTCAGCGCGAGCGGCGCGAAGAACAAAGCCACGATCGTCAGTACGATGCCGGCAACCAGCAGCGTTGCGACGATCAGCAAGGTTGTCGGTAAGTCGACGCCTCGTAGCGTGTACGCGTACGCAACGCACGGGAACAGTGCGACGAAGTACAGCAACATTTGCAGCATTGCACTGGCAAGTTTTCCCAGCACGATCTGCCAGGGGCTGAGCGTCGTGATCGACAGCAGTTCCAACGTTCCGTCATCGATCTCGCCTTCGAGCGACCGGTAGGCCGCCAACGGCACCACCAGCAGCATCGGGATCGCCAGCACGATGTAGTACCCGATCAGCAATCGTGGCGCTGACGGCGTCGAATAGATTCGAGGCATCAAGGACAGGCTGCCAATGATGGTCCAGGCCAACGCCGCAAACAGTAAAACGGAAAACGTGATCACAAATTGCCGGCTCTTGAGCGCTTGCCGGGTTTCCTTGACCAAGATCGGGTTGAAGGAGTCGCCCAAGTGCTCCGACCAACGGTCGACGCGGTCCAGCCAGTTGGCCAGTTTCGCCATCCAGCCATTGGATTCTGGGCTCGGTTCAGCGATGTCGCTCATTGCACCAGCCCTTCGGTGACTTGCAAGAAAACATCTTCCAGACTTTTCTTGTGGGAAGTGACTTCGACCACATCAAATCCTTCGCCAACCAAGCAGCTGATCAGGGACGCTTGTCGCTTGGCGTCGCCCTCGAATTCGAATTTCAGTAACTCGCCGTCGACGATCACGTCTCCCACACCGTCCCGATCACGGATCTGATCGGCTGCTTCCGCCGCTCGGTCTAACAAGCGAATCAGGAGTTCTCGGTGTTGAGCTCGTTGGAATTGAATTTCATCGACGCTGCCGGTGGCCAGCAGACGGCCTTGCTCGATGATGCCAACGGAGTCGCACATCTCGGCAAGCTCGGTCAGGATATGGCTACTGATCAAAACCGTTTTGCCGCGATCGGCGAGTTCGCGGATCATGCGTCGTAAATCGATTCGTGCCCGCGGATCCAATCCGGCTGCGGGTTCATCCAAAATCAGCACGGCTGGGTCGTGTATCATCGCCCGCCCCAGGCACAGGCGTTGTTTCATGCCCTTGCTGAGTCCACGGATTGGTTTCTCTGCCATGCCCCGAGTGCCGGTGAAGTCCAGAACCCATTCTAGTCGTTGCTGCCGATAGCGACCGATCAGTCCGTATGCTCGTGCGAAAAAGTCCAGGTACTCGACGCAGTTCACGTCGCGATAGGTTCCAAATGAATCCGGCATGAAGCCAAGTCGCCGTCGAACCAGTTCGGGATCGTTGACGACAGAGAACCCATCGACAAAGCCATCGCCGTAGCTGGGCAAATCAAGCGTCGCCAGGATCCGCATCGATGTCGTTTTTCCAGCACCATTGGGGCCGATGTAGCCGAACACGTGTCCACGACGCACGGTGAAGGAAATGTCATCGACCGCTTTGGTGTCACCGAAGAACCGATGCAGTCGACGTAGCTCAATGCAATCGGCTTGACCGCTGTGCACGCCCCCGTTTTCGCTCAAGGTTGTTTCTGGCATTTTCATCGGAGTGTCCCAAAAACGTAGTGAACGCTTTGAACCACTTCACAATCGTCGACTGCCAGCACGTCTTTGTTGGGAGGCGAGGTGGCAACAAAATGATTGACTTCGAGATCGTTGTTGGTCGCTTGCAGATAGTGCTCGAAGACGCCGTCGGTAACTTCTGCCCTGAGTCCCGCTGCACGATGCAATTCCGAGATCACGTCGTAGGTGTGACGTTGGTTGAAGTTTCGACGTCGGGTGTTGCGTGAGCGTTGCAGAAGGCGAAGGTTCTTGTAAGGTTGAAACAAAGAATCAGACACGTTCTTTGGTGACAATTTGGTGGCCGTTTTCGTTTGGCCCGCCCCCAAGGATTCGATCCGCCAATGCCCTCGTTTGTCTCGAAAAATGACTTCGGTCAAATCGATGGCAAGTGTGCTTTCGATAGCTGGGTCAAAGTTTTCTCCAGGTACGATTTCGAGCGATCCAAAACCCGGTCGAGGGCGGTGCGAGATGAACTGCCGTTGTTGACGAGAGGGGAGAAAGGCGGGATCCAATAGCTGTACGTTCTCTTCAACCACGACTTTGCCAAGCGATTGAGCCGGTTCGGTGTTCTTTTGTTCCCACGACCTCTGCTCGTTCACCGGATAGATCATGATTTCCGCGTCTCCCGAGAACTGGAGCGGCTTGCTGGGACGAACGCCCGCGAAATAGGTCGCCCTGAGTCGTTCTGATGCGTCTCCGGATTCGCCGTCAACCCATGTCAATTGACGCATCCGAACCGAGGTGCCGAATCCATCGGAGACGATGCCATACCCTAGCATTGCCAAGGTCGTCACCATCGCCAGGACAGGGGCAATCGCGAACATCATGTAACCACGTCCATGCTTGGTTGTTTGACGGTACGCAACAGGTCCGACCAGCAGCACGAACAGTGTCAGCAAGCCCATGAAGGTGTACACCGGTGGTTCCGCGACACCAGGAATCAACCACTGCGTGAAACGACGATCTCCGATCAGTGGGTCCACACCGCGCCGAAGCGTTGCCGACTTGCGAAAGTCGCTGACCTCTGCCGCGATTTTCCAGCTGGCAATCGCCGGAAAGGAATCGTCGGTGGTTCTTCGAAGCGTGATGATGATGCCTGCAGCGGCTGGCTGGACCCAAATTCGTTCGCTCCAAGCGTCTCGCGGGAGCGTCAACTGTGCCTCGATTTGTTTGGCTTCCATGAGTATGCGACCCGCCTCGTTTCTCAGCTTCTGGCTCTCTGCTGGCGTGGAACTCTTCGCGGCGTCAGCAGTCGCGCCGAGCCATCCGGCTTCACGTCGCAGTGCACCGGCCTGCTTGCTCAATTGAACTTTGTTCAAACTGGCAGCAGTGCCCACAAGCTTGCCCGACAGATCCTTGTTGTTCCAAGCGAATCGCAGCGAGTCAACCGCCGATATCGGGCCATCGGCGCCGTGGACCAGCAGCGTGCCGCCTGTCAGGATCCAGTTCCGCAGCGCTTCGAATCCGTTCGGGTTGACGTCTCTCATGCGGTTCAGTGTTTCGACGTCAAGGACAACCCAGTCGTAGCGATTGAAGCTCCGCCAATCGGGGCCGACTTCCGATTCTGAAATCGACTGCAAGTACTTGGTTGCATTCGCGTTTGCTTGAAAAGTAAGCGGAGTGCCTACTGAAAGTTGCCTGGAACGAGAAACCGCTTGAGGGGCGATTCTAGGATCAGCGTTGGGAAAGAATGGAGAGAGTGACGCTGGCACACCGTCGCCAATGAACAATGTTGTGAGCTGGCGTTCGCGTTCGAGGAGCTCCATCGTCGCTTGTGATCCGCGGCCCAGGACGTTGCCGTATCGGGCGGTATAGTCTTCCAAAATGCTGCCGTCTTCCAGGACGGAAACGTCGACGAGTTGGCCGGCATGCCATTTGGGCAAGTTGCGATCGAAGCTCTTCGATTTCATCCCTTGGTTGACCGTGATTGGCACATCGATTGTCATGCCATTTTGCGGCGGCGATGTGCCCGCTGGCAGGGTTTGGAATCGATAGACAAAGTTTCGATCGGCAGTGAATGAACCCTGGGCAGTGATCGTGATTTTGATGGACGTGTATCCCGCCGCGTTCTGTTCTGAAACTTGAACGGATGTCGTGAACCCGCTGCCGCGCAGACCTTTGCCAGGCATTTGAAGTGTTTGGACCAGCGGACCTGGGATCGCAACGTCCGACTTTGCTGTTCGGGTCGAATGTGGATTGAGCCACAGGCAGGCGATCAGCAGGGCGGTGCTAAAGGGAAAGTGATGGAGGCTGGTTTTCACGATCGCTGCTCCCGCGGTGGCAGAATCTGCGGCGGAAGTTGTCCCTCGGCGAACGGGCTGCCTTCCATCGTGTCAGGCTTCGCTTCGTACCACAGCGAAGAGATGATCCAGGAAAACAAGAACACCACTGCAAACACCAGGAAGCAGATCCCAACGAAGCACAGAGCAAACAGCACGGCGTTGGCCAGCGGGCCACCTTGGCCAGCGGCACGTGCTGTGGCAGCAATGATCGCCGAAAGGGCGGTCAGCAGAATGAAGAAGCGAAAAGAGACTCTCGGTAACAGCCTGCTTTTCAGTACCGGTTCGACTGAAGGAGTCTTCACAAGCTGCTACACGAGAAGAAAGAGAAAAGGCGAGCACCACAACCGCAGCTCATTGTAGCGGTTGTGGAAAGCGTCGTTGCAGTTCCGTTTGTCCTACGACTTCTGGACCTTGGCGGTTCTCAGGTGCAATTCGGTCAATTGATCTTTGTCGACCGATCCGGGGGCTTCGGTCATCAAGTCGGCAGCTTTCTGAGTTTTGGGGAACGCGATCACTTCGCGAATGTTCTCCAGGCCCGCAAACAGCATGACCCAGCGGTCAACGCCCAACGCGATCCCGCCGTGAGGCGGCGCGCCGTACTTGAGTGCGTTCAACAGGAATCCAAAGCGATCTTCCGCGGTTTCCTCATCGATTCCCAGCAACTCAAAGACCTTTGATTGAGTCTCGGGGTCGTGGATTCGGATCGTGCCGCCACCTGCTTCGCTGCCGTTGATCACCAAGTCGTAGGCTTGCGCTTTGCATTCCGCTGGGTTCTCTGCCAGCTTTGCCAAGTCGCTCGCCAGCGGCGCTGTGAACGGATGGTGCATGGCGTTCCAGCGTCCCGACTCTTCGTCACGCTCGAACATTGGAAACTCCGTGACCCAACTGCAGTTCAGTTCATCAGGATCGATCAGACCCAGATCGACTGCGAGGCGCTTGCGCAGTCCAGCCAAGCCCTTACTGGTGACATCCCAGGAGTCGGCCAGGAACATCAGCAAGTCACCGGGTTCGCCAGCGAGTAATTCTTTGATCTCTGCAAGATGGGCTTCGTCAAAGTTCTTGCTGATTGGACTCCAGAGAGTGCCGTCGTCTTCCACTCGGAACCATGCGAGGCCCTTGGCACCGAAGTCTGCTTTGACATACTCGGTCAGCTCGTCGATTTGTCGGCGCGAGTACTTTGTCGCGGCACCTTTGACTGGAATGCCTCGCACGAAGCCGCCGGAGTCTGCCGTGCCACGAAAGACGCGGAACTCGGTCTTTTTGGCAACTTCGGTGACATCAACGATTTCCATTGCAAAACGCAAGTCGGGGGCGTCGCTTCCGAAACGCCGCACGGCCTCTTCGTAGGTCATCCGCGGTAGGGGTGTTGGAACGTTTTTGCCCAGCACGTCCTTGGCTGTCTTGGCAACCAGTCCGTCGATCAAGCTCATGATGTCGTCCGCATCCACGAACGACATTTCAAGGTCAAGTTGCGTGAACTCAGGTTGCCGGTCAGCGCGGAGGTCTTCGTCGCGGAAGCACTTTGCGACCTGAACGTAACGATCGAATCCAGCCACCATCAGGATCTGCTTGTACAGCTGAGGCGACTGCGGCAGCGCGTAGAACTTGGTAGGGTGAACTCGACTGGGGACCAAGTAATCGCGAGCACCTTCGGGCGTGCTGCGACCAAGGATCGGTGTCTCGACGTCGATGAAGTCGTGCTCGGCAAAGTAGTCACGCATTGTCTTGACGATCTCACTGCGCCGCATCATGGCTTTGAGCATGGCGGGACGGCGGAGATCCAAGAAGCGATACTTCAGACGCAGGTCTTCTCCTGGCAGGTCACTTTGGCTCGGCGTGAAAGGTGGTGTTTCGCAGGCATTGAGAATCTCAAAATGCTCGCCGCGAACCTCGATGTCACCGGTCGAAAGTTTGTCGTTTGCTTTGCCTTCCAAACGGGCCGTGACTTTCCCGCGGATCAGGACAACGCTTTCGGTGGGGACACGGCCGGCGCTGTCGATCAGCTCCGCGTCGGCTTCGGGAGGTCCGACGACGACTTGGGTCAGTCCGTATCGGTCTCGCAGGTCGATGAAAACGGCGCCACCGTGATCACGCTTGCTTTCGACCCAACCACAGAGGGTAACTTCGGTTCCAACGTCAGATTTGCGGAGTTGTCCGCAGTTGTGGGTGCGTAGCACGAATCAAATCGGGGGCTGAGAGAAAACTTGGACTAGCTAACCGGCCCGAATTCTAAGCAGAAAGTCCGCTTTTGCTGAGGGGGAGCAGGAAAATTCGCTGCCTGTCGCGTGATCGCCCCCTCCAGGCGATTTGCCAGCGTTGGCGGTGCCAGGCCTTCATTTACCGATGCAGAAACGGCCAAAGACTCGATCCAGAATGTCATCGGTGTAGACCGTTCCGGTGACTTCGCCGAGTGACTGGGCAGCAATTCTCAGCTCCGCTGCCACAAATTCGTGACCCGCCTGATCCCGGGTCGATGCGATCGCCTGCGAAATGGCTTCGGTGGCTCCGCGTAAGGATTGGCTGCATCGCGCGGCGGTCCCAACGATGGAACCGGTTTCCTCTCGGTCTCGATCCGAGAGTGCCTCGCGAATCATGTTGCGAAGCTGATCCATGCCTTGCCCGCTTTGAGCACTGCAGGAGCACCACGGCGACGATGGAAGCTCGCCATTGCCTAGGTCAGACTTTGTCACGACCCAAAGATCCTGCACGCCGCGTCGCGCTGATTCGGCCGCGGTTGTCATCAATCGCTCGCAAGCCGATTCGAAGTCAGGGCGACTTGCGTCGACGCACCAGAGGCGAAGGTCGGCTTCTTCACTGGCGCGATCGGCCTGTTGCTGTGAATGACGTGAGACATCGGAGGTGGCTTCTTCGAGCCCAGCGGTGTCCACGAGCTGAACCGGATGCCCATCAATCTCGATCTCGGTGGTCACGGTGTCTCGAGTGGTGCCAGCGACATCCGCGACGATCGCAACTTGCTCTCCGGCCAAGCGATTCAGCAGACAGCTCTTTCCTGCGTTGGGTTCACCACGCAGCGCGATCACGGCCCTCGCTGCACCGCCCCGCCGCGATTGCATCATCTCGAAGGTGGCTTCCAATTGGATTTGAATCTCAGAGAGCCGCTCGATCAACGCTTCGTCGGTGACGAACTCGATGTCTTCGTCAACGAAGTCCAATCCCGCTTCGACGTCAGCCAGCAGGTCGAGCAGTGTTCCGCGAGCTGCTTCGAGCGGGCGCGACAGATTGCCAGCGAGTTGGCGTAGAGCGTGATCCAGGGAACCCCGCTGTTCAGCTTCGATCACACCCAGGACCGCTTCGGCCTGCGTCAAATCCAATCGCCCAGCCAGGAGAGAACGCATCGTGAATTCACCCGGGCGAGCCGCTCTCGCTCCGGAGCCGATCATCTTGTCGACCAACCCCGTCAGCAACGGAAGGGATCCGATCGTATGCAGTTCGGCAGAAGGTTGACCTGTGTAACTGCGAGTCGAGGGCCAAAGCAGCACGCTGACAGGGATCGCTCCGATCGGCTCGCCAATGTCGATGGTCGACTCGAACCGCGAAGGTCGCGTGCCGCTGGGGCAAGCGACTCCTGCTGACTCTAAGAGTCGAGTGACTTCCGAACCGGACAAACGGACGACACCACGAGCTGCCGGTGAAGTGGGCGAAGCGATCGCGACGATGGTGTCTTCGGCTTCGATCACGTCAGTGCGACGCGGCGATGGAATTGCGAGGCTGGACGCCACCTGCGCCAGCCGAGGCAGTCGTGATGCTGGCACCCGCTTTGCGAAGTGCTTCCACGACGTCGCCTTGAGTGACCAGGTCACGCAAGATGATCGGATCATTGGGGCGGTTGGCAGGATAGATCGCCAGCAGCGGAATCGAACGACTGTTCAGTTCCGACAGTTTGCTCTTGATCTCTTCGTTGTAGTCTGTCCAATCGGCGTACATCGCAACCACACCCAATTCGTCGACCACTTCTCGTGTCGCATTGGTGTTGATCGCAGTCTCGTAGTTGTAGATGCAAGTTCCGCACCACTTGGCACCAAAGTCAACCAGAACGGTGTGTCCTTCGCTTTGCAGTTGTTGCAAACGCGGTTCGCTGTAGTCTTCCCAGGCGAGTTTGTAATCCGGTTTCAAGTAGTTGAAGGCCCAGATGCTGATCAAGGCAGCTGCCGCGATGCCACCGCTCCATGCCATCAATCGCTTGGAAAGGTCTGCCCAGTTAGGAACTTGCCCGATCACCCAGCAACCGAACCAGACGCCAATCAAGGAGACGAAGACAGGAACTTTTTGTTCTTCGCTGAACTGTGCGAAGAAGAACGCGACGGTGCCCAAGAACAAGAACGCCATCAACTGCTTCAGCGTTTCCATCCACGGACCAGGCTTTGGCAACCAGGAAACTAGCTTTGGTTGGAAACCGATGACCATGTAGGGGAACGACATGCCAATGCCAACAGCAAGGAAAATCGCGACAGTGTGCACCGGAGACAGATTCAGCGTCAGCCCCAGGATGTAGCCCAGTAGAGGTCCGCTGCAGGGCGTTGCCAGGATGGTCGCGAAGATGCCTTTGGAGAATGCACCGACCAAGCCTTCACGACCTTGCAGATCTTGCGATGCCTTTCCGGCAGCCATGCCAGGGGCTGGGATCTCCCAGACACCCAAGTAGCTCAGTGCCAACGCGAACATCAGCAAAGTCAGACCCAGCTTGACCGGGAAGTACGTGAACTGCTCGCCCCAGCCAAATTTCGAGACCGCCGCGACCACACCCAGGATCAGGAACACCGCCATGATGCCAAGTACGTAGACGATGTTCAGAAGCAATATGCGTTTGCGATCTTCGCCAGCCTGACTGACGAAGCCCATGATTTTCAGACCCACCACTGGCAGCACGCACGGCATCACGTTCAGGATCAGTCCGCCGACGAATGCCAATCCCAGAATCACAGGGAACGAGTTTGATTTGTCGGTGGGTGGAGTGACGATGGCTGCGGCATCGTTCTCTGACTCTTCCGGCTTCGAAAGAGTGATTGTATCAGCCCATTTCGTTTCGGCCGCCGCGTCCTTGGCGGCTGCCAGCTTTGCTGAGGTGAATTGCAAGGCAACAGATTTGCTGGCCCCGGCTCCGACGTTGATCTTGGTTGCAAACTTCAACGCCATCGGGCGGTAGCAGCTGCTGTCAGTGCAGGCTTGGTAGGCAATCATGCCTTCGATGGTCTTCTCGCCCGGCTGGGCATCGGCTGGCACTTCGATCGGCAGTGACCAAGTCACGCTGCCACCGTAGTAGCTGACCGGTGGTGAGGATGGCACGATGGATTTGGTCACCAGTGGCTTGTCGGCAACGGGTTGGCCAATCAAGAGGCCGTCTTTGTTGGTGACCACAAAGTTGGTGGCGAAGTCCGCGTCATCCACAACGGATTCATAGACGTGGAAAGTCGCGTCTGGTTTGGCGACGAACTTGAGCACGCCCTGTTTGCCTGGCGCGATGCTGCTGGGTGTCGAGCCAGACCATTCCACGACGTAGTCACCGTCACGGAATCCCGCCGGAGCGTTCTTGTCTGCCGCTTTCTGTTCCCCTGCCGCTTGCGTGACGGCAACGGTTTCATTGGAAGTTGGAATCGGCCCAGCGTAAGCCGCCGTCAATTCTTCACTGACAGGCATGCAGCGATTGTCGCCGCCTGACTTGCAAACCAACCCACGCACTTTGATGGTGATCGACTCTTCGAAGCCGTCGGGGATTTCAATGGGAGCTGTCCAACGCACAACATCTTCGTGCTCTTCGACGGTGAGTCCGTTGTAGACCGAGGAGATGCTTTTCTTGGCCGGAACGTTGGGAGTGAATTCACCCGTCGTTTTGACGGTCGAAGGCGCCGTGACCGAAATCTTGGTCCGCGTTGGTCCTCCGGCTTTTTGAGTGGTCGAATAGATATGCCAAGTGTGGCCGAGCGTTGCGGTCACCACCACTCGCGCGCCTTGAGCCGGATCGACGTGGTACTTGGCCTCCAGTTCGATCGGCTCGGCATCGTCGTCACCGAATCCACCGAGCGAGAAGTTCGGGAACAAATCGGCAGCTGAGTTGACGTCCTGAGCGGCCAGCTGATCGCTGGACCCCAAGAATCCACCCATGCTGATGACTGCAGCGAACATCCAGCCAAAAGCCCGTGAACCGGAACGCTGAAAGAGTGATTTGATCGACATTTGCTTCTTTTTGTTCTGCTATGTAGCCCCAGCGAATTCTAGTTGTCTGGGGAATCTCTAGTCAATGTTTACGCAGTCTTCCTAATTCAACATTTGGGCGGGCTCGCGGTGGCGGACAAATGAAGCAATTCTTCGATTCTTGTGGCCGCTGTCGCAAATCCACCCGGGAATTCCCGTCTCTCCAAAACAATCCAAACCAGCCAATTTGCCAGGCTGATCCACTGAGTCGCGTAAGCAAGTGCTCTGGCCATCTGAGAGATCGAGCATTGTTCGGAGTCGTTTTTGAATGGGGAATGGCTGAAAAATCCCGCCATGGCCGCCTCCCATAAAGAATCCTGAGATTCGGGAGTCTCGCCCCATGACAGACTGCCGGCCCAGCGTGCCAAATCTGTGATGGGCGTGTCCATCCGAACCGCATCAAAATCGATCAGCCCTGTCGGATTGTCATCGGTGAACAGAATGTGTTCTCGATGGACGTCCCTCAGCACGTATTGGATTTCAGTCGGTTGATCAGCATATTGGCCCAAGGATCGGATCATTTTCAAACGGACTCCCTCCCAATTCGCTTGAATCGTTCGGCTTGCTTCCGCCAAGGCGGGGACGTGCATCGCATCACGAATCGCGTTGGGCAGTCGTTGATCTAAGACTTCAATTCGCTTGAGCCGTGCCGCAACCGCTGGCGGCGGCACTCGCTGGCTTCCCAAATCGCGGACACTTCGATGGAAGTCGGCGATTGCAGCGGCTCCCCGGTGGACGTGTTCCAGTCGGTTGGAACTCGGTTCGGCTGGCAGCGGCACGCCCGGCATCCATTCCAGCAGTTCCCAAATGCTTTGCCCGTCGGCCCATACCGATCGATCACCCACGCGGTAGATCGTGGGGACCAGTCGGCAGCCCATGCCCTTGGCGAAGAAGACCACACGCTGGACTTCTTCCAGCCGACGGCGTTTGGTTCCCGGCGCCGCACATTTCAAGGCAGCCTGCACTCCGGACGGCATTTCGCATCGGAAAATTTGAGCTCCACTGAGCCCTTGGGGGACCGCTTTCGCGGAAACGACGCCCAACGGATGCAGGGCGTCGCGAACGATCGCTCGGGGGATGCGCGGATCGATCAGAGGAGTCACCTAGCAGGGCCCGCAGAAAGGAGGTTCACCGTTGGAAACGATTGCGTGTCTGGCGTCGATCATGTTCGTCCTGTTCAGTCTTCGACGGGCGAGGCTCGGCTCGATTTGAGTGTGGTGCCTTGCGACGGGGCGTGCTTCGACCACAATGATTGGCAAATCCTACCAAGATGGCACGACGATTGTCGTCAGCAATCTCCACCGCCAACCCTCCACTTGAGACCTAACTATGAGTTTCTTGCGCAACGTCAGCTGCCTCGTCGTGTTCGCATTTTCGGTTTCCGCCTGGGCCGAGAATTGGCCCCAGTATCGTGGCGTGGCTGGTGATGGAAAATCAAACGACTCGATTGGCAAAGTGGATTTCGCCAACGGACCAAACCTGCTTTGGAAGGTTCCAACGCCACTTGGATTCAGTTCCTTCTCGATTGCCGATGGCCAAGCCTACACGGTGATTGCTCGGGACAAGCAAGAGATGCTGGTTGCCTTGAACGCCGACACGGGTGCCGAGAAGTGGGCCGTCGCGTTGGGTTCCAGTGAGTATGAGCAGGGAGGTGGCAACGCAGGGGCGAAAGACAACAAGGGTGGTGACGGGCCTCGATCGACTCCCTCGACCGATGGCAAGTTCGTTTTCGTCTATGACTCGTACATGGTGTTGAGCTGCTTTGATTCGCAGGGCAAACGTGTTTGGCAACAAGACATCGTGAAAGATTACGAGGGCCGAAACATCAAATGGCTCAACGCCACTTCGCCATTGTTGGTGGGAGACAGCGTGATCGTTGGTGGCGGTGGTGCCGGCCAGTCCTTCTTGGCATTCAATAAGAACACCGGCGACTTGCTTTGGAAGAGTGGTGACGAAACGATCACGCATGCCACGCCGCATGTGACGACTTTCGACAAGCAACAGCAAGTCGTGTTCTTTGTTCAGTCGGGATTGATCTCCGTCGATCCCCAAACCGGCAAGCAGCTCTGGCGAACGAAGTTCCCATTCAGTGTTTCGACAGCGGCCTCGCCTGTCTCCGAAGGTAACTTGATCTACTGCTCGGCCGGCTATGGAGTCGGGGCTGGTCTGTTCGAGGTCAACGGAAACAGCGAACCAAGCGAAGTATGGTTCAAGTCCAACGAACTGATGAACCACTGGAGTACGCCCGTGGCGCACAACGGTTACCTATACGGAATCTTTGAGTTCAAGAAGTACGGAAAAGCTCCGCTGCAGTGCGTTGACATGAGGACCGGCGAAATCAAGTGGTCCGAGCGTGGTTTCGGGCCTGGCAACTGTATCTTGGTCGGCGACAAATTGGTCGTGCTCTCCGACGCAGGCGAACTGTCGATCGTAGCGGCACAGCCGAATGCCTATCAGGAGATCGCTCGTTCCGATGTGCTGGAGGGAAAGTGCTGGTCCACCCCTTCGTACAGCGATGGTCGGATCTACATCAGAAGCACCGTCGAAGCCGCCTGCGTGAGCGTGAAGTAGGGAACCCGTTTTGAACCGAATGAGCGGCCGGACGCTGGGAAGTGTCGCGGGGTTACCCGTGGCCGCACGGTCAGCGGCACCTTGATCAACCCGCTTTCTTCCGCAGCCACGCGTCGGAATCGGGTTACTGTTCTTGCAGCCGCTTGATCTCTTCAAGCATCTCGAGCGTGCTGGGGTCGTTGGGGTACAACTCGTCGGTGATGCGGAGTGCTTCGGCGGCGGCCTTGTAATCTTTCAACGCGAGATATGCTCGCCCGAGTGAATAGAAGGCTCGTGCTTGATGAACTTGATCGGTGATCGTGGCCAAGGTGAGATACTTCTCGGCTTCCTTCAGGTCGCCATGATCGAGCAAGAACTCACCGTAGGGTAAGTAGGCTCGCGGGAAGTCGCCGATCGTGAACAGCGTTTGGTATTGCCCCATGGCTTCTTCGTAGTATCCGGAGTTGACCATGGAATCGGCCAGCACGAATCGGCTCTCCAGGTCCTCCGGGATCATGTCCAAGGCATCCTGAGCACGGGGGATTGCTTCTTCGAACTTGCCTGACCAGTGCAGCACTTTCGCCAAGTTTCGGTACGCCAAGCACTGCGTTTCTATATCGATTCCCGAGTGGATTTTGGTTTCGGTGGCCTGGATCGCTTCGTTGGTCAACGCGGTTCCTGTAACCCATTGCTCCGTTTGCAACTGGTCCAGAATCCACTTCGCCAGATCTCGATGAACATCGATGGTGGGGTGTACGTGATCCAGAAAGTAATCGCCGCCAAAGCAGGTATGCCCGAACTGCTGCTTGCTGTGTTGTCGAAGCCGAGCGTCAAAGTCGACCACGGGTCGGTCTCGTCTTTTGGCGACGAGTCGAACCGCTGCGGCGATTCGACTCGTCGCGCGCAGCGGACAGACATCTTCATCCACTGCTTGTTGGAAAGCGATTTCGGCTTCCTCGAAACGATCGAGGCCAAAAAGTGCTTTGCCGCGAATGAAATGCAGGTAAGCATGCTGAGGTTCCAGGGGCAGGATTTCGTCGCAGATCGTTAGTGCCGTTTCAAACTCTTGCCGTTGAATCGCCGCTGCTGCAGTGTTCAGCTGATTGTTCCACTGCAGTTTCGTCACATCGTCAACGCTTGCTGAAAACTCGGACTTGAAAGGCCAACAGTCACGCAGGTTGGAGGTCGGTGTGATGAAGACGATTTTTGCACCGGACTCTTCCGCGATGTCGATCATCCGTTGGAGGTTCAGTTCGTAGTGTCGGAGCACGCCCTCGGACCAGGAGGGATCGCGATGGTATTGCCGAGGGCCGATGGAGTGGTTCAGCATTTCGTCGACTTCCGGTGCAAACATCTCCTCGACAGGTTGGGGGACGGTTGGTTTCGCCGCAACGATTCTCTGCACGAGCGACCAAGTGCGAGTTCGCTGCAAAACAGCGTTCAGATCATGGTTCCACTGCGGTCGATCGAACATCCCTTCGTAGGTTCGACGTTCTAGGAACTCGTTGTGAACACTGTAGACAATGAAAATGTCAGGTTCGTAGGCGGCGAGTTCTTCCATCACTGCCGCGACTCGATAGCTGGCGTAGCTGACTCCTCCAGCGTTGATCACTTCCCAGTTCGTCTCGGGAGCGACCGCCGGCAAAAACTCTCGTAGCCATCCGCTGTAAGAAGTGGCATCGTCGAACGGTCTGCCAAACGTCGTCGATCCACCCACGCAGAAAATGCGTTTGGTGTTGGTTGGCTTCTTGGCCGGAAAGCTCTGAGCGTTGAACCAAACCAACTTGCCCAACGCCGTGTGCGCCTGCTGTGATCCATCTGCGTTTGGTGAGATCTGCAGCAGCGGGTCTTGTTTTGAAAAGCCGACCAACGCATCGCTCGTGCTGTTCGCTTGCACTCCGATGGCAGTCAGTGCCAGTTCAAGCAGCAGGAAGAACAGCAACGTGGTTGCGATTCCAAACAGGAGCTTTTTTCTCCAGGTCACGCTTGGTTTCGACATTCGCCCAGCAGCCTACTTGCTGTCCATGACCCAGATGGGGTTGACCTTCTCTTCCCGTTTGGTGAGCGCGTTGACGACTCTTCCAAGCAGCACAACGCTGGGGTTGTCGTCAGGGTACTGATGGACGAGCATCGCCAAGTGTTTGGCGGCTTCGGTAAGATCGTTCGATTCAAAGGCGTTCAACGCTGATTCGTAGTTGCTGGCCATTGTTCGCCAGTGTTGGTCAGCGTTGTTCTTCAGTTCGTGCAGCCCGATCGTCTCGACGACTCCAAGCGGTTGCACGACCGCAAGCTTCCGATGAGCGAACTCCTCATCGGAAATGGCTCTTGCGGTGGTTTCGGTGATCAGCGCTTTGACACCTAGTTTCTTGGTGATGCCTTGCACGCGGCTGGCGACATTGACGACATTTCCAAGCGGTCCGTACTTGAACTTCACACGTGAGCCGGTGTTGCCAACACGGGCCAAACCCGAGTTGATTCCGATTCCAAAACCAAACCGGTCGGGTGTGATTTCTTTCCACCGTTCGCGGAGCGGATTGATCAGCTTCAGCATCTCGACGGCAGCACGACAGGCGCGGCTGGCGTGGTCGGGTTGATCGTCAGGAGCTCCCCACATCGCCATCAATTCATCGCCGACGTAGTCGACCAGCACGCCATTGGTTTTGGTGACACACAGGCTCAATTCGGTCAGAACGTCGTTGATCCAATCGATCGTTCGCTTGGCACCTTCACGCTCAGCGATCGCACTGAATCCTCGAATGTCACAGAACAAGACGGAAACTTCGACATCCTTGCCGTCCAAGAGGTTCTCGTCCTGCTCCAGACGCTCCGCAATCTCTTGCGAAAAGAACTGCGTCAAGTTCGATCGAATCGCCTCTTGCCGTTGCCGTGCGATCCCTGAGGAAACCGCGCCTGCCATGACCTCCAACAAAGCGGCCTCCAGGTCACCAATTGGCGTATCGGCTGCTCCGGAGCCAAACTTGCGGTCGCCATAAATCGCGCCAATGACATTGTTAGCCTCATCAAAAATCGGCGCTGCAACCGCACGATCCAAGACCATCATCGATGAGTCCGCCGTATGCATGTAGCTGTGGGGATCGTACATGATCGTCTTGCCAGTCTGCAGAACCTTGTCTGTCAAGTTGCGACTGAAACGATGCGGCGTGCCCTCTCCATCAGCCCCCGTGTCCTTATTGGCATTGTAAGATGAGCGTATGGTCCAGTCGTCTCCTTCGCGGAGCAACACAATCGCGCGATCGAGTTCGACCATTGTGGCAACCGCATACACGGCTGAATCAAAAAACTCATCCGAACCGGCTGCCTTTTGAACGACCGTCAGTGCAGAACGAACAAGGTCGACCGCAACGCGACCTTGGTCTTCCGACGTCTGGCCGCCAAACAGCTCATTGAGACGCACCGGAGCGACATTTTCCATCGTCGACTCGACGTTTCCGTCGAGGGTGCGGAAAATTTCCGGTTCGGACGAAGAAGGAGCCTCTTCCCCGAGCGACGATGAGATCCGGACCGTGCGGTTCTCAGGAAGCGAGACCACAATTTCGTCAGTTGATTTGACTACCTCACCAGGCCCCAATGGATCGGCCTGGGTGCCAACGTAAAAAGAGAGACGCGGATGGATGTTGGTGACTCGGATCTCGCCGTCATCAGAGCTGTCGACTTGAATCGCCTGACGGGGGATCGAACGTGCTGAGAGCGGAGCGATGACCAAACGATGGCTCGTGCCCAAGTTTTGCAGTTCAACAGGGGAGGGATCTCCCTCTTGCTGACGTCCGATCTCCAACGGAGTACCCGATGTCTCTGTCCCTAACTCGAGGTCCCCTTCATAGACCGTTACTTGAACCTTGCTAGCCACGTTGTATTCCAGTCCGAATCATTCCGAATGTGATCTGCCCACCTATCGTAAAACACAAGAAAATCGAGCAGTAAATGACGCTGAATGTACACCGCAGCCGGTACCGTTGCACGGCTGCGGTGGGCATTTGTGCACCACTTGGCGTGTGCGGTCTTGATGACGACATCTCATCTGTCACCTCCGCCCATCAGTCGCCTCACAGTCTACCTGAGAGAGGGGAAAAGAAACCCCCGAGCAACAGCTTGTGGAAATGTTCACCTCGCGGGACTTACGCGGCCCCCGGGCTTTAGCGAAGATGGGGTGTATAGTCCGCGGGCATATTGCGAATTCATTCGCAATTGCTTGACCAGTTTTGTTTTTGAGGGCGGAGATTTCCGCCACGCTTTTGTCCATAGGCCAAGTCATGTTTGCAAGCTTCCGCCCAAGGTCCGCAGTTTCCTCGTCGCCTGCCAAGCAGGGCAGGAAACGGAGGCTGGATTTGGCCCGCCGACGTCGACAATCCGAACGTCGACGGCGGATGGAAATGGAATGCCTCGAACAGCGACGATTGCTGGCACGTGATGTGACAATCGGAATCGTGGACACACCGGCCAGTTATACGCGTGGCGTGTTTGGTACGGATGTTGTCTACACCTTGAACACCGATTCAGCACAGATTGGTGATTTCGCGATCAACAACGATTTGATCGGCGGCAACAACGTCACGGTCAATACATCGGGCAGTGGCTCGCAGGCCGGCGATATCCTGATCGAATCGGCGTTCTTCAGCGGCGGCGGTACGAACTCATTGTCGCTGATCGCAGATGGATCGGTGGGGCTCACTTCCACAAACCTACTGAACATGAACGTTGATGTTCAGTCGCCAACCGCTTTCAGCATGGACGGAAACACAACGATTGATGTGGTCGATTTTAGTCTCACGACGGATTCGTTTGCAGCGGTCGACGGCGGCAGTGGCCCGCAGATTAGCGGCACTGGAAATCTGACTCTCTTGCCGAGTACGCCAAGCACGTCGATTGGCTTGGGTGGTGGCGCCGGCGCACTCAGCTTGGATGGAACGGAGCTGGGCCTGATTGACGGTTTTGCGAATGTCGTGATTGGTGATTCTGCTGCTGGAACAGGCACGGTGACGATTGAGAACGCGAACTTCACTTCAGCGGTTTCGATTCATGGTGGGTCGATCCAGGTCAATGACAACTTGTCAGGCGACGCGGCGATCACTCTTTCAACGAATGATGCGGTTGGGACTGGTCAGGACATCAATGTCACGAATGGAACGATTTCGAGTTTAACGCAGTCGATTCTGCTTGATGCCGCGGACAACCTGACGATTGCATCGGCGGCTGCGGTGGATGCGTTGGCCGGCGCGGTCACCATCCGTTTAGATTCGCCCAATGCCGATGTAGGCTTGGGCTCCATCGCAACCATCGATGGTTCAGTGACGGCGACCACGACGCGCACGATCACCGGTGGTGGCGATAGCGATACGATTGCGTTGGGGGGAACTGCGGTTGGCTTCACCGCCACAGGGCCAGCGTCGGGCACGGCGACTTCGGGCACGAATTCGTTCAGCTTCGTGAATGTCGAAGCGGTCTCGACGAGTGGCCCTGTGAATACTGCGAACTTGACGTTCGCGGGCGATGAAACATTGACGGTTTCGTCTCCCGCAGCAGGGACGATTCAAATCGCGTCCTCGCTGGGACCGGTCCTTTCCGCGCAGTCCACGTTGGGGTTGACCGTCAATACCGGAACAGGATCCGATACGATCAACTTTCTATCGACCAGTGTCGGTGTGACCGATGCGATCTTCATCGACGGGGATGCGGTCGGCAATACCGTGAACATCAACGAACCGTTGGCAAACACCAGCGGCGGTATCGAGATCACCGCCGATGTGATCAATGTGAACTCCACCGTCACCGCGACCAATGGCGTCGTCTTGGATGCTGCGACAAGCGTAGCTTTGAACAATGATGTTAGCGCAGACGGAGGTGTGCAGTTCAATGGTGCTGTAGCGGTAGCAGTAGACGTCGCCGTGTCTTCCGCAGGTGGATTGATCGACTTCTCCAATGCGGTAGATGGGGCAGGCATTTTGACGGTTGTGGGATCGACCGGAGTCAACTTTGGCGGCGTGATCGGGGGAGTGACATCGCTTGGTGGTTTGAACGCGACTTCGACAGGCGACATCTTTCTCAATGGAGACGCCAGCACGACTGGAGATCAGGTTTACAGCGGTGCTGTGCAAGTTGTTGGTGGTCCGGCTTTGTCGATCTCGAGCCAGGGGGCGATCACTTTCAATTCAACTTTGAATGATGCAGCTAGCGATCTGACGGATTTGACGATCAATGCTGCTGGAGTAGCGACGTTCAGCGGAGATGTAGGAACGACACGTTTGCGGTCTTTGGCGGTGACGTCTGGCGGTCCGATGAGTAACTCCGTTTCGTTCGCGGCGCTGAATGATGTTTCTTTCGCGGTGACGGATTCGGCAGGCTCGACGGACAACTTGACAATCTCTGGGACGGTCAGTTCCGCCGCTGGGAATGTGACGCTGACCGCCGGTGACGATTTGGAGATCCAGAATACGGCGACGATCAACGCGGGTTCCAACATCAACTTGAATATTGATCCGATTGTAGGAGATGCCGATGCCGAGGGCGGTACAGCAACGATCGCAAATGTGTTCGGGGGAGTTGCTTCTGTAACAGGAGGCAACGATACAGACCGCTTCATTCCCGAACCTGGGGTGTTGGCGAACTTTGATGGGGGAGATCCTGCGGGCGCCCCTGGAGACACGCTTGTATTCGACGCCGTGAACTCGGGCGCTGGATTCACAAGCGACAGTGTGACAAGTGAGTCCCAAACCTTGGGTTTGACCAATATCGAGCGGGTTGAAGTCTCGAATGCCGATGCGATCGGTATTGATGGAGGCATCGCTGATGACGTGTTCACGCTGGCCGCCGAACCAGGACTGTCGGTCGTTGGATGGAACCTCGGGCCCTCCGTTGCCTATGATCCAGGCTTGGTGCTGACCTCGACGATCAACGGCAATGACGGCGACGACACTCTCATCGTGGATTTGTCCGGTGGTGTGCCAACTGGAACGCTTGACTTTTTCGGCGGCCCCAACAGTGGTGGTGCGCCTGCTGATCAGATTCTGATTCAGGGCACGCCGCCCAGTCTGGTTACAGACATCGTCTTCGACTACCTGAACTCCAACGATGGTGCGATTGGAATCGATGGCGCCACAATCAACTACACGGGATTGGAACCGATCACTTCCTCCGTCGACTCGACCAATGTGACTCTGAACTTCAGCGGTGTCGCCGAGACGATTGATGTGTCGCAAGTCGGGACGAACATCACCGTGGATTCCACCGCGGGTGAAATCACGACGTTTGTGGCTCCGTCTGGAAATCTGATCATTGCGACCGGCGGCGGCGCGGACACGGTCAACGTGGATGGATTGAATGTCACATTGACGGGTGAGTTTTTCATTGACGACCTCGCACCAGAGGATGACACGGTGGTGTTTTCGGGGGCCGCCTCCACCATCCTGACGGGCGGATTGAATGTACCGGTTCCTCAGGTGCAGGTCAGTGCGAACCTCAGCGTGGAGGGTGACGTTCGCTTAGGTGCGGCGACGGGAACCGGTTTGGTTCAGGCTACCGGCGCGATCACATCGGCCGGCGCAATCGTGTTCGACGAGCCGCTGATGTTGAACGGCGCCACGACTGTCACCGCCGATTCGCAGGTGAGCTTTCATTTTGCAATCGATGGCAATCAAGACTTGAGCGTCACCGGCGGAACAGGCGTTGATTTCTTGGCCGAAAATGGCACCACCACGCCACTTTCAAACCTGACCGTGACTGCCACGACAGGCACGATTCGATTGGATGATTTTTCAACCACTGGCAACCAAACTTACAACTCGCCGGTGGTAACGGGGGCCGGCGGTGGAACGGTAGACGTTATCAGCAATGCTGGGGCGATTGCTTTCGCATCAACCATCGAGAACGGCTCCGTTCCAGCCGACTCGTTGATGACCGATTCCGATAGCGAGACAACCTTCGGAGGATCGATCGGCGCCGCAAACGCGCTGGACTCGCTCGCGGTCAACGCGTCGGGTGACATCGTGTTTGCCAACGACGTGACGGTGGTCAATGACATCACGGTCGATTCCGCCGATGGTGGTTTCGACAACTTTGTGCTGCAGAGTCCTGCTGCTTTGACGACGGGGGCAACGGGGATCATCACTTTGAACATTTTGGATGATGTGGACATCCAGGCCGGTTCCGCGATCACGGCTGCCAACCTGAACATCAACGTGGATGACATGGTCACGGCGGACGACATTGGGACTGGGTCGAGTGTCACTGTCGGCGGAACGCTTACCATTGCCGGGCTGACGAGTATTGGAGGGGGCGTCGACGCGGACGCGTTCAGTATCACGCCACAGTCGGGGACTCAGTTCTTCGTTGACGGAAGCGATCCGAACGCAGCCCCAGGGGATACCTTGGTTCTCAATGGTGGTGGCTTGGATGCCTCGATCGATACGACTGGTCAGATCACCATCGTAGGAAGTCAGCCCGTTTCAACGACCGGAATCGAGGACGTTTCGCTCGCCAATGTGAACAACTTGGTCGTCTCCGGAGGCATTGGTAACGATCAAGTCACCGTCGCGGATGATCCGGCAGTCGTTGGTGGAAGCATTGTGACGATCAACGGGAATTCGATCGCGGTCAGTTCTGTCACCGCTCTTGTCTTCAATGGTGGGGCAGGCGACGACACGCTCACATTGGATGCAACCGGTGGGCTGCCGGTCGTCCCGGTGACGATCAATGGGCAGACGCAAGATGGCACCAATGGCGGTGACCAACTGACGGTGCTTGGTTCTTTCACCACGCAAACGCTGAACTACACGGCGCCCAATGCGGACGGGAATGCCGGAACGGTTGATTTGGATGGAACGCTGGTCACGTACACCGGGCTGGAACCGATCAACGCTGGCAACTCAGTCGATACGATCTTGAACTTCAATACGGGGATGGCTAACAACGCGAGCTTGCGAGACAGCGTCGCGAACGCTGGCCAGATCGAGATCGTCGACAATGGTGCGACGTTTGAGGACACGATCATTCCCAATCCAACCAATTCACTGGCGATCAATCTGGGGGATCAAGGCGACACGTTATTGGTCACGGCGTTGGATGCCGCTTACGCAGCATCGCTGATCATCGGCGGTGGTGTCGGAACGGATAACGTTCAGTTCAATACCGTTGATATTAGCAACACCCCGGGCCGTGGGTTGGACGTCAGCGGTGTTGAGAGCCTGACGGTTACCAACAGCACGTTTAGTGGCAACTCTGCTGGAATCGAATCGGGCGGCGGCGTGCGGATCGATGGCGGGATCAGCACGATCACCGGAACGACCTTCTCAACCAATATGGCGCTGACCGGCGGTGGGCTGGCCATCACGTCCGGGACGGCAACGATCGATGCTTCCACGTTTTCAGCCAACACGGCAACAGGCGATTTGGCGACCGAAGGTGGTGGCGCGATCGCGATCGAGGGAAGCGTGACGATTCAGAACAGCACCATGATCACGGGCAACACGGCCAGCGGCCTTGCCGGCAGCGGTGGCGGAATCTTGGTGGGTGTTAACGGGACATTGACTGCGTCCGATACGACGATTTCTGGCAATGTTGCCAACCGGGCCGGCGGTGGCATTGAGCACCAATCCAATTCGACTTTGACGTTGAACACCGTCACGCTGAGCGGTAACGACGCGGGAGTGGCTCCTGCGGTGGCCGCGCCAGGCAACGGTGGCGGTCTGCACGTGACTGGCAATGGTTCGGTCGACGTGTCAGGCGGCACGATCAACGGCAATCGCGCAGCAGCAGAAGGCGGCGGGCTGTGGAACGATCAGGGCACACTGACGATCAGCGGTGGTGCGACGATCGAAGCGAACATCGCAATGGGCGACCTGGATCCGGTGGGAGTCAACACGGACCTGCAAGGTGGCGGTGGCGTATTCAACAATGGTGGGTCGCTGGTGATCAACGACATCGGTGGTGCAGTGGTCATCCAAAATAATCAGGCATCGGGCGCATCGCGTGGCAGCGGCGGCGGCGTCCTGTCGATTGGCGGCAGTGTCGACATCACGGGGGCATCGATTCAGACCAATGAAGCGGTTCGCGCTGGCGGCGGAATCGAACTGATTGAGGGAGCGGTCACGATCACAGGCGGCACGATCGGAGGCAATGATGTTTCGAATGCCGATCTGTTGGGCAGCGGGCTCGGTGCAAGCCCTGGAAACGGAGGTGGTTTGCATGTCACAGGCGCTGCGGACGTGACGGTCGATGGAACCTTGGTTCAAGGCAACTCGGCAGCAGCAGAAGGCGGCGGCCTGTGGAACGGATCGGGCACGATGACGGTTCGCAATGGTGCCGTCATCGAAAATAACATCGCCAGCGGAGACGCGTTTGATGAGGGCGGCGGAGGTATCTTCAATAACGCTGGTACGCTCGTCGTGACGGGGGCGACCACCGTGATTCGAAACAACCAAGCGAACGGAATTCTTGGGCTTGGAGGAGGCATTCTCAACAACTTCCTCGACACGAACCTGTCGATCACCGACGCGACAATCACGGCCAATACGTCGGTTGGGGGCGGTGGTGGATTGTATTCCGAGGCCACCCTCACACCTGCGACTCTAAGTAACGTGACCTTCTCGCTGAACGTTACTGGTGGCAGAGGTGGTGGGGCTTTCATCAGCGATCATGAAGTGACGATTTCTGATTCAACATTCCTATCCAATCAGGCCCAGGGAGGAGCGGGCGGCGGACTGAATTTTGAACATAGCGTGATCACGCTGTCGAACTCGACTTTCGATTCCAACACAGCGACTGAAGGTGGTGGAGGATTGTTCCTGACCGATGCAAACGGCCAAGTCAATGGCGGTCGTTTTTCCATGAACCAGGTCTCGGGCGGTCTTGCAAACATCGAAAACGGTGGTGGCGGTGTGCTGGTGAGTTTGGCAGCAGGCCCATTGCTGTTCACCGGCGTGCAGTTGGATCAAAACTCGGCGCCTGCCGGGGGCGGTCTCGCTGTCTTCGATTCCAACGTGACGTTGCAAACAGGTGCTGTTGTGTCGGGCAACACAGCTAGCGATGCCTTGGCGGGCGGCGGCGGTGTGGCCTTTGAGTCCACCACCGGCACACATGTGGTGACGGTCATTGATGCGAGCCTAACTGGCAACACGGCAGCCGGATTTGGCGGCGGCATCCATGTGCTGAGTGGCGACGTGTTGATGACCGGAACCAGCATGACGGGCAACCAAGCCAATGGTGGCG
>JBGCGI010000098.1:0-21244 GCA_045110715.1 Rubripirellula sp.
ACCGGCATGATCCGAGAGTGAACCCTCTGGTACCCTCTCGTCCAACAGCAACAGGGTCTCGGTGCTAACGACGTCGGCTCGTGACGCAAGGATGTAGTCGATGCGTTTTCCCCCACCTTGCCGCATCGGGGCGCTGGTTCCGCTGCCATCAACTCCGACATCCCGGATGCCGCCGTCGATGCCTTGCAAGGCGCTGAGAAGGCTCATGTACTCTGGATTCGCATTCACAGGATCAGAGGTCTTGCCGGAACGCTGCGGGCCGACAATGTTGAAGTCGCCCATGATCAACAGCGGAATCCGAGGGTCATGTTTCGAGCGAATGAACTCGATCAGCTCGGAGGTTTGTTCTGCACGAATTTTTGCCGAGTGGCTTTCCAGGTGAGTCACGAAGCAGTCGAGGTCACCGGAAGATCCCGACTGCAGGGCGAGCCGAACATGCAATGCTCCCTTGGCGGACCAACCGTCGGCTGCTCGGAAGCCAGTAGCGATGAATCGCGATCCGTTGGTGTAGGTGATCGAGCCAGAATCAATGACCGGATATCGACTGAACAGAATCAGCCCGCCACTGACCATCTTTGTCCAACCCAGAGGTTCAGGAGAGCGAACGAAAGCGAATTGTCGCGCAGGGTCCGCATTGAATTCGTCAATCAATCCGCAAGCGAGCTTCTCGTCGAAGGCTTCGTTGAGGCAGACGATGTCGTACTCCCTCAGACGGATCGCGATTGCCGCGGCGCGATATTGACTGCTGCTTCGCTTTCCCGCCACGCGATTCGCGATCCCCGGCAGAAAATGAGCATTCAGCGTCGCAACCTGAACGGGGGTCGGGGCGGTGGTGCCAACCTCGATCAAAGCAGACGGATTGGGTTGCGGTCGTTTCGTTTGCCGGTTTGAACGTCTGAACCAGAAAACGCATGCCAACCAAACGACGCAGAGGACGATGGCAAGCCGAAGAACATCACGCAGCCAAGACTTTGTTGGCTTCGAGCCTTCGTCGGAATCGGATTCACTCGCTTGGGGAGGCATCGGCAATCTTCCACATGTAGAGCGCCAGATAGGTGCGGTGGGGAGCAAACCTGGCTGCTGTGAGCGCGGTCTTTCGTCGCCGACTGGTCAGTTTTTCAAGAGTCTTCCAGACCGTGACATCAGTGTCTGGCCAGACATTAGGATCTCCGAAGTATGAAATGCTGATCATGTCCGCGGTCCATTGCCCAACTCCCCAAATTCCTGTCAATGTCTTCGATCGCACTTCAGGATCCATGCTTCTCAGCGTATCGGTGTTCAGGATGCCTTGTGAGTTCGCTTCGACGATCGCTTTCATGGCTTTGGCTTTATTGTTGGACAGCCCGCAACCACGAAGTTGTTCGACGCTCGAAACGTCGATGTGATCGATCAGTGGGGAGTTGCCAGCACCATCAGTCACTCGGCCCCAAATCGTTGACGCGGCTTTGACCGACAATTGCTGCCCCGCTATGACACGGCAGAGCAATTCTGCGATCGGCTGATTGTCACGGCGAGAAAGTTTGACTGGCCCAACGGTTTGGATGGAATCAGCAAGTTTGGGTGAGACCTGCTCTGCAATTGCAATGAATCTCAGGTGAATCGCACGCGTCACAGCGTTTCGGCTCCCGTCGTCGATGCAAGTTCTCGTTTCGCCAATGCGATGTTGGAAGCTGCAAAGATGGCTCCAGCGCCCAAGCAGATCAAACCAATCGAGGCGAACAGAACAGTGAAGCCATACCGTTCTCCGACCCAGCCCAGCAGAGGCGCACCGGCGATTGTCCCCAGATCTAGCATCATCAAAGCAAGCGCCGATCCGCTACCACGTACCTCACTGGGAAATGTCTGCAACGTGAGCGATGTCATCGTATGAAACATCAGGCTATGGCCAACGCCGGAAAGCACCGCGGGAATCACGATCATCCACCAGCGCTCCGCGTCCACCAGCCCGTAGCAGAACATTCCCAGCGACATGAAGACGATTCCCACGTAAAGAACGCGAGTCGAACCGATCCGATCTGGCAATCGACGCGAAGAGAGTCGGACGACGATCGCAACCCCGGCGTAGAATAGAAAGAAGACCCCAATCACCGAGATGCCCTCGGGCAACAGGTTCGCCTGATCGATGAAGCTGGCGGCAAACACGAAGGGTGCTGTCATGCAGACTCCAAAAGCGAAGTCAACGAGAACGACCATCCCCGGCCAGTGCCGACGGATGGTTCTAGCAAACTCGGCGACGCGCACGGACGAGCCGATGCCCTGGCTCTCGGTAGGACGCAAGAATGCGAGAGCGATCAAAGGGATCAGGTTGGCTGCTGCTGCAACGACAAATAACATCGAGAAGTTTGCCCGCTCTCGCTCCAGCAAGAATAGGTCGCCCAAGAAGGGGCCGGCTAGCATGCCAAGGAATCCGCCGATTCCGAAAATACCGATGGCTTCCGTTCTGCGATGAGTCGGCGTCGACTGGGTGATGTAGGTGAGTCCACTGGCAAACACGATCGCAGCGCCCAGAACTTGACTCGATCGGATTGCATAAATCACCCAGCCAATGTCATCGATCCACAAGTTGCCGATCGCGGCGATCGCGAACATGGTGTAACCAAAGGCCCACGTTTTGCGAGCTCCCAGACGATTGATCCAACCTGCCATGGTGGGGCGGAGCAACAACCCAAGGGCTGCGCAGATTCCCATGATCCAACCGACTTGGCTCAGGTCGCCGCCCAGAAATTCAATCCAACGTGAATAGTGGGCCATCAAAGTGTTCGCGCCAACGAAACACGTTTGACTGATAAACGCGATCAGGAAGTTGCGATCGTATAAGCGTTCCGAGGGACCGCTGATTGGCGTCATGGCAACGTAAAGGGATTCCATTGTCCATTGTTCTTCATGCCGCCAACGCTGAGTGCCTCGGCGGTCGGCACAGCTTAACTGAAACTAGCGAATTCGATATCCGTCGGGAACAGACCCGATCTCTTGCGTACCAGAGGGAGTAGAATGCTGACTTGATTGTTCGGTACCCAAGGCGTTCTCCATGAAAAAAATCGCTGTTCTGTTGGTGCTTCCCGCCCTGTTGGCTTGGTCGGGATGCAGTTCTGAGTCGCCCGTCGGCACGGCGACGAAAAAGCCTCGCCCGGTTTCTACTGCGACGCTGGCACCGCAATTGGCGCCCTCTTCGTCGCTCGCGACTGCTTCCGCAGCATCATGGAAGACCGAGCAAATCGGTTTTGAGATTGCCGGCCGAATCGAATGGGTTACCGAACCGAATCAGGATATCGAGGGGCGTGTCCTGAGCCCCGATGGCGACGTGATCATCGAAGGGACACCGATCGCAAGGATTGAAGACGAACGATACCAACTGCAGGTTGATTCCGCGAATGCCGAAGTGGCTCGCGCTCAGCAGATGGTGGAGGCAAAAAGGATCGAGATCGAGAGTCTGCTGCCCTCTCAAGTGTTGGCAGCCGAGGCCGAATTGTCGCTCGCGCAGACGGAGCTTGATCGCAGCCAAAGTCTTTTGCGGCAGAACGCAGCGCCGCAAGCTGATGTGGATCGTGCTGATGCGAATTTGAAGGCAGCTCAGTCGCAAATCACCCAGTTGGAGGCGACCATCCGCGCGAGCACGTCCGAGTTGAGATCGCTGGAACTACAGATCAAACAAGCCGAGCAGGCGCTGCGTGATTCCGAGCGAAATTTGGAGGACTGCACGCTTTACTCTTCGTTCCGCGGTCAGATCGCCGATGTCAACGTGGTGCCAGGAAGTGTTGTCGGTTCAGGTGCCGCAGTGGCAACGATCCAGATGATGGACCCCATCAAAGTAGAGATTGAAGTTTCTGCAGAGGACTCACGCCGTCTTCGCAAGCGACAGCGGTTTCCGGTCTTGGTCACAAATCCCGATGGAACGCAATCGCAAAAGGAAGGCTTTCTGTACTTGATCGACGCGACAGCAGATCCACTCATGCGGACCTACACACTGACTTTGTTGGTGTTGAACAAGCGTGTCGGCGAAGACGCGATCGATCTTAATGCCAACGTTGCCGTCACGGATCAGAATTGGCGGTTGGACTTTAGCTTTCTGCCTGGATACGAGCAGGGCGTTTGCTACGCCCCGATCGATGCGATTCGCACCGACGATCAGGGAACGTTCTTATGGCAAGTCGATAATTTGACGACCGATCAAACGCTTCCACTGGACCGCTTGTTGAAGGTTCAGAAACTGCGAGTCGAACTGGGAGACGCAAGAATCCCGTTTCTTGGCAACTGGATCTTTCAAGAGGTCAAGTTCGATCACTCGAAGTTTGATCCAGCGACGAATGTGATTGCAGGAAAGTTGACCGTCGCCGAGGGAGATCCCGATCAGTGGGATGGAGATACTGTGCGGGTCGACCGCAGCAATCAATGGATGTTGCGACCTGGCGACTTGGTCCAGGTAGACCTGTCCACCAATGACGGGGCCGCAGGCTTCTATGTCCCCATGGACGCGCTCGCTCGATCCTCTGATGGTCATGCTCTGTTTGTCATCGAGGGCGAAGGGGAGTCAACCACCGTGCGGCAACAGCCCGTGAAGGTGATCTCTCAAGCAGACGAAACGAACACATCCTCGCTGCGGCGCGTGGAGGTCATGGACGGCTCCTCGTTGGATGGAGTCCGTTACGTGACCGAGGGCGCTCACTACCTGCGCGATGGCGAACCCGTCATCGTGATCAGTGCTACGGGAGCGACACGATGAACCTTGCTGATTTGGCGATGCGATATCGCACGATCCTGTTAACGGTCGTATTGTTGTTGGCGGCATGGGGGGCGGTGACGTTTGTCACCATCCCGCGAAGAGAGGATCCTGAGTTTACGATTCGCTCTTGTGTGATCAACACGATTTGGCCGGGTGCCCCGACCATGACGGTCGAAGAACTGGTGACCGACAAACTTGAAGAAGCCTTAGATGGAATCGAGGAGGTGGAACGCCTTCGTTCCACCACGATCAACGGTCAGTCCACCATTTATGTCGACGTTGAAGACAACGTGCCCCCCGAATCGATTCAGAATATTTGGGATAAGGTTCGTGCGAAAGTCGATTTGGTAGCGATGCCAAATCGCGATGTGCGCCCGGTTGTCAACGATGACTTTGGCGACACCGCGGTCTTGGTACTCGGAATCTACCAGACGCCTGTCCAAGGATCCGGTCCGGTTGATCCAGAGGTGCAGTACTCTCCGCGCCAAATCGAGGAGTACGCGGATACGGTCCGAGATGTGATGAGACTTCTGCCTGGTGTTGCGCGTGTAGACAAGTATGGCGTGCAAGACGAGGCGATCTACATCGAGACCGATATCGGCACGTGGGCGCAGATCGATTTGACCTCTAGCGCGCTGCGTCAATTGGTGGAAAGCCGAAATATCGTGGCGTCGGGCGGCAGCATCGACACTCCATCGGGTCGCTTCTCGGTCCATCCAGGCGGCGAGTTCGACGCAGTGAGTGAGATCGAGTCGATTGTTGTCGGGGCCGTGCAATCCGGAGACACTTTGAATACCGTTCGCTTGCGCGACGTCGGTCTCGAAGTCAAACGCGCCTACCGGGACCCGCCTGAAGTGATTTGCAGATTCACAGAGCCTCGCGGTACTTATCCAGCCGTGATGCTGGCGGTCACCATGAAGTCAGGTTCGAACATCATCGACGTCTGTGACCGAAGCATGGCAAAGGTCAAGCATCTGATCGAAATCGATCAAGCGTTGCCACGTGATATCAGCGTGATGCCCGTTTCCAACCAATCAGAGAACGTGTCACAAAAAATCGATGACGTGATCTCAAACGTGATTTCAGCGATTCTGATCGTCGTTCTTGTTGTCCTGTTGTTTGTCGGGCTGCGAACGTCGATTGTGATGGCGGCGAACATTCCGATTGTGGTCTTGTCTTCGATTGCGGTCATTGCCTTGTTCGGCGTCCAATTGGAACAGATCTCGCTGGCATCGATCATCATCGCGCTGGGACTGCTGGTTGACAACGCAGTGCAGGTTTGCGACCAGACCCGCATGAATCTGATGGATGGCATGCAACCACGACAGGCGGCAGTCGCTGCTGCAAAGACTCTGATGTTCCCCATGCTGACGGGAACGCTCACGACGGTCGCCGCGTTTCTGCCAATGCTCTTTGCACTGGAAGGTGGGAGCCGTGAATACGTTTACAGTTTGCCTGTGACACTGTCGACCACGCTGCTGCTGAGCTGGGTACTGGCAATGACCATCTGTGTTTATCTGGCCGCCGCGTTCATTCGAGCACCAGCCAATCCAGATCGTCCGACTGCCCCACTGCCATGGCTGGGCGCCAGACTCACGAAGCTGACGTCCAGGTTTCGCAAAGCAGGTCATGAGGTTGTCCCATCCGAGAACTTTGCTTTACGACTCTACGGCACGACCGCGATGATGGCGATTCGAGCCAAGTGGGTCACTGTCGTCGTGGCGGTTGGGATTCTGATTATGTGCATGTCCCTGCCTGTGGGAAGCGAGTTCTTTCCTCAGGATCGCCGCGATCAGTTTTTCGTGAACGTGATTCTGCCGGAGACTTCGACCATCGAACAAACCAATGCGATGGTAGGCAAGGTGGAACGTATGATTCAAAAACTGAGTCCGCATACGACTGTCGACGGAACAAGCGTCGAACGAATTCGTGCGATGAGATCGATGATTGGCAAAGGTGGGGCACGCTGGGCGTTGGGCGTGGATCCCCCATCACCGGCGGCGAATGTCGCCGAAATTCTAGTTCGAACGACCAATGGGGATTTGACCCCTGGATTCATTGACGACATCCTCCGGGCGACAACGGAGGGTGTTCCCGAGCTGGGCATCGACGCAATCTCAGGCGCCCGTGTGGTGCCAAAGAAACTGATGATGGGACCGCCCGCGCCACCCCTAGTGCTGCGTGTTTCGGGGGATGGGTTCGCAGACATTCGACAACTTCGCCAGATCGCTGATCAGGTCAAGAACTTGGTCGTTGACCAACCAGAGACTTGGGACGTGAGTGATTCCTGGGGTGCAGACGGATTTCAAATTGCGCTAGACATCAACGAACAGAAAGCGAATTTGGTGGGTGTCACCAACGCGAATGTCGCCGACACGCTGAACGCATACTTCTCTGGGTTGCAACTCTCGCAGTACCGCGAAGGCGACCATCAAGTCCCCGTCCTGTTCCGGCTTAAATCCGAACAGCTTAATGACTTGTCTGGAATCGATTCCGCGTATGTCGAGGGCCAGAATGGCAAGCTACCGTTGAATTCGATTTCCTCGGCGACACCTACTTGGCAGCCCGCGAAGATCGAACGACGAGATATGAATCGAACGATCGAAATTCGCAGTGAAGTCCTCGACGGTGCCTCTGGAAACGATGTTGTGCTACGCGTGATGGATTCCGATCGAATGAAAGAAATCCTGAATGCATTGCCCACGGGGTATCGGATCGAAATCGGAGGTTCTTTAGAAGAAAGCCAGGACGCGTCGGTCAACATGCTGACTTCGTTTGCGATTTCGTTCTTGGCGATCGTCATGATCTTGGTAATTCAATACAACGGCTGGTCCAAGACGCTGGTGATTTTGGCGACGCTTCCCCTAGCGATGGGCGGTGCGTTCTTTGGGCTCTGGATGACGGACAGTTCGTTGGGCTTCATGCCTCAGTTGGGTTTACTGTCGTTGTTCGGCATCGTGCTGAACACTGGCATCATCTTCATTGAGTTCGCTGACATCTTGATTCGCCAAAAGGCGGACCAGTCAACAGAGGGACCGATCAATGGGCTTAGCAAACAGGAGTTTCAGGAATGCTTGGTTTCGGCAGGCAAGCAGCGGATGTTGCCGATTTTCTTAACCACAGCAACAACGGTTGGCGGTTTGCTGCCACTGGCCTTGTCGGGCGGCCCGCTTTGGGAAGGCATGGCCTGGCTAATGATCACGGGCCTACTGATCGCAACGTTGCTAACCTTGTACGTCGTCCCCGCCCTTTACGCCATCGTTGTTGAAACGTTTGGTGTGCAACCAATTGCGGCTCATGAAGAGGCTTGAACGGTTGGTCGATCCGGCTATTTCAATGAGCGTGGGTCGGTAACGCCGCAAACTCGCTGGATGATCTGCGGACCGATCACTGCTTCGCGGAGCACGACACCCGCAATCGCGCCTGCGATCCCAAGCACAACAGCAACGATGATGGTCACGAATCCGCCAACCATCAGGTACACGAAGGCACCCAACATGATTCCCAAGAAAAAACCAGCTCCTCCAAGAAATGCCAATCCTGGGTTGGAGCAAAAGAAACGATCCATCTCGGTTGCCTTCTTGCCATGCCGCTTGTAGTAGTCGGGAATCGACTCTCGCGTGTCGCTCCATTCGAAGTCTTCCAGCGAGTAGTGTCCGTCGCAGGCAGAGCAGTACGTGAACTCCATCGCGGCAAGCGGATCAGCAAGGGCTGCAAACTCTGGCCCCGATATCTCCGTTTGGGTCCGGCAAGTCTGATGAGTGTAAGTCCGTGATTCAGGTGCGTTCATGCGAGGGAACTCGATAGGAAAAGAAATGGAGGAGGATGCGCGTGACTTCCAGTCGCATTGAATTGCCCAATGTAACGGAGGCTGGCTGTACGTTCGCGTTGGCTAACGACCGCCGGCAGCGGTTAGCACGGACGCTACGTTTCTCCAGCCAAGTGAATTGGCTAGTTTCAACGGAGTCATGCCGTTGTTGGTTTCGGTGTTGGGATCGGCTCCGTGCTTCAGCAAGGCTGCAACCCCGACTGCCGTTCCGGCCAATGCCAATGAATGAAGGATATTGAAACCATTGTCGTCGGTCGAGGTGGCGTTGCTCGGATCGGCCTGCAGCATCTCCTCGAGCGATTCTTTCATGTTGATTGCCATAGGATGTTCTCTTGCGGCCACTTCGGCGACCGTTTGAGATTTCCCGGCTGCACCTTTGCCAAACATTCCTTTCTTGGCAGGTTTCTTTCCAAGGTATTCCGGCGGCACGAGACGCACCGTATTGGGATCGCCAAAGTCCATCCCCCAAGCGGTGTCATGCTCTTTGCGCTCACCCTTTTTCATGTTCGACCGCATCGCATTGATGGTCAGTCCCCCATAGGCCACTCCGCCAATCGCATACATCCAATCGCTCAGCTGCTTCGGTGCGATCGTCACTTCATCCCCCGCGTTAACTGTCGTTAGCCAATGGGGTTGATTGGCCAACGTTCCAGTGAGTTGCTTCCCGTCAAAATTAACGTCGTTGATCCACATTTGCTCGACGCGAGGGACATCCGGATCAGGATTCTCTTGTCCAGGCGGATCGGAGAATGCGACCTTCACGCAGGAAATCTCTAACCCGGGAATGATGCGACGTTGCTCCCAAGAAGCTTCTCGCCAAAAGAATCGAAACGACTGGCGGGCCAACTTGATCGCAGCCAGCATCTTGGGATCGTCCGCGGCGTTCAACAAGACGGGAGATTTTTCTTGATGGCTCATGTGATTACGGGAGAGAAGGGGGAAGGAAACGGAGGTCACTGGGTCAGCGATTTCATGGCCTGCTCGGCGAGGGCCAGATTGCGAAATTGGCGAACGGAGACACGCCCGATGGATCGACGTTGAAGCTCTTTGACCCGTTCAGGCGAACTGGTCAGCGTCACTGAACTGCCTGCGATCACTAAGTAATGCGTTTGATTGGCAACGGGATCGCTGTACTTGAGGCTCATCAAGTGTTTGTGAAGCTCTTGCTCCGTGGCAACAAATTGGTTCCCAAAATGTTTTGCAAATACCTCGCTGGCTGACTCGATTGGGGCAGACGCTTCGGTTCCCTCCAACGGGCGCATTTTGCTGCACTGTGCAATGCACGCAAACAGTTCCTTCTGATGCCTCCGAGAAAGCATGTGGATCAAACCCCATGCATAGGCGTAGTCAAGTGAGTCCAGTTGGTCGGCGGCAGTGATTCGCTGAACGCGTTGACCGTTGCCAAAGTTGGCGTTCTTTTTCCAGTCATTGGAGATTTCAAACATCCGAAGCTCATTGGGCGAACCAAGTCCACTCCATCGCACCCCCTTTTGCACGGAGGTCGGCGCGTAGAATTCGGCCAGTCCCTCACTGAGCCACATTGGCCAACGAGAGAGTCGTTGCTGCACGCCGATGTTGTGCAAAATCTGGTGAGCACCTTCGTGGGCGATTGTCGAAATCGCATTCTTGATTGCGATTTCGGGAGCATGCTGGGAGAGGTTCGACTTTTCGTAGATCAGAACCGCGTTGCTAACGCCGTCGTAGTAGGCCACGACACCACTTGGCATCCGTCGGTATTCTTGAAACTGGTCGTCGTTTGCGAAAGCGATCACGACCAATGGAAGTTCTGGTTCCTGAACATCCACGCTGGAGCGTTGGAAGTACTTTTTGACCGCCGGATACATGGACTCAAGAATCGTACGTGATGATCGAATGAAGAGCTCACTGCTGTTGTAGACGTACAGAAACCGTCGGCTGCGAATCGTTTTGAATCCCCTTAGCTTGGGGTCCTTCAGAAGCTTGGCTTCGATCGCGTCCATGTCCATCGGAACGAACGGTTGATCGGAGGGTTCTGTTTGTGCCTTAGGAAACGTCTTGAGCATTCCGTCGGGCATCAAAACGACGTGAGTGTCTCCCGCGCTCACGTGAAGTCTGCCAACAACCGGTTCACCATCCTCGCCACGCACTCGCAGAGTTTCGCCATTGGCGTGCTGGATTGGTGCAACGGGAATCTGCAAGCCACCGGCTTGCGTCTGCGATTGTGAGTCTTGGTTCGGTTGGCGATCTGACCCAAGTCGTGTGGACCCAGGAAAGCCCGCAGACCTCGGCAATCCACGCAGCATTTTCTCACGATCAGCCTCCATTCGTTCACGCATTGCCTGCATTCGTTCCTGGGCTTCGTTGAGCGAATCGGTCAGGCGATCGAAGGGGTTGGGGCGCTGAGCTGTCGCGGTTGGCGAGGCCAGTAGGCTTGCCACAAGAACCGTGAAGGCGACAGAGAGAAGTTTGCGATGCATCTTGGGCTCGAATGGATTCAATGGCGTCTGCGGCCTTCAAAGGTCACAAAATACCATACTCGTTTCGGCGCCGCGGATTTGCGGCCAGATGACCTCTGTACAGTCCAACTGGCCGTTTCTGACACGGATAGCAGGAATATTCATCGAGAATATTTCGCGGCTATCTTGGGGGGGCAGCCTAAGAGGAGCTGACCAACAGGCCTTCGATCTCGGCCAATGCTTCGCGTGCTTGACCGAGGGCCTCGAGTGAACTCAATCGCGTTGTGAACAACGTTCGCTGTGCCGTCAACAACTCTAAGAAGGTCGATTCGCCAGCCTCGAAGGCCTGACGCGACAGTTCCAAGGTTTCTTGCGCCATCGGCAGCACGTGATTGTCCAATCGCTGTGCCCGCTGTCTTGCGGTTGCGTAGCGAGAAACTGCAACCGACAACCGAGATGCCAAGTCCAGTTGCGTACGATCAATCGCAGCGGAGGCAGCCGAAATGTTGGCTCGCGCGGTGCGAAGGTTACCCTGATTGCGATTGCGAATCGGCAGCGGCACGCTGACGCCGAGTCTGGCGAACGTGTCATCGGTTGAAGTGTCGACACCCAGGCCCACCTGTCCGGTGATGTTGGGCGTGATTTGGGCACAAGCGAGTTGCAGAGCGCGTCGAGCGCGTTCCAGTTCAGACCCAGCCGAGGCCATTTCGGGACTGGTTTGTTGGATCTGATCAAGCAACTCGTTCCACGGCTTTTCCGTCAAGTCTGCTCGCAAGTCGCCAATCAAAATCGGCGGAAGATCTTGGATCGCGGCAGCAGCGGTCAACGCCATGCGACTCGCTTCCAACTGCGTTGCCGCGTTCTCAGCGGTGAGCTGAACTTGTTGCTTTTCGACGCGAGCTTGTAGCAAAGACACCTTCGAGACCTCTTCGGCCTCGAATAGCTGCAGGACGGACTTCGTGGACTCATCGGAAAGCATGACAAGTTGCTTGGTCAATTCCACTCGTTGCTGGGCAACCAACGTGCGTGCAAAAGCGATTCGAACCTGCGTTCGAACGCGGAGCTCTTCCAGGTTGAGTTGGGCTTGTTGCTTCTGCACAGCTTGGAGTTGGACTTGTTGCGCAATCCCAAGTTTGTTGGCAGTGACATACTGCTGCGACAAAGTCAGTGAGTGAATTCCAGAGGAGTCATCGTTGAAGATCTCGTCCGACTGATATTGCAACACTGGATTGAAGGGCAGTCCCGCCTGAATCATCTTGCCACGCGCGGCCTCGACCTGCGAACGCATTTCGGCGAGTGCCGGGTGCGTGCTCACAGCTAGCGATTCAAGTTCAGGCAGCGTCGCAGGAGAGCTTGACTCAGCGGGAAACGAATCGATCGGGTTCACTCCCAACGTCGTGTGCTCGGAGCCAAGGCGGTCGGACAAGTTCTCCGCGACTCGAACCCAATCTGGTTGTTCGACTTCGCCAGTCACAGTCGGCTGTTTGAAGGTCGCCTGCTTGATCACGGCGTCTGTTTGGCCGCTCGACACAAATCGACCTTCCTCCGCTTGGTCGGCAATCTGCGGAACAGCAGCCGATCGACATCCAGCGGTGATGGTAAGCAATGATAGCAACAGAGCTGTGCGACGCCCTGCTTTGGTCGTGATCGATTGTGCAATGCAACGTGAATCCACGAAAACGCTCACTCCGGAGAAATCCATCTCTGAGTGTCATCGGCTTGGATTCACATTCCCATGAAGAAAAGCTGGTTTTGGGCCTGTTTACGAGGACTGCAAACGCTCGCAATCTTGGCCCTCGCGACGCATTTGTTCAGCCAGCCGTTTCTTGGTCGCTGCCTGCCTGGGATCGTCGATCAGGTTCGTTGTCTCCAGCGGGTCGGTTTCATAGTCGTACAATTCTGCGGCGACCACTTTGGCAGACTTGTTGATCCATTCGGTGTAGCGATACCTTGCGGTGCGGTAGGAGTAACCGATGGTTCCTTTTGCTTTGAAGACCGTCAACGCGCCGTCACGCACACTGTCCGCAGTGCCCTGGACGATTGGCAGCAGGCTTCGCCCGCTTCGCTTGGGCGACTCGATTCCCGCCAATTCACAGAGGGTGGGGAAGATGTCCGTGAACTCAACAGGAGCGTTTGTTTTCGAGATCGCTTTGCCGATCTGCGGGCAGAGAATCAATGGTACGCGAGTGGCTTGTTCGAGCGTGCTGTGTTTTCCCCACATGCCGTGATCACCAAGATGAAACCCGTGATCTCCCCACAGCACAATCATGGTGTTGTCGGTCAGTCCGAGTTGATCGAGTTCGGCGATCAACCGACCAACAAGGGTATCGACGTAAGTCGTGCAGGCGTAGTATCCGTGAATGGCTTCTCGCTGTAGCTCATCTGAGATCGGACCTTCGGTCGGGATGTCGTCATAGCCTCGCATCTCTGCGCCATCATGCATGGTGTAACCACTCGCGTTCTTGATTCCACCAGGATGACGTGCCAGCGGGAACTTCGATCTGTCGTACTTTTTCCAGTGTCGCTCAGGAGCGACAAAGGGGAGGTGTGGTTTCTTGAAACCAACGGCCAGGAAAAATGGTTTGTCGGATTGTGATAGCTGACGCATCCACTTGATTCCACTCAATGCGATCTGCCCGTCGGAGAGTTCGTCGTCGGTGACTTGCGGCGCAAGCGCGAATCGTTCGACCTTGCCAAACTTGATCTTCACATACGGCATCTTGGCAAAGGGAAGTGACCAGGACGGCGCGTCGAGCGTCTTCCTATCGTCAACACAGCGTGGATCGTAGATCTTCCCGGCGCCTGCGGTCACGTAGCCACTGTTTTTGAAATGTTGTGGCAACGTAAGGATGCTTGGATCCTTGGCGCGCATGCTGGTTTTCAAGTCCATCACGCCGGTGGCTTCTGGGCGAAGCGAAGTCATCAGGCTGGCTCTGGTCGGGCCACAGACCGGCCACTGACAGTGAGCGTTTAGAAACACAGTGCCCGAACTTGCCAGTTTGTCGATCGAAGGCGTGATCGCAACTTCGTCTCCATAGCAACCCAGGATCGGCTTCAGGTCATCAACGGCGATGAACAGCACGTTGGGTTTTGAGTTGGGGTCTGCTCCGTTTGCGATACTGCTGACCACGAACCCGAGTATCGCGAAGATGACTGGGAAAGGGCGCGTTTGAATCAGGATTACCACGTGAGACTCTGCGCAGTGGAGGGGATGAAGAAAAACGCTGGGACAGGGATCGCAGTCAGGCGATGATGTCTTGGACGACTTCCCCGTGGACGTCGGTCAGCCGAAATGGTCGGCCACTGTGCATGAAGGTGAGTCGCTCATGATCGAGGCCCAGCAGATGCAGCAGCGTCGCATGCCAGTCATGCATGTGCACTTTTCCCTGCACCGCGTGATGTCCAAACTCATCCGTTGCACCAAAACTGTAGCCAGCTTTCACGCCTCCGCCAGCCAAGAAACTGGTGAATCCGTAGGGATTGTGGTCCCGTCCGGTTCCATTGGATTGAGCGTAAGGCGTTCGCCCGAATTCGCCACCCCACCAGACCAATGTGTCTTCAAGCAGTCCGCGTTGCTTCAGGTCGGCCAGCAATCCCGCGATTGGTTTGTCCGTTGCGAAGGCATGGTCGGCGTGCCGCTCGAGATTGGAGTGTTGGTCCCAGCGTGGATTGTTGGAGTTGTCGCCATAGTTGACTTGGATGTAGCGAACTCCTGCTTCGGCCAAGCGGCGAGCCATCAGACACTGGCGTCCAAAGTCATCCGTTTTCTTCTGCCCAATCCCATACATCTCCTGCGTGTGGGCGGACTCTTGCGAAAGATCCAAAATGTCCGGTACGCTGTTTTGCATTCGCCAAGCAAGCTCATACGAATTGATCACCGCTTCAAGTTCCGCGTCACCATCGCTTCCCTGCACGCGGTTTTCCATTTGCGCTGCGTTGATTCTCTGCAAGGCGGAAAACTGCCTGCGTTGTTCCAGATCACTTTGGTTCGCGTTGCGCAGGTTGCGGATTTTTGCGGAGGCCGCGGCCACGCCCGCTCGTCCAACAGCGGTTCCCTGGTGCACTGCAGGCAAGAAAGCGTTGCCGTAGTTTCGCGGGCCACCGTTGCCCATCGACGGCTGGATCGTCACAAAGCCCGGCAGATTTTCGTTTTCGCTGCCCAGTCCGTACGTGACCCACGATCCGACCGAAGGACGAACCAGATTGATCGATCCAGTGTGCAGGAACAACGTTGCCGGCCCATGATCAACGCCATCGGTATGCATTCCCTTCAAGAAGCAAAGATCATCGACATGATTGGCGATGTGAGGAAATAATTCGGAAACGTGTCGCCCGCACTGGCCATGCTGCTTGAATTTCCAAGGCGACTTGAAGACGCGATGCTGAATGATCTCTTTTGTCTTTGCCAAGACACGAGCGTCGTCAAACGTGTGCAGTTCCCCGTCGTGCTTCTCCATGGCCGGTTTGTAGTCGAACGTGTCGACGTGGCTGGGACCGCCTTGCATGAAGACAAAAATCACTCGTTTGGCGCGCGCCACGAGATGTGACTGCTTGGCGGCCAAGGGATTGGCCAGCGTCGTTTGTTGCGTCATCGCGGCTGCTGACAGATAGCCGAACCCACAACCAATGGACTTCAGTAGGTGACGACGATTCGGCGATTCGTTGATCAAGGTTCGATGGTCGATATCAAAGAGGATCGGTCAGAAGTGGGGAAAGAAAACCGTCAATTCAAGTAGCGGAAATCAAGTGACTGGAACAACACTTGATACAGCATCGCCCAACGCACCATTTCCGATGCCTCTCCATTGTCTTCGGTTGACTCCACCAAGTCCACTGCGATGGAATGCTCTTCTGGGCTGGGTTTGCGGCCCAGGACGACTGCGAAGACTTGCTCAATACGCTGCTTTTGGCTTCGCTGCGGCAGTGACAGGAGTTTTTTTGCAGCCGAATGGGCCTGTTGATTGACCCAGGGATGATTCATCAGCATCAACGCCTGCGAGGCCACGGTGCTGGAACTACGTTGACCACGTTGAGTGTTGGGGTCGGCAAAGTCGAACACTTCGAAGATTTGCGGGAGTGTGTTTCGGAACACAGGCACGTAGATGCTGCGACGTAGACTGTCGAATTGATAGCCGTATTCAATTTTCGTGCCAGCTTTGATATTTGAACCGCCATGCTGCAGGTCCAGCGATCCGGCAATGGACAACAGCGAGTCTCGCATATCTTCGGCACGGAACCGCTTGCGATTCATTCGCCAGATCAGCCGATTGTCAGGGTCTCGTTCGGTGTACTCGCGGACAGACTGAGAACTCATACGATAGGTGCGTGACAACAGGATTCGGCGGACCAAATTCTTGGTCGACCAACCGCTTTGTTGAAACTCGCTTGCCAAGTGGTCCAGCAACTCGGGATGCGTTGGTTTCTGTCCCATGCTGCCAAAGTTGTCCACCGTCGATACGAGTCCGCGTCCAATGAGCCAGTACCAGACGCGGTTGGCCATCACGCGAGCGGTCAGCGGATTTCGTGCGTCAATGATCCACTGCGCGAGTTCCAGTCGACCGCTGCGATCCCCAAGGTTATCTGGGAACGGTTCCCAGGAAGCGATTTGCAACGCGCCACGCGGAGTCAGCGGTCCTTGCAAAGACAGTTCGCCTCGAACCGCCAAGTGAATGTCGCTAGCTTCTGTCCCGTCCTGCGTTGCCATCACAACAGGGCGATCCGGCGTCGCTTGCTTCAGTGCGTTCAACTCTTTTTGCAAGCGGTCGATTTCCGCCTTCTGTTCACTGAGCTTCGGATCTGGAGTTCGCACTGGTTCGGGGTTGGCGTCGGCATGACGTGGCAGCAGCATCACAGCGTCCGCGATCACGACGCCGTCATCGGTGCCCTCGTTTGACACCACCACTTTCACGTCGTGATCAAAGTGAAAGTGGCCAAGCGACACAAAAGCCCGTGCGATCGAAGGCTTGCGTTTCTGATTGATCTTGGTGACCTGCGTTCCGTCACGATGATGCACGTGAACAGGAACACGCTGCGATCGGTTGGATCCTGCTGAGTAGCTGATTCGGACTTCGTACTCGCCAGGCGCCGGGAGTTTTGTTTGAAAGACAACCTGTTTTTGGCCTTTGCCCTTGGTTTCATCATGAAGGTAGTGATCTCCCACATAACGAGGGTTCGACGATGACTCGATCCAGTCGCCTATCTTCTGAGCTACGCCGTCGTCCATCACGATTCCGCCCAGTAATTGTGGATCAATCGAAGCGTCTTTCTGAGACGGCATCCCACCTGCTTCGACCCAGCGAGCCTTTGCTGCCTGCAAGGAACTTTGTGCCTGCGCGATCGCAGCTTGATGCTTCTCGTCAATCGCAGCCTGCTGGGGAGAGAGAGGCAGTTCGACTTTGTTCCACACCGACACGTTGGAGTGTGTCAGCGACTTGGTGCTCTTGAGGATTCCTGCCAACGCGTAATAGTCACTGGCGGGAATCGGATCGAACTTGTGATCGTGGCAACGAGCGCAGCCAATGGTCATGCCTAAAAAGGCTTTCCCCATCGTGTCCAGTTGCTCGTCGATCACGTCCATTTCCAACTGATCTTTGTTCTGCATCTCGTAGTTGGTCGGTCCCAACAACCAAAAAGCAGTCGCCGTCAAATTCCGCTTGCGGATCGGAGGAGTCTGGGACGGCAACAGATCGCCTGCCACCTGCTGCTGAAGAAAACGATCGTAGCTGACGTCTTCGTTCAATGAATCGACCACAAAGTCTCGGTATCGCCAAGCGTCCGGGAACAGCAGCGTTCTGCCGCCACCGCTGGATTCCGCAAATCGAACCACGTCTAGCCAGTGTCGTCCCCAGCGTTGGCCGAAAAGCGGCGAGGCCAGCAGTCGATCGACCAGGCGTTGGTAAGCGTCTGGGGAATCGTCACTCAAGTGAGCTTCGATCTGATCGGGAGTCGGTGGCAAGCCCAACAGATCAAAGTACAGCCTGCGAATCAGGGTTCGTCGATCCGCATCCGCGCTGGGGGACAAGTCCGCTGATTCAAGTCCACTCAAAACGAAATGATCGATCTCGTTGCGAGCCCAGTCGGAGTCGGCAACCTTCGGAATGGCAGGCGAACGGATTGGCTGAAACGCCCAGAACTGGCGGCCTTGTTCGATTCGCTCCGCGGAAGACATTTCCGTTTCCAAGCCATTGGGCGAATCAGGCTCTCGCGGATCGACCGCACCCAAGGCGACCCACCTTTCAAACGCCGCGATGGTTTGCTCGGGCAATTTGCCGCGTGGGGGCATTTCCAGTGCAGAGTCCTCGTAGCGAAGCGCGTTCAGCAGAATGCTGTCGGCTTCACGCGGATGGATCGCAGCACCGGAGTCACCGCCTTCGCTCCACCCGGCGGCCGAATCGAGTCGCAAGCCACCTTGCTGCTTCTTCGGGCCATGGCAGCGGATGCAGTGCTCGACCAGCGCCGGTCGGACCTGCTTTTCAAACACCTCGAGAGCCTGCGTTGCGTCACCGTCTTCGGACCAACCGACACTGGCGGCGCAAAACAGGACAGCAACGGCCAGTGCAGACGCAAGAGAGTGGTGGGGGAAAGGCATGACACGTTCGTCGTGAATGACGGAAACTTACTTTAGAAAATAGAACGCTTTCATGTTCAGCAACGCATGGGCGAGGTCGGTCCAGGCCCGTTCGTCTCGGCCGCCATGCAATTCCGCTTGCTGATCGAGAAACTGTTGGAGTGATTTGATCTGTGCATCGGTCGCTTTCGTTCCGTGTGCTTCCAGGACCATTCGAGTGATTCGCTGTTCGTCGGTGCCTTCCTTGGACAGAGCCTTCTTCGCCCAGACTTCTGCCTGCTGCAGCACGAGTGGGTCGTTCAGTAGCGTGAGCGCTTGAGCGGGGACGTTGGAAGCACTCCGTCTTCCTTTGGGGCCGAAGGGACTGGGCATGTCGAAAGTCATCATGAACGAATTCAGGAAGTTTCGATAAACCGATAGATAGATGCTGCGCCGACCGTTGCCGTCCAGAGGCCCGCTCGGTCGCGATCCACGTCCCGTCATGAAAGGTGTTCGATGCGTCGCCACTCCCGGCCCGAACTGCTTCGGATCCAATCGCCCGGAAACCGAAAGGATTGCGTCGCGAATCGACTCCGAAGGCAAACGACGAATCCGCATTCGATGCAACAGGGCGTTGGTCGGGTCAGCCGTTGCGATCAGTTCTGGTTCGACGTCTGGATGGGAAACACTCGATTGGCGATAAGAACTTGAGAGGACGATCTTCTTGATCGTCGTTTTGAACGACCATCCATCGGCAACGAAATCGCGAGCCAACCAGTCCAGCAGCTGGGGATGAGTTGGCGGAATGCCTTGCGGGCCAAAATCATCGACGGTTGCCACGATGCCGCGACCGAACACGTGATGCCAGATTCGATTGACGATCACACGAGCAGTCAACGGATTGTTTTTGTTGGCAATCTTGTTCGCCAGTTCCAACCGAGAAGCGTTGGAATCGTCCAGAGCCTGCAAGAAGCGTGGGGGAACGCTTTCTCCCAAATTGTCGTGGCTTCCACGGATGTAAACGTGCGCATCTTCGACGGTGCCTTGCGCCATCGCGATCGCAAACCTTGGCTTCGGGATGGAATCAGCGATCTTTGCTGCGCGAGCAACCGTCTGGCTGGCTTGTTGGCTCAGTTCCTCCAGTTTCCATCGGTCGCTGGCCAGTAACTGCGCGATCAGAGTGTCAGAACGCCCGGCCTGCAGTTCCGACAAGCCTTTCCGCAAAGCGTCTTCGATCGCTGCCGGATCTTGTTGGACAGGCGAGGAAGTTGAAAACCGTGCTTCGTTGGCAAACCGGATTTCATCGATGGCAATCGTCGCATCACCTTCATCGACGAACTCCAGGTACGCTTTGTGTCCGATGTACTTTCGGATGTCGTCGCCGAGTGACAACCAGGCCCATTTGCCTTCGGTATTGGTGTCGTTTTGATTACGAAACGTCCCCTTGAACAGCAACGCGTTGAAGTGCGCCATTTGGTAGTTGTCGACGATCAACCGGATCCTTGCGTTGGCGGATGCTTTGACACGAATGTGAATCTGGTTGGTCGTGATCTTGAACGTTGGCGATCGCAAAATGCCTGTTTGCTTTGGCCCTGCAATGCCGCTGTCGACGGTTCCGGGCCAGCCAAGTTTGCCGCCGGCGGTCACACGGATTCTGTTGCCGGTGGTTTGGAAGGCAGGCCCCGTTGTCGACCAACCTTCGGAAAGTTGATCAGCACTGAAGTCTTCAAACAGGCTCGAGGAGTCAGTGGCATCGTCCCAGAGTTTCAAAGTGAACGGATTCGGTTCCTGTGCCCATTGACTCAGAGCAGCTTGCTTCGGAATCGCGGCGTCTAAATTCAACTCTTTCAGTTGCCTGCCTGCTTGTGCAAGTAGCTTGTGAATTCGATGGGTCTTGTTTTCGATTTGTTGGCCCGGATCCAAAGGCACTTCCTGTCGGCAGCTACTTTGCAGGTAAGCCGACAGAGCGTAGTAGTCGGCCGTCGAAATGGCATCGAACTTATGGTCATGGCATCGTGCGCAAGCGATCGTCAGTCCCAGGAAGGCTTTCCCAAACACATCGATCTGGTTGTCCATGATGTCTGCTTCGTTGCCCAGCACATCGGTGGGGGCGTGAGTTGCTTCATGCAAGTACCAAAAACCGGTCGCGATGATCGACTGGTTGACTTGGTTGTCTGGGTTTCGACGCGGCGGCTCCAACAGGTCCCCGGCAACGTGCTCGCGGATGAACTGATCAAAGGGGACATCTTGATTGAAAGCCCGAATCAGATAGTCGCGGTACTCATGCGCATGGTCGATCGGATAGTCGAATTCATGACCGTAGGTTTCTGCGTAGCGAACCAAGTCCATCCAATGGCGCGCCCATTTCTCACCAAACTGTGGCGAGTCCAATAGTTGTTGGACAACTTGCTGGTAGGCGTGGTCGGTCTCGTCCTCGAGGAACGCGAGAATTTGTTCGGGTGCGGGTGGCAGGCCGATCAGGTCAAAGTAGACGCGACGAATCCAAGTCTGTTTGCTGGCAGCCTGAGCAGGCCTCAAACCCGCGGCTTCGATTTTGGCCAGCAGAAAACGGTCGATCTCGTTGGTCGGCCATTGACGGTCACGGACGCTTGGTGGTTGAACGGCAACCGGTGTTCGCCAACTCCAGTGCTCCTTGAAACGCTGTTGCAGATCAAACGTTTCCCGCTTGCTACCGTCGGCGCGAACGGCTTTGG
>JBGCGI010000099.1:0-8525 GCA_045110715.1 Rubripirellula sp.
AACAAGCCAAGGGTGCGAAGGTGACTCAGCCCGTTGCCAGTTTTCGTCCTGATTGGTAGCCTTTTTCCGGTTCTCCGCCACGCTCCTTTTCGAATGCCCAGCTGCCGTGATCGCTCCCAATCGTGCTTCCCAACTGCCGGACGATCAACGGATCGTTATCACTGGGATCGGTCTGACTTCGCCCAACGGAAATGATTGGGACACTTACCGCGAAGCGTTGCTGGCCAAACGCAGCGGTGTGAAGCCCTATGAGATTCGCTATTTCGGCGAAACAATGGCTGGAATCTGCGATTTTGACACCAATCGCTATCAGAAGAAGAAAGAGGTGCGTCGCGGCACGCGTGCTGGTAGCGTTGGCGTTTATGCGGCCAACGAAGCGATCAAGCATTCGGGCATTGACTGGGAAAACACCGACCGTTCACGAGTTGGCATCTATGTTGGCGTTACCGAACACGGCAACGTCGAGACCGAGAACGAGATCTTTATCATCAAGGGATTCGACTACGACACCAGTTGCTGGTCGCATCACCACAATCCGCGAACCGTCGCCAACAACCCGGCTGGCGAGATTGCGTTGAACATGAACATTACCGGGCCGCACTACACGATCGGTGCTGCCTGTGCTGCTGGAAACGCCGGCATCATCCAAGGCGCCCAGATGCTGCGGCTGGATGAGTGTGACGTGGCGATTGCCGGCGGAACCAGCGAAAGCATTCATACATTCGGGATCTTTGCCAGTTTCAACAGCCAAAACGCGTTGGCAACTCACGCGGATCCGACCAAGGCTTCGCGACCGTTCGACACCAATCGCAATGGAATCGTGGTGGCCGAGGGAGGCTGCCTGTACGTGCTGGAGCGTATGAGCGACGCCAAGGCTCGTGGGGCCGAGATTTACGGGGAATTGGTGGGGTATCACATGAACACCGATGCCACGGACTTCGTGCTGCCCAATCCCGAGCGGCAAGCACAATGTGTCAACGCGGCGCTCAAGCGAGCGGGCCTGGAACCCAATCAGATTGATATCGTCAGCACGCACGCAACGGGTACCAGCAGCGGCGATATCCAGGAGTGCAAGGCACTTCGCGAGGTGTTTGGTCAGTGCACCAATACCCGAATCAACAATACCAAGAGTTACATTGGTCACGCGATGGGCGCGGCGGGTTCACTTGAGCTTGCCGGTAATCTATCGTCTTTCCGTGACCAGGTTGTCCATCCGACGATCAACGTCGATCAGCTTGATCCCGAATGTGATCTGCCTGGCCTGGTTTTGAATGAGCCCCAGGAAGTGAAACAAGTGGACTATGTGCTGAACAACTCGTTTGGCATGCTCGGGATCAACAGTGTCGTCATCATCGGCCGAGTTTGATCCTCCTCCCGACTCAATCCGTTCCCCACACACAAACCAATTACGACAGCGGAGCCCTCGAATCCAATGACGCCAGCTGAAATCCGTGACGAAATCCTGGACATTCTGGAAGACATCTCACCCGACGAAGACCTCGATGGCCTGGACGACGAAAAAGCGTTCCGTGACCAGTTGGAATTGGACAGCATGGACTTTCTGGACATCGTGATGGAATTGCGCAAGCGACATCGCGTTCAGATTCCTGAGGAAGAGTACGGCAACTTGGCCAGCATGAGCTCGACCGTGACCTACCTTGAGCCCAAGATGAAAGACATCGTCAAGACCTAGACTGGTCCTGACAAAGTGGCTCGGTGGCTTCGTCTTGAATCCTGACCATCAACTTGGCACCACCGGCTGAGCTCGATGAACACAACAACCCAGTCGTTCCCGCGACTGGGTTTTCTTTTGCCCAGCCGGTTTCCGCGCGAAGGCACGAAAAAACCCGACCACATTTCGGTGGCCGGGTTTCAAGTTTGTTAAGTGCCAGCGGTTTGCTGGCAAGTTTCGACTAGTAGCGGTAGTGGTCTGGCTTGTAAGGGCCTTCGACTGGAACTCCGATGTAGTCGGCTTGCTCTTGGCTCAAAGTCGTCAACTTGACGCCGATTTTCTCCAAGTGCAGGCGGGCAACTTCTTCGTCCAGTTCCTTTGGTAGACGGACGACTTCGACATCGTACTTGTCGCTATCGCGGTTCTCCCAAAGCTCCATTTGAGCCAAGACTTGGTTGGTGAACGAGGTGCTCATCACAAAGCTTGGGTGTCCGGTTGCACAGCCAAGGTTGACCAAGCGGCCTTTGGCCAAAGTGATCACGCTGCTGCCGGTGTCATTGAAGGTATAGCGATCGACGGGTCCACCTGGGACCGAATCGTCTTTGATCTCGTCGCAAGTAGCTTTGCCGTCTGCAACCTGCTTCTCGATCCAAGCGATATCGATTTCGGTATCGAAGTGACCGATGTTACAAAGGATCGCGTCGTTGGGCATGTCCTTGATGTGGTCGCCGAGGATGATGTCCTTGTTACCGGTCGTGGTGACGAACAAGCGGCCTTGCTTGGCAGCTTCTTCCATCGTCGTGACCTCGTAACCTTCCATCGCAGCTTGCAGTGCGTTGATGGGATCGATCTCGGTGACGATGACACGGCAGCCGTAGCTCTTCAGGCTGTGTGCACAGCCCTTGCCGACGTCGCCGTAGCCACAGACAACAGCAACCTTACCAGCCAACATCACGTCGGTGGCTCGCTTGACTCCGTCAGCCAGCGACTCGCGGCATCCGTACAAGTTATCAAACTTGCTCTTGGTCGCACTGTCGTTGACGTTGATGGCAGGCACTTTCAACTTGCCTTCTTTCACCAGCACGTCCAAGCGATGGATACCAGCAGTGGTTTCCTCGCTCACGCCGTGGATCTCGGTCAGCAGCTCTGGAAACTGGTCGTGAACCATTGCGGTCAAGTCGCCGCCATCGTCCAGGATCATGTTCAGAGGCTTGCCCGAAGGGAAATGCAGCGTTTGCTCGATGCACCAATCAAACTCTTCGTTGGTCTCGCCCTTCCAAGCGAACACAGGAATGCCAGCGGCAGCGACTGCAGCAGCAGCGTGATCCTGAGTGCTGAAGATGTTACAGCTGCTCCAGGTCACTTCGGCACCCAACTCAACGAGTGTTTCGATCAACACTGCGGTTTGGATGGTCATGTGAAGGCAGCCAGCGATCCGAGCACCAGTGAGGGGCTTGGTCTTGCCGTACTTCTCGCGAAGAGCCATCAGGCCAGGCATTTCGTTCTCGGCCAGGTTGATTTCTTTGCGTCCGAACTCAGCCAGGCTGATGTCCTTGACCTTGTAAGGCAGTCGGTCTGTTTCGACTTGCGACACTTGCGTCTCTCTTTTCAAAAAATGGAATGTAAACGTGCATCGATGCGCGTTTGAGGGGTTGAGGACCGAGCACGGGGACTCCCGCTGGTCCGCAATCCCCCGAACGCACGATCAAAATTCTTGGGTGTAACACACGCCCAAATATCTTGCACTAAGGTTGGGGAGGCTTCCCAAGCGAACAACCGCATAGAAGCCATCAAGAAAACAATGATAGACGGAATATCCCAAGAAATCAGGGGGCAAAACGCCCTGGCACAGCATCGACTCGCGATCAATTGCCAGTGGTCGAAAAAATCCCTTTATTTGATATTTCCGGGGGATCGCGGACCGTCAGGTGGCCAACGCTCAATCGGGTGACTTGATGCCCAAGCAGCCCAAATTACCGGCGTTTTCGTGGGTGTCGAACAATTGTCCCGCTTGTTCCTCGCTCGCAGAACGAGCCCTCGGCGAAAACCATGCGGGCAATTGGTTTAGACAGGGATCAATCGTCGTGCAGTTTTCGAAGGCGTCCGGACAGTCGTAACATCAGTTGAATACGCTCGAATTCGTTGAGCCATTCCTGCACGACCTGGTTCAGCATCTGTTGATCTTCTCCGCCGATCCCTGTTGGGCATGCGTTTCCGAGTTGCTTGTCAGCCATCTCTCGATACTTTGCCAAGGTTCGGTCCCCGTAGCGACCGCAGACGTGATCATCCTCACTGAGAAACAGCAGGCTGGGAACTCGCTGGGCACCGCAGGTCGACATGATCTCGCCCAAGTCGGGATTGTCGTCTCGGTCGAAGAAGCGGACTTTGAGCTTTGAATTGGCCTTCGCGAAATGATCGAAAATGGGACATTGGTTGGCGCAGTCACCGCACCATGCACCAGCAAACACGATCACTTTCATCTCTCGCACGAAACTCTCAAGCAAGCTCGTCTGCTCGATGGTTAGCGAGACTTGATCGTGGTGGGTTGCCCAGCGAGCACGGTGCTGATCGTTTCCGTAAGACTCTAAGAAGGCTTGGTATTCCAAGCCACTGGCAAACTTGCTGGCGTAGTCCATTGCATTTCCAAACGTGGTGGCGGTCGAACGCTACAAAAGTGCAGTGTATCAAACGTCTGCTCGCGCAAAAGGACGTCGCGTTTCAGCTTCCATTGTTCGTTTGGATAGGCTTAGAATATGTCCGCCAGTCTCAATCTTTTGCGAAGGTCTTTACGATGGCGAAACGACACACTCTTTGCTTTACGATCGTATTTTTTACGCTTGCGTGCGGAGCAACCGCGGTACGAGCAGATGAGAAAGTGCAGACGACCGATGGCGAAACCATGGAGTTGATTTTGCAAGAGATCCGTCTGCTTGGCCAACGCATGACGGTTTTGGAGGGACGAGTACGCGCGCTTGCACACGAGCGTCACAGAAATCGGCAACCTCAGGTGAAGTCTCCCTTGCGGAACGTGTTTCGACAGCCAGTTCAGCCGACGAAGAGTCCTGCGCAGGTGATCGAGCTTCAGAAAGAGTCGTCTGGTGATCTGTTGAAAGACGTTCATCGACTCGAACGCGAACTACGCGCTCGGCCGTTCCCAGCTGAACTCCACTGACCCAATTCGATCATACCTGCCGAAAGTTACCATGCTCAGTCTCTGGCTTCCCATTCTGGTTTCAACCATCGCGCTGTTCTTTGCCAGTTTCCTCTCGTGGATGGTGGTTCGCCTGCACGAAAAGGATTGGTTGAAGCTGGATGACGAAGACAAGCTGATTGAAACGGTTCGCGAGATGAACGTTCCGGAGGGGAGCTACATGTTTCCCGGCAGCATGACGCCAGCGGAAATGAATTCGGCCGCGTACCAAGAAAAGTACAAATCAGGGCCGCGCGGAATCATTTCGGTCTTGCCGGAAGCCAACATGGGCCTGAATCTGGGAATGACGGTCGTCTACTTCCTCGTTTGCAACGCGACGTTTGCTTACCTTGCAAATTTCGCGTTGGCCGAGCGGGGCGCGGTTGAGTTCATCACGGTATTTCGGTTCGTTGCCACGATCGCACTGCTAACCTTCTGTGCCTCGATGGTTCAGCACGCGATCTGGTTTCGCAACCGTATCGTTGGGCACGTGATCGAGTCGATTGCCTACGCCCTGATTGCAGGAGCGATCTTCGCTTTCCTGTGGCCCGCAGCAGCGTGAGGCTGCGGAGCTAACGTTTTTTCAACAGTCGTTTCAGCCCCGACCTGCCGCGTGACTCAATCGTCTTGCGAAACGAGTCTCCGTGTCTCGCCGCGTGATCCAGATTTGCGCCGTGCTCGATCAGCAGTCGGGCCGCCTCAAGCACCACGTTTTCCTGGGCTTCGATGACATGAGTCTCCACGTTTAACAACACGTTCATGAAGCGTCACATGAATGTAACAAGGCTAGTCGGGCCGCTCGCGGGCCAGGGCTGCGTCTGGCCTGCGATTGAGTCCGATGGCATCCGCTTAAACTGCGAACGCTTGCGCTTCGAGCCTTGTGATCAGCTCCATGGGCAGTCGCAGGGCCGACGCCAATTGGTTCAAGTAATCTCGCTCGGCGTCGTTGCGCTCGTCGATGACAAGCGAAGACAGCAGATAGACTTCCGAAGCTGCAGCGGTCGAATCCACTTGGTCGGCAATTTGAACGGGCGTTAGGGGCTCAGCGAATTCCGACTGAAGCATCGCCACGGATTCCTCGCTCAAATTCAACTCACTCAGTTGTCCCTGAATCGTCTTCAACTCCTTCTCATCGATGTGTCCGTCAGCGTTGGCGGCAGCAATCATCGCTTGCACGAGCAGCAGGCCGCGCGTTTGGGCTGCATCATCGTCCAAGTCGTTGATGGACATGCCAGACCCTTCCTCTGGCTCCTGAGTTTGCCAAGCTTCATACGCTTTGTAGGCAACGGCAGCGGCTGCAGCCAAGCCACCATACTTGACGACTTTTCCAGTCGCGCTGCGACCCGTTTTGGTCCCCAGCATCAGCGCCAGCAACCCACCGGCAATCGCACCCTTACCGAGCCCCGAAACCATCGAGTCACGATTCTCGCCAGACTCGGGAACGCCGATCGCGTCTTCGGCGCGTTCACGACCGTCTTCCAGCATCTGTTTTCCAGATTGAAGCAACTGATCCAAAACTCCACGTGCATCCATCGAGAAAACCTCATTCAGGAAATGTGCAATCGAATGGCTGAATCGGTCGCCAGCCAACGGTTCATTGTTCGCGGTTGGAGTCTACGAAGAAAGGGTCGGCGCCAGAAATCGGTTCGAAATCTGCTGAGCCAGTGAAATCAATGGCCCCTAGATCGCCCAGTTTCGCATTTTCAGGTTTCGACGTCGGCTCAACAGAGTGTCCTGCTGCGAATGCTTGGTGGCGGCTTCAAGAGTGGCCGACAGAGCAAAGCAGGCCTGCGTTCTAGCCGACCGTTTCGCCCATTCTGGCCGCAAGTTTGCGCAGGGTATCACTGGCATCGTTTTCGATCAGCTTGGCCTGAATCAGATGTGGCTGGCTTGGGTCGTCCCATGCTTCTTGCAGCGCCTGTTCGTAACCGGCGTGTGTGTCGACCCGATGACCTTTCCCGCGACCGTAAACACTCAGCAGTTGGTCATAGTTCCACGGATTGATCTCGTTGTATTCCCACTCACCCTCGTGCAGGTAACGCTCGGTGCCATAGCCGTGATTGTCGAGGACAATGACAATCGGGTTGTGCCCGTAGCGAACAAGCGTGCTGAGCTCTTGGCCGGTCATTTGAAACGCACCATCGCCGACGAGCACGACGATGCGGTGATCGGGACGCGCGGTTGCGGCGCCCAAGGCCGCTGGGACACTGAAGCCCATCGATGTGTAGTAGGCAGGGCTGAGGAACTCGCCGCGATCATGGATCGTCAACTCGGTCGCCGCGAACAGGGAATCACCGACGTCTGCAATCACGATCGTGTCGCCATCAATCAGCTCATTCAGCTTAGCCATCATGCGACTGGTGCGAATTCCGTCTTCGCCGTCCTGGTCGGTGGCTGGCTCACGTATGCTGTTCGCCCTCTGCAGTTGCTCTGGAATCGCTCGTTTGTGAGTCGGTAACTTGCTGGCGTTCAAGCCCTGTAAGAACTCTTTGAGTCCGACTTCATGGTAGTGATGATGGGACACGCGTAGAGACTCACTGGTCGCATAGACACATTGATCAGCATTCAATTCGGCTGTGTAGATTCCTAAGTTGATGTCACTCAGAAAGGCACCCAGCAGCAGCACAAGATCGCTGTCTTCAACAAAACGTGTGACTGCTTGATCGCCAATTCCGCCTTCGTACAGGCCGATGAACTGAGGATGACGCTCGCTAACGACGCTCTTGCCCAGCATCGTCGTGGCGATCGGAATGCCCGCCGCCTCGGACAATTTTAGCAATTCATCTTGCAGGCCGAATCGATGGATTTCGACTCCTGCTACGATGACTGGGTTCTGCGCCTTCTCAATTCGATCGACCGTTTCCCGGATCGCTTCTGCGGTTGCGTCAGGATCGTTTTGGTGCACGAATCCGGGGTAGCCGTGAGCCACCGGAGGGACAACGTGCACCATGTCACGCGGCAATTCGATATAGACCGGGCGTTTGAAACGATCACAGGCATCAAGCACGCGATCGATCTCGGCAAACGCGGTCAGCGGATCGTTCAGTTCGGTTCCGGCGATCGTGAACTTTTCAAACACTTCGACCTGAGTTCGGAAATCTCGGACCATGTGATGCAACAGCGCGCCGACCTTGCGTTCCTTGATGCCGGGTGAACCGGAGATCACAACGACCGGCGATTTTTCTGCATAAGCGCCCGCAATCGAATTGCAGACACTTAGTCCACCGACACAGTAGGTGACACAAAGAGCACCGATACCGTTGATCCTGGCATAGGAGTCGGCCGCGAATCCGGCGCAGTCTTCCCGTGTGCATCCGACAACGTTGATCAGGCTTTTCTCTAGTTCGCTGTAGAACGAAAGAACGTAGTCCCCGGGAATCCCAAACAGGTCCTTCACCCCGTAGTCCTGCAGTCGTTGGATCAAGTAGCCACCAATGGACCGATTGGCTGTCGTCCGCACGTTCACGTCACTCATGATCAATGCCTCCAGGATTCAACAACAAAGTTCGACGTTTGAATTATAGGGGTTTCACGATGGGCAGACGCTGGGAGACTTGAGAGACACGGCGCGAGACTGATGTACCAGGACCGCCGTTGCACAGTCGAGATACCAATACTCCGCAACAGTGAGACCGCATTCAGGAGATAGTGGCGATGGTTCCG
>JBGCGI010000100.1:0-50005 GCA_045110715.1 Rubripirellula sp.
CTGAGTCGAATCGATCGAGAGACTCTGGTCAGCGAGATTTACGAGTGTTTACTTCTCGGGAACTAAGTTGCATGCAGACAACTTGTCCGTCAATCGATTCTCTCTTGGCCGGCGATCGTGAGCATCTTCTTCAGACGTTGATTCGTCATCTCCGATTTCTTGAGCCGTCTTGCCGATCCGTCTAACATCAGGACCGTCACGACATTTCGCTCACCGAACACGTCAGACATGGGATCCTCCGCAGACAGGATCCAGGACTTTGGATTCGTCCACTCGATTGCGGCAGCGGATGGTGCGTCGATCAAGGCAATTGTGTTCTGCAGCCCATCGATCACATCTGCGAATTTCTTCGGTGGCCCGTCGCCGTACCACAGTGAACCGGGAAAAACGGGCGCTCGCAACGTTGTCTTGGCCGTCGCTTTCTGTGCAGACATATAGAGCGGAATCGCGGTAGCGGTGTGCATCGCATTGGCAGGACTGTCCCAAGATTGATCCAGTTGGATGGCGTTGTAAAGCGTCTGCTGCTCGATGAAAGGACACAACGCGACCCGCCAACTGAGCAGAGGAGTCGCGTCGGCAGCAGTGAAGCAGCGTGGCGGCAAGTGCTCATTCGTCACCACGTAGTTGTGAATGGCGATGCCGAGTTGTTTCATCGCGGACATGGTCGACTTCTGCGCCGAGCGAACGATGACAGGAGCCATCATCGCCTCGGCAAGCCTTTGAATCTCGGTCGGTGTTGCTTGGATGGTCACGCTCTCTGGCGACACTTCAACGCGGATGGACTCCTTGGATTTGGGATCCATCACCAAGGCTTTGTCCAGCATGGAGTTGATTCGCTCGCTGGCAACAAACCCCGTGGTTTCGATCTTGATCAGAAACTCTGGATGGGGCGGCAAGCGAAACGACAGAATCACACGATTGACGTCCTCAACCACAGCACGCGGCGAGAACTGCAAGGGCGAAGACTCAGGCATCCGATCAGGCCATAGGCTGGCCAGAATCTGGCGTGATTCAGTTGGCAGCGTAAACACGAGCGAGTGGTCGAACCCGTCGGCGCGCTGCTTCAATGCAGTGATCAGGTCAGAGCGTTCTGCGCCCGTGCCCCCGACCACGCGGTCGATGGCACTGGTCGTTCCAACCAACACCACCTTTTCGCTCGCATGGACCTTTTTGCCGTCACCTTTCCAAAGCGACTGCATCGCGACCGTCGCAAGGCCTTCAACAATCGCTGTGTTCTGGCAAGGGACAATCACGATCGGCCCACGGTCCGTCACCGAACGCGTCGAAGCGGTAATGAAAGCGCGCGAGGCCCCTGCATTCTTCAACGATTCGAGCATCCCTTGGGCGGTTCGTATTTCAGCGGACTCAGTCTTTCCATCGGCCCCCATCAGTTCTCCCAGCCACGCGTCCAAGGCCCCCAAATCCAGCTTCTGCAAGTCAACTTCCACCAACATCGCGGTGGACGCTTCCAAGTAGGGAGTGGCGGGATGCAGAGCGACCGTCGACTGCTCCAGATCGTTGATGAGAAGCGGTGGAATCTCAGGACGTAACTGCTGAGCAGAAACAGAATTGGCGACTGCCACCAGAACCACAAGCAACACAATTCGAGCATTCATTCGTTCAAGCCTTTCAGTTCGATTTGGAAAGTGGTTTCGGAAGAATGATTCCAATTTGGCGTGCGGGTGAGCGTCGCTGTTGTTGGAGTCGAACGTTGGTATCCAAACGGCTGGTTTCCCAGAGAATCATTCCAGGCTGGAACAGGCCGCAGCTTGTCGAGCGTCGCCGGCAACTGACCGTGAATGGCGGCGTGCATGCGGAGAGCTTCCAGAGTAAGCAAGTAGTTCCGCTGTTGATTGGAGCGAAGACCGATACTGCGAGCGTGATCAACCGCCGGCGTCAGCATCCGCATCAAGGACTTCAAGATGTCCGTTGAATCCGATTCCCGCAAATCAAGACTAGCCATTCGCTCGTCCTTGTACTCTTCCCATGCTTCTTCCGGTAGCAGCGACCAAGCGACCCAGCGATCGCGGTCTCGTGCACACTTCAAAACGCTGGCGCGAAGCACGGCCTCCACGGCCGACAAGTCTTTCGCTCGATCACGCCAATTTGGCAAAGCAGCCAACGTGTCGCGAGAGGCATCCGCCTGGGAAAGCACGTACAAGCCCGTCAACAAATCCGCAGAGGCTTGCTGCTCTTCTCCACTGCCCATCAGTTCGTTTGCCTGCTGCACTAGCTCAAGAACCTTCGCTCGCGCCGCGTCCTCACCGATCGGCTCGTCCGGCAGATCACTCGCTACCGAAAAGACCCGAGAGAACGCAATGGACTCAAACTGTATCGAGTCGCGTGTTTCAAAAAGCCGGCTCTCTGGCAAGCATGCCAAAGCCCAATACAAGCTCGGGCAATCGGGATGCTGAATCGCCTCCTCGATCGCCGACATCATGATGCCAGAAATCGCAAACCCAACGATACGACCAAGCAAGAAATCCGTGCTGTGTGCGGCCGCTTCCGCCAAGCGAAATCCAAGCCGACAATCGTCAATGGCATCCTCCCAGCGTTGTTCAGCGATCGCCAAACGCATCCGCAGTTGCAACACGCGAGCGAGATCACGCATCTGCTGTAACTCCGGCAATAGCGTCTGCAGAAGCTCCGAAGCGGTCAGCTGATCCAACTGCAAATCGTACTGCGTTTGCATCCGGTTCTCCGCATGACCAAGCTCCTTGAGCGCGAAACGAAACGGAGCAATCTGAGCACGAATTTCTTCGACGGGAAAATCACTGCCATCTTGCGTCCAGCTCAGATCGACGAATCGATCGACGACTGCTTGCTTCGCGTCCGTGTTCACTTGTAGCGACAGGATCAGCGCGCGACTGATGATCGGCATCGCCCTCTGCTGCAACTGCTTCTCGGGAGCGGGCCAGAACCGATACCGGAGCATCGGGTCTGGCTGTTGCTGAGGATGCAGCGTGATCGAGCGAGGCGATACGGCAACCTTCTCCTTTGTCTTTGGAGCAGTGATCGCAGGTGACACGATCGTCTGTGCGCCCCCGTCAGAACAGCAGCAGAAAACCAACGCCAGAATCAAGCCAGTCATGAGAATTCGATTCATCGAATCGCCTCCAAGTTGTAACTAAAGTCACGTAAATCACTGACGGCCATCGGTTCGAGCACCACTGCACTCTGCAACCCACTTGGTGGCGTCATTCTTGAAAACGGAATGTCAGCAAGACTGCTATCTGTCACGTTGCGAGCGACAATCGATGCATGGAGCGCCTGAAGGTGCGGCGCCGACTCCCAGTGCCGGATGGTTTCTTCGGAGAGTCCGTCCATGGGATTCAGCCATTTCGTAAACCAATCCTGTTCCGCATTGGACTCGTTCTCAAGCGAAACATCGACCTGCGTGGGAGGCGTTGCAGGTTCGCTCCCGAAATCACTCGTATCGGGAAGCGATTGTGCAACCATTTCGGGCGAAGCGGCGGCATGAAATCCAACTTGATAGCCAATTGGCAGTGCGATCATCCCGGCAACACAAGCCGCAACGACTAGCAGGCGAACCGGCCATGCATCGGTCTTCGGAAACTGTGACTTACCTGCCTCGTATCCGGCCTCGTAAAACACGGACCGAACGTCGCTGGTCGACGCCGCCGGTGACAGTTGCCGAAGTTGATCGGCGAACGACTTTTCGGAAGGATGATTCATCTGCCTATCTTGATCGAGTTCGTTTTCGTTGAGTCCGTTTTCGTTCCGTCGGCAAACTGCTGCTGCAAGACAGCGAGCCCGCGCTGGAACGCGCGATGAGCCGACGCTCGGGAACCGCCAATCACTTTGGCAATCGAGTCAAACGTCATGTCACCCCAAAGATGCATGACAATGATCTCACGTTCAGGCGAAGCCAGAGCACGAAGCGCACGGGTGACTTCTTCTCCGTCCAAGTGCTGTTGGATCTCCCTTTCCCCACACTCAAACCATGCTGCATCAGCAGCGAACTGTTCTCTGCGTTGCCGTCTTTCGTTGCCACGATGCCACTGCAGAATTCGGTTTCTGGTCACTCGAACCAGCCAGGCCAATGGATCTTGGGGCAACTCTTGCTGTCTGGCCAAGGCGACAAAGGCTTCCTGGACAGCATCCTCCAAAGCAACCTCGCTCTGTCCAGCGATTGATCGAGCAATCAACATCAGACGAGCATGGTTCGCATCCCACACTTCGGCCAATGTCGCTGCATCAATCACAAACGGTCTCAGATCGCATCGAGTGGACTTCTTTCGGTCACTTCAAACACAAGGATGCCAGCGGAGGCCGCTGATCTCAATGTTTTTCGCAGAAGCTTCGGATTTTCCACCGCGAGTCTTGATTGCCGCTATTTCGAGGCTCGATAGCGGCGGATCAATTCGTTCGTCGAACTGTCGTGCTGAAGCTCGCCTCCGGCGGAATCCAATTCCGGAATGATATTCGTCGCCAGAACCTTGCCCAGTTCAACTCCCCATTGATCGAACGCATCGATATTCCAAATCACACTTTGCACGTAGGTGCTGTGCTCGTAGAGCGCAACCAACTTGCCGAGGTTCTTGGGAGACATTCGATCAGCAAGGATCGTGTTGGAGGGCCGATTGCCTTGAAAGACGCGATGCGGAACGAGCCAATCTTCGGTTCCTTCCGCTTTGACTTGATCGGAAGTCTTACCAAACGCCAGTGCTTCGCTTTGTGCCAGCACGTTGGCGATCAGAATGTCTTGATGATTGCCGATTGGATTCAGTGACTTGCTGAAGGCGATGAAGTCACAAGGAATCAGTCGGGTACCTTGATGGATCAACTGATAGAACGAGTGCTGCCCATTCGTTCCAGGCTCTCCCCAGTAGATCAGTCCCGTTTCATGATCAACTTCGCTTCCGTCCATGGTCACGTACTTCCCATTGCTTTCCATCGTCAACTGCTGCAGGTAGGCGGGGAAGCGTTTGAGATACTGTTCGTAGGGCAAGACGGCCGATGTTTCGCACCCGAAGAAGTTGGAATACCAGACCGACAACAGTCCCATCAACACAGGCAGGTTTTGATCCAACGACGTGGTCCGAAAGTGCTGGTCCATCTCATAGAAACCATCCAGCATCTCGCGGAAGTGCTCCGAGCCAACCGCCAACATCGTCGACAGTCCAATCGCTGACTCCATCGAGTAGCGTCCGCCAACCCAATCCCAAAACTCAAACATGTTGTCTGTATCGATACCGAAAGCCGCCACCTTTTCGGCGTTCGTTGACAGAGCGACGAAGTGCTTGGCGATCGCAGCCTCATCACCGCCAACACCCTCCAACAACCAATTTCGCGCCGTCGACGCATTGGTCATCGTCTCGATCGTCGTGAACGTCTTCGAGGCAACGATGAACAGAGTCTCTGCAGGATCCAAGTCGGCAGTCGCCTCCGCAAAGTCAGTCGCGTCAATGTTGCTAACGAAACGCAGAGTCAATTCACGTTGACTGAAATGCCGCATCGCTTCGTAAGCCATCACCGGCCCTAGGTCGGATCCGCCGATGCCGATGTTGACGATGTTTCGGATTGGCTTGCCAGTTTGCCCCTTCCAATCTCCGCTGCGAACGCGTTCCGAAAACGCAGACATTTTGTCCAGCACAGCGTGGACTTCTGGCACGACGTTTTCTCCGTCGACGATGATGGACGCATCCCGAGGGGCCCGTAGCGCGGTGTGCAGCACTGCGCGGCCTTCGGTCAGGTTGATTTTCTCGCCAGTGAACATGGCTTCGATGCGTCCGTTCAAATCAACCGATCGCGCCAGTTCAAGCAACAACTCCAATGTCTCAGGTGTGATTCGGTTCTTCGAGTAATCCAAGTACAAACCGGCACCTTCGACGGCCAGGCTTGTCCCTCGTCCTGAATCATCGGCGAACATCTGACGCAAATGAACGTCCTTGATCGCCTCATAGTGATCTGCCAACGATTTCCACTGGGGACTGGAAGTGAGAGCAGATGCCATGACATATTTCCTGTGGTAGACGTTACGTGATTGACGTTGATTCGCTGACCCACGTTTTTCGTGAGTCGTCGGAAACAACCGAGAGCGGCAGAATACCATTGCTATCCCCCCAACGGCAGTCGGTCAGTTATCCTCGGCGCCGTTCCAGTCCCACACCCGACGAGCAGCCACGATGACGAAAGACTCAATGCCCAATCCATTGCCAAGTGTTCTGTATAAGGTTGTCTCGTCGGAAGTCTGGGAGGCGGCTCAACGCGAGGGCCGATTCCTAGGTGCAGGCATCGACGCCCAAGACGGCTTCATTCATTTGTCAGCTCCCGACCAAGTCGTCGAAACCGTTGAAAAGCACTTCGCCGGGCAGTCCAACTTGGTTCTCATCGGGGTCGAAGCCGAGAAACTGGGCGAGAGTCTAAAATGGGAGCCCTCCAGGGGAGGTGCCTTGTTCCCTCACGTTTATGGCCCGATCGAGCTGAATGCGGTTACGAACGTACAGCCACTGCCATTGGGCGCAGACGGAAAACACCAATTCCCGACCAATTGAGAATCTGAAAAATACGGGGCAAGATCGCCAAGATTAGGATAGAAGTCACGAATTGGTATTGAATCTCACGTTTTCTGTTCACCTGCCGGCTCGATAGAATGCATTCGCTTCTCGACCGTTCGCCTTCTTCAAAGATCCTGTGATGACCAAGCTCAAGACTGCAGCTTCAACTGCTTTGCGATGGAGTTGGTTCATCCTATTGGTCATGTTCGCATTCGGGTACTTGGCCGCCGGTCTTTCCAATCCAATCCAGCGGGCGGGCGACGTACCCGAGTTGACGCCGCAGTCGGACGAAACGATCGACTCCGCGCTCGCCGCCTTGGACGAACGATGGCAGCAGTCTCTGGACGAGAAAGGCCTGGAGTCAGCGGCTGCCGCAGATTGGCTGACCGTTTGCCGCAGGATGTCGCTCGCGTTGGTTGGCAACGGACTTTCGCTGGAAGAGATCCGCCAATTGGAACAGTACCCCGAAGCCGACAGGGAAACGATCCATCTGAGTCAGCTGCTAAGCGATCCCCGCTACCACTATTATTGGGCTGAGCGGTGGAGCCGGTATTTGGTCGGGACCGACGGAGGCCAATTCGTACTCTATCGTCGACGTCGATTTCGGGTTTGGCTTTCCGAAGTCTTTGCCTCCAATCGCCCCTACGATCAGATGGTGCGAGACTTGATCACGGCAGAGGGCCTGTGGACGGACAAACCAGAAGTCAACTTCCTGACGGCGACCTTCGACAGCAACGATGGCAGCGCCGACCCCATTCGACTGGCAGCCCGAACGTCCCGAGCATTCCTTGGTTTGCGGATCGATTGCCTACAGTGCCACAACGATTTCTTAGGCAACGTGAATCTGGGTGATGTGGACGAACCTCGTGAAGGTCTGCAAACCGACTTTCATCAGCTAGCCGCGTTTTACACCAGTGCTAAGACGAACGGACTTCAAGGCATTCGAAACGGCGAGGTCGACTACGACTACAAGTACCTCGACGCGACAGAAGAAACGAGCGTGGAAGCGGCCGTTCCCTATTCGCCGGAACTGTTGCCCGCCGACGGCGATCCACGCGATCGCTTGGCCACTTGGGTCACTCATCCCGAGAATCGTCAGGCCGCTCGATCTGCCGTCAGCCACGTCTGGGCTCTGATGTTTGGCAAACCCATCGGCGAAGCAGTCGACAATCTACCGCTGGATTCCGAATGCGATCCAATGCTGGAATTCTTGGCCGATGATTTCGTCCAACATGACTTTGACATGCAGCGATTGATTCGCCTGATCGCTGGATCCTCCGCCTTCCGCGTCGACAGCCGCGCTGACTTCGAAGTCACCTACAAGCACGAGAATGCGCATGCCGTCTTCCCGCTCGTTCGCTTGCGTCCCGAACAGGTTGCCGGGTCTGTCATCCAAGCTGCGCGGATCAAAAAAACCGACCGCGAATCATCCTTGTTCTTGCAACTGATAACCGCCACGGGCGTGGGTGACTTTGTCAAACAGTACGGGGACGTTGGCGAGGACGAATTCTCGGCAGACAGCATCACGATCACTCAGCGTTTGCTGATGATGAACGGGAGCATGCTGAAAGACCTGGTCAACTTCAATCCGGTCTTGAACACATCGGGCCACGTCCAGATGTTCGCCAAAGAAAACTCGCACGCCGTCGATACCGTCTACCTCTGTGCTTTGAACCGGTATCCGACTGCTACCGAAAAACAACACTTCGTCGGTCGCCTGGATGAATCCGAAGATCGCACGAAGGCGATCGAGGACTTGGTTTGGGTGCTGCTCAATAGCAGCGAACTCGCGTGGAATCACTGAACAAGCAATCTTGTCTTTCGATCGCAGGAAACACTCAATGAATTGGCTCAAGTCTCAAGATCTGTGCGATCCCCGATTGCATCTCTCGCGCCGAACGCTGCTAGGCGCAGGCGGCGGGGCCCTGATGATGTCTTCTCTGGCGCGCACGCTGGCACTGGCAGACGAAAAGGGAATCACCGACTCGGCGCGACCAACCAGTGTGATCCTGCTGTGGATGGAAGGTGGGCCAAGTCAGCTTGAGACGTTCGACCCGCATCCGGGCAACAAATTCAGCGGCGACACCAAGCCAATCGATACTTCGGTCCCCGGCGTTCAGTTTGCCGACTTGCTGCCACAGTCGGCCGAGCAAATGCACTTGGCGTCGTTGGTGCGCAGCGTGACCAGCAAGGAAGGTGATCACGAACGAGCGGTCTACAATGTCAAAACGGGCTACCGTCCGGATCCAACGCTGATCCATCCTTCCGTTGGCGCGGTGCTGTGCCATGCGGACGAAGAGGGTGCCGATATCCCTCGCCACATTTCGATCGTGCCGGGGAATTCGCCTGGGCGTGGAGGATACCTGGGAGCAGCCTACGATGCGTTCAAGATCAATGATCCTGCTGGGCCGGTTCCCGACATTCGGCGTACAACCGACGAGCAGCGTTATGATCGGCGTGTCAGTGATTTGTACAACGTGGTCGAGAACGAGTTTAGCCGTGGCCGTTTGATCAACATGGAGAAGACTCGAACCTTGCATCAGACGGCGACCGATGCTGCGATGCGAATGATGTCAAGCGAGCAACTGGGCGCCTTCGACGTCTCGGAAGAGCCCAAAGCTGTTCTGGAGGCCTTTGGCGACAGCGGATTCGGTCGTGGTTGCTTGGCGGCTTCCCGGCTGATTGGTGTTGGCGCCCGCTGTGTTGAAGTGACGCTGGGAGGCTGGGATTCTCACGCCGCCAACCACACGCTGCAGTCGCGTGCCTGTGAAAAGCTTGACCCCGCGTTGGCTGCTTTGCTGGCCCGGCTAGAGGAACAAGAGTTGCTCGACTCGACGCTTGTGATCTGCGGCGGAGAATTTGGACGAACGCCGAGCATCAACCCTGCCGAAGGACGTGATCATCATCCTCACGGGTTCTCGATCATGCTGGCAGGAGCTGGAATCCGACGAGGGTTCGTGCATGGCGCCACCGACCCGAATCCCGTCAAGTCGAAAGATCCGTTGGCCCACGTCAGTGATCCAGTCAGCGTCGCCGACATCCACGCAACGATCCTAGATGTCCTGGGCGTCGACTACGAAGAAGAACTGGAAACTCCGATCGGTCGTCCCATGAAACGAAGTGAGGGCAAACCGATCACTTCCATCCTGGCCTAGACGACCCGCCAAAGAGGCGGATCGATCGAGCCGGCATGAGGCCACGGGCTATGCGACAACCTCAGTCGCTGATCACTTCTTGACCAACGACCAGTCACGTCGTTGGCGGCTGCTGGGGATCGCCATCTTCTTGCGATACTTGGTGACCGTTCGCCGCGCAACGGTCATGCCCGCTTTCTTAAGCTCGTCGACCAGTTTCTCATCGCTGTAAGGATCGCTCTTGTCTTCTTTGTCGATCAAATCTTGCAGCTTCAAGCGAATCGTATCCCAAGCCACGTCTTCGCCGTCTTCGGTCTGCGTACCGCCGACGAAAAATCGCTTCAAAGGCAGAATCCCACGTGGGGTCTGCATCCATTTGTCGTCCACTGCTCGGCTCACCGTCGTGACGTGAACACCAACTTTGTCAGCAATCTGCTGCATTTTGAGCGGTTCGATTGCTTCAGGACCTTCGTCCAGAAAACGTTTTTGATGCTCGACAATCGCTTGCGAGACCTTCGTCAACGTACTGCGTCGTTGTTCGATGGAATCGATCAGCCACTGAGCGCTATTGATTTTGTTCTTGATGAACTCGCGTTCCTCCGCTGTGCACCCCGGATCTTGCAGACGTTTGCGGTAGTACTCACTGACAAACAGTGTTGGAACACGATCGTCGTCTAATCGCACCGTGTACTCACCCGATTCATCACGTTCCAGAATGATGTCTGGCGTGACATTGGGGACATAGGTTTCCATGAACGCGGCACCCGGCTTCGGATTCAGGCCATGCAACTCATCGCGAACTTCTTGGATCAACTCGATCGAGTAACCGGTGGCCTTGGCGATCTGAGGCAATTGATTTTTGGCCAAATCATCCAAGTGCGACGTGATCAGCGTCTTCATCTCGTCCCCGTGTGGGAAGTCAGCCTTGATCTGTTGCAGTAAGCATTCGCTGAGCGTTCGCGCGGCGATCCCAGTCGGCTCCATCGCTTGGACGACCTTCAATGCTGCTTCGGCAAGCTCTAAGTCTTCGTCGCTGTGGCCGGCAGGAAGCAGGTCGGCAACCGGCGTCCGCAGGTAACCGCCGTCCCGGGCGTCGAGCGTGCTGATGATGCGTTCGGCGATTTGCTCGACTCGATCATCAATGTCCAATTCGGCAAGCTGATGAAGCAAGAAGTCGTTCAGGGATTCTGGACGTGAGACCGCGTTGGCCATCAAGTCGTGGCGTCGATCGGCATCCTCTTGAACGCGATTGGCAGATCGTTTGAAGGAATCATCAAACGTATTGGGCAACTCCGAAATCATGTTCTGGAGTCGCTCGAAATCCTCTTTGTTGTCGTGATCGTTGTCGACAACGAGTTCTTTCTCGTCCTCGCTACGATTGTCTTTGCTGGGAAGTTCGTCCCCCCCCTCATCAGGTGCAAGCGGATCGACTTCCTGCTGTTCCAAGAGCGGATTTTCGGCCATCTCCTGTTCGATGCGCTCTTCGAGCGCCAGTGCTGGCAGCTGCAGAATCTCCATTGACTGGATCATCCGCGGCGCAAGCTTTTGTGATTGAATTTGTCGGGCCTGAAGGCCCATCGACATCCGCATAGCAGGTCTCGTGAAAAGGAGCGTCCATTCGCTTTCGGTAGAATACCGAAAGAGAAACATCCTGGCGGAAGTTTCTTCCGGAAGCAGCAAACCTTCACACGAGGCTTGTCACTCCACAGCGAATTTCATTCCAACCTGAGTCTCTCTGAAGCTGATTATAGTTTTTGTCGGCCCGTCAGTGCATCAGCAATCATCTCACGATTGGCATATTCCAGGACGCTTCCTGCTGTGATCCCACGGGCCAATCGCGTGATTTCGACGGGAAACTCGCTTAAAAGGTTACTGATGTATAGCGAAGTGCCATCCCCCTCTACCGTTGGATTGGTCGCCATGATGACTTCCACAAAATTTCCAATTCGGACCCTTTCGACCAGTTCGTCGATGGTCAGTTGGTCTGGGCCGATCCCTTCCAGGGGTGCGACCCGCCCCAAGAGGACGTGATAGACCCCTTTGAAGACGCCTGCCTGCTCGAGGCTCATCAGATCACGTGGCTGCTCAACGACGCAGACGCGAGTGACGTCTCGGCTGGGATCACCGCAAATCCCACACTGCTCGGTCTCGGCCAAGTTGAAGCACGTCGCACAGTAGCGAACGTCCTGCCGCACCCTGCGGATCGATTCCGCCAAAGCAAGCGCTTCCTGTTCGCTGACACGCAACAAATGAAAGGCGAGACGTTCGGCGCTCTTGCGACCGATGCCAGGAAGACGGCCAAGTTGTTCCACCAGTTCAGAGACGGCGCCGGCATGCTGACTCATTCGATCAACCGCCCCCGGTCAGGCTCGAAATCATGCCGTCCAAACCAGGCATGTTGATATCCAAGTCTTGAACCATTTGGCTGATCGCTTCGGCATAAAGTTGCTTCGCAGCAGCACCAGCGGCATTGGTGGCCTCCAAGATGGCTTGCTCCAACTCAGCTCCGCTCAATTGGTCACCGACATCAACTGACTGAACGTGCCCAGTGCCGCTCATCACGACCGTCACTTGCCCGCATCCAGAACTGGCGCTGACCATCTCTCCCTTCATCCGTTCGTTCAACTCCTGCATCTTCTCTGGCAGTTGCTGAAACGCACCGACCATTGAGGCAATGTTGCCAATGTTTCCCAATCCCTTGAACATGGAATGAACTCCAATTTTTGTTGTGATGATTCCAGCAGACGACTCTGCTCGCCTGACTCGAAAGCTAACGTGATTTTTCGATACGTACGATCTCTGCGTCAAACAATTCGATACAAGCTTTGACCAATTCGTTCGATTCGATCTCTTTCATTCTCTGCATGGGTGAGGTTTTTGGCGCTGCTGCTTTTTCCACTTTCACCTTAGCGACGGGCGGAGCGGCTACGAATTCCAAACCGATCGGACGCCCTGCAGCCACCTCAACGGCATCGGACAAAACAGTTTTATGCTCTGGCAACTCGCAGCGTTTCATTGCCAAAGAGGCCTCGGCAGGAAACACCAAACGCAATGTCTTTTCGGTCGCCTGGACTTTCTGCACGACTCGCGCGAAGGCTTCTGTCATCGAAGACTCCAATTGGCTGAGCACGTTGCGCCAAACCTTCTCGGCCGCGGCCTGATCCCAGGGGCCGACAGGCTCCGAGACCGATGCCTGAGCGACTTCTGGCTTCTGGGCAACTTCCGGCTCCATCACCGCCACGCCAGGACTTGCTGCGTAGGCGGGCGCGGTGGAATCGGGCGAACTCGAGACGGCAGGCGAACCGGACGGGGTAGCCTGGCTCGACGACGGAGCACTGCCAACCTGTGGGGAATTGCCACTTTCCTCAGTTCTGCTGCTCGGGCTACCTGGGCGTTGGCTTACCGGCTTTTTTTTTTGAGTCCCGGTTGCTCCCAGGGAGCCCGCGACGGAAGCAAGATCGGCAATGTGCTGTAAGTCAGGCAGATTGCAGATCTGAATCAAAGTCGATTCCAGCAACACCCGTGAGTAGACGCTGTGTCGAATTCTCACCAGCGTTTGATCAATCAAACCAACAACCGCTAAGACCGTTTGCAACCCCCAACGTTCGCCCAGTTCCTTCAACTCAGGATGCAAGGCAAGAGAAGCGTGTCTCATCAATGAGGCGTCACAACCGACGGTGACTGCCATCAAGTCGCGGAAGTACCCCAGCAATTGCTCTGCCAACCGTCCCGCGTCGACACCCGCATCGATCCCCGCATCGAGTTGGCGAAGCGATTCGGCCGCATCTCGATCGGCCATCGCTTTGGCCAGAGCATGCAGGCGTTCGTCGTCTGCTGTTCCGAGCATCGTGTGGACTTGATCGGCAGTCAGCTTGCCATCACTGAAACTCAGTACTTGCTCTAACAGAGACTGGCTATCTCGCATCGAACCGCTGGCCCGTCGCGCGATCAGTTCCAACGCGGCGGAATCGGCCTCTGCTTTTTCGGCCGTGACAATTTCTTGCAAGCGCTGCACGATTTTCGGCACTTCCACCGGCGCAAAATCGAATCGCTGGCAACGACTCAAGACGGTGATCGGAATCTTCTCGGGATCCGTCGTGCAGAAAATGAACTTCACATGCTCGGGCGGTTCCTCCAACGTCTTCAACAACGCGTTGAAGGCAGCCTGCGTCAGCATGTGAACTTCATCAATGATGTAGATCTTGTAGCGTGAGCGACTGGGCCGGACTCCCACGTTGGCTCGCAAACTGCGGATCTCGTCGATACCACGGTTGCTGGCACCATCGATCTCGATCACGTCTACATCTTCGCCCGAATCGATCGCTTGGGCGACATCAGTTTCGTTATCGGGAGCGGCGGTAGGCCCAGAAGGATCATTCAACGCCTTCGCAAAGATCCTTGCCGTACTGGTCTTGCCGACCCCACGTGCCCCTGTGAACAAGTAAGCATGTCCGACACGCCCGGTCTCGATCGCATTCTTGAGCGCTCGACCGACATGCTCTTGACCGACGAGCTCATCGAATCCTCGCGGTCGATATCGCCGCGCAACGACGACATAACCGCCAGAGGATGGGTCGCTAGGTTGAGAAGAATCAGCAGACATGCAGGCAACCGCGCGAAGTGGATTTTTCGGTTCTTGCCCGGTGGCGGCAACCCTTACACAAAGTTACACCGCTTATGGCTGCTCCAGTTAAGGCCTGACCAGGTTCACGATTCACAGTCGTAAGGGTCGCCACCACCGGGCAAGAATCAATCCGATCGACCTTGATCGATCTTGCCGAATCTTATGGGACAAGTCGCCAACAGGAAACCACCCGCAAGCTAAATTGCGGGGTTTCTCCGGCAAAACGAAGTCCAGAAATCTCTAACGTCGACCGCGACCACCACCGCCACGTCCGCCTCGGCTGTTGCCTTTGGATTTCTTGTGGTTTTCGATGTTCGCATTGACCAGCAATTCAACGGTATCCAACCAGGTTGGAACATTGGTGGCTCGTCGTCGTGGTGGAGCATCGTCCTGTTCGTCACGACTGCGGTCACGGTCTTGATCGTCTCGATCACTTCGACCTCTGCCACGGCGAGGTCGCGACTGACGGTCTTGCCGAGGCCCGGACTCGTCACGATCCTGTCGAGGACGCGACTCTGAGCGATCGGAATCGTCACCGCCACTGGGCTCACGATCGGAGTCACTACGGCCTCGTGATCGCGGGCGTCGCTTTCGGTCGCGGCGAATCTCGTCGACTTCCGCATCATCTTCATGGTCGTCATCAAAGGCCGAGGTTCGCTCCAGAGCGTCATCGCTGCTGGGTTCTCGCTCGGCTTGCACTTCACTATCACGGTCTCGCTGTCGGCCACGACCACGCCGGCCGCGACGTCGAGATCGAGGGCGTGAGCCAGACTCACGCTCGCTGCTTTCACTTTCGCTTGACGAATCGTCTCCGTCATCGGAATCCGTCGAAAACAATTCAGCTGCAAAAGCATCCGCTTCCGCATCTTCATCGACTTCTTCATGACGGGGCCGCGCCTTGCGATCGTTATCTTTATCCTCTTGAGGCCGGTCACTGCGAGCACGTTCGCCGCGTGCTGGACGCTGTGGGCGATCGCCGTCTTCACGGTCCCGATCCTTCCGATCTCGGCCGCGTCCACGACCGCCTCTTCCGCGTCCGCGCCCCTCATCATCACGATCGCGATCCGAGGATGCTTCGCGTGCCTTTGGTTCCGGTCGCGACTCGGATTTTGGTTCGGACTTCGTCTCTTGGGCACTTTCTTCGCTGATTTGCTGACGCTGTCCTCGACGACCGCGACGCCGTGGCGAAGCACCTTCTTCGCGATCACTCGCTCCTCGTGAACGCCTGGAATCAGATCGACCGCTGTCTCGCTCACCTTCGGACTGGTCTTGATCGCGACTGTCAGATCGACCACGCGGCGGTCGCTCTGATCGATCGTCATCGCGAGATCGTCCACGCTCTCGTCCACCCCGATCGCGGCTTGGCTTGGGCTCGCGTTCCTGCGGCGCAAAGCCGACGGGCTCCTCATCGGCTTGATCGCTCTCTGAAGGAACTTCCTCGACTGGTTCAGGGCCCAAGTCCAATCCCAGGCCAGTACCAAATCCACCGGAAGATTGGCGTTTCGGTGCTCGCTCTTTGCGAGACTTGTCCGAAGAACGTGAAGGAGCCTCGTTTGCCGGGGCGGCCGGTTGTGGATTGTCTGCAGCGTCCACGCCCAACTCTTCAGCCAAGTCGCCCCAAGCCGCGTCGATTGTCTCGGTCGCGGCCGGCACGGCTGGTTCTTCTTTTTCAGGGGGCAGGTTGGGACTGGCGGCCTTTGCATAGACCGCAGTCTCTACCTTTTCACCAGCAGCTGGCTTCTTGGGTTGGCGTGCCGATTCCGCATCGTCATCGTCATCGGAGGGCCCGAATCCAGGCAAGACTTCTGGCGGAACAGCCGAACGCAGTGCGTCCAGGACGTTCTTGCCGGTTTGCTGAACGGCGTCTTTTACCGATGAACCAGCGTCGATAACACTGTCGACAAAGGAATTGTCGTCGTCATCGGCCTGCGAGTCGTCATCGGCCTGCGAGTCATCGTTCGCTTTCTCTTGCACAACCGGCTTGGCCTTTGGCTTTGGCTTTTCGGGCTCGGTCGGTTCTTTTTTCGGTGGCTCAGCAGGGCCGGGAGTACCAAGCAAATTGGCAAGGAAATTCCAGTGATCAGATCTCATGTAAGGATGTGGGAAATAGTTGTGGGATGGATGCGAGATGCAGCGGAAATCAGCTCAATTGGATCTGAGCGTCGCGCAAAATTCGCGAGGGGTCGGAGGCAGTTCTTGATTTGTCTTCATCACCCACCACCCGAGTCGTGTTTCAAGCCATTTGCGTGCCTTTCGGGGACGCCATAGCGGCTAAATGAGGGGTGGGGAACTGTCGCCTTTGGATTAAGAGCTCGTCTGTTAAGGTCTTCTTCGACTATATGTATAGCCCCCCCACTTTTTTCCCCCAAGGCCAAGCAGCAAATTCGACATGAATCGTTTGCAAATAGGTGGCCAAAGTCTGCAAAAAACATCCAAACATGGCTAATTCCGAATCGAAACCTTCTGGCCCCCTCCGTCCGCTGATCGTTTTCGGCACTCGCCCCGAGGCCATCAAGCTCTGCCCAGTCATCATCGAGTGCCAAAAACGGCCGGCAGAAGTGGCCCCGATCATCTGCAGTACGGGCCAACATCGAGAAATGCTGGCTCAAGTGCTGGGATACTTCGGAATCACCCCGGACATTGACCTGGGACTGATGAAGCCCGGCCAAACACTGACTGGCTTGACCGCGATGTGCCTGGAAGCAGTCGACAGAGTCGTCCAAGACCAGAAACCCGATTGCGTCGTGGTTCAGGGTGACACCACGACGGTGATGGCAGCCGCCATGGTCGCCTTCTATCACAAAATCCCCATTGTGCATGTTGAAGCCGGACTGCGAACTGGTGACCTGACGGCGCCTTGGCCGGAGGAGTTCAATCGCCGCGTGGCCGGCATCGTGACCAATCTGCACTGTGCCCCCACTGAAAGATCCGCTGACGCGCTGCGCCGCGAGCACGTTCCTGAAGACATGATTCGCGTGACCGGCAACACCGTCATCGACGCGCTGCTGCACACCGTTGAGCAAGAGCGTAGTGACGACGCCAAGTGGCGAGAAAAGTACCCCGCCGCGATGGCCGACTCGGTGGTTCTGATCACCGGACATCGACGGGAGAACTTCGGCGGTGGACTGGCCGAGATCTGCAGCGCGATCGAAGAACTTGCCAAGACACACGCTGAGACTCAGTTCATCTATCCGGTTCATTTGAACCCAAACGTCAAAGGCCCTGTTCACGAAAGCCTTGGTGGATTGCCCAACGTGCACCTGGTACCACCAGCGGACTACCCCGAGTTCGTTTGGTTGATGGACCGCGCTAACGTCGTGCTGACCGATTCCGGCGGTGTCCAAGAAGAGGCTCCCTCCTTGGGCAGCGCCGTACTCGTGACGCGTGAAAAGACAGAACGCCCCGAAGCCGTCGAAGCCGGACTGGCGGAACTGGTCGGCACCAACCGTGAATTGATCGTCCGCCGTGTGAGCGAGTGCTTAGCGGAGCGGTCTGGCGGCGATGGCGCAGCGATTGTGAACAATCCATACGGCGATGGAAAAGCATCGGCACGAATCGTCGACTGGATGCTAGAACGCTGGGCGTGATGGACACGCGATCCGATCAGTCAAACTGAAACGGTTGATCCGGTCATTCAAATCGGCAGTGAGCAGGTGTTTACGGACACCGATCAATGTCGATCTTAAGAAGTGACCGTTCTATCTAAAGATTGACGAATGCATAGCAAGCTGCCTCGACCGAAACTGCTGTTGGTCCTCGCGGCATTCCTTTGCCTTGCGTCGCTGGGCGTGGCTTCCGCACAGGAAGCCCCCAAACCGGATGCAAAACAGCCTGCTTATTGGACGACCGACTGGTCCTTCCGCGATGTAGATGTTCGGAAATTCTTGTCCAGACTGAAATCGATCGGGATCGTGATTCCCGTCGAAGCCGCCGGGGACGTGTCCGTCGAAGTCTCAGTCTCGGTGCCCCTCAACGCATTGAGTGACTCGAAGGCTTACCGTCTAAGCGGGCACCTATCATCCAATCGTCTGCGTCTGGATCAACTGCAACTCCAAGAGTTCGACTCGGACATTCGATACATCAACGGCGTGTTGCACCTTGATGAGGTGTCAGGAAGTTGGGCGAGTATCCAACAACAGGACTCCCGTGGGAGCTTTGCAGGCGATGCGAGGGCTGAACTGGTTCCGCGCGGCGAATTTCAAACCAACTTGACGACCAAGTCGCTTCCGATTGGCCCGCTTCACGACCTCGTCCGCAAGGCGACACAGAGCACCGCCGGTCCGCTTCGCGGCGAACTGAGCGGGAACATGCAACTCAGTGCTCCGCTTCAGAAATTGAAATCGATTGCGAACTGGGAAGCCAAGGGCGATCTAGAAATCAAGCGACTGCAGCTAGGCGATTCCGTCGCGTTCGATGTGAAGACCGGACCGCTTGAACTTCACGACAGCATCCTTCAACTCCAGCATGCGTCAATCACGGGTTCTGATTCGCCAAGCATCCACGCCGACTTGATCGGGCAATTGGAGTTGATCAATCAGCAAAGGTTCCAATTCCGTGTTCAAGGGAACGACCTTCCCTTGTCCACCCTCAGTCGCTTCTTGATTTCGGACGAACAGGCAGTCGCAGGGAAACTTGACATCGATGCCTCCGGCCAAGGGGAATTAGCGAATTGGGTTTGGAAGATCGCAGCCCAAATCGCGTCCCCACAACTCAAAGTCTTCCAACAAGACCTAGGACTGCTTGAACACACGCTGGAATTCGACCAGCAGCAATTCAGCTTGGTGCCGATCAAGTCTGAAGCCAATCACCCCAAGATGCTGATTCAGCGGATCTCGGCGAAGCACAACTTAAGCCCCGAGTCTTTCAAAATTTCGGATCTGGCGGCAGAACTCTTCGGAGGAACCGTCGAGGGTGCCCTGCTGTTGGCTCGCAAACAGAACGGGACCCATCGATTGCAACTGTCTTGGGATCAGATCGAACCGAGTTTCAACTCTGCGCTGTTGCTGCCGGTCAACACGAGCATCGCTGCTTCGACCTCTGGCAAAATGGATTGGTCCGCACCAGCCGACAAACTCGAAATCCCTGCAGCCCATCAGGGAATCGCGGAGGTGATTCTGCAAGACTTGAGAATCGCCAAGACACCGATCGGCCAATTGAATGTAAAAATCCGAGCGGACACTGGGAAGCTAGACCTTTCCGGTGAAGGCAAACTTTTCGGTGGCACCGTCAGTGTCCAGACCTCCACGAACGCCGGCCCCGATGAACGCTGGCCGCAACTCTTGCAGCGAACCCCACAGGGTTCACTGATTGCCGAGTCGATGCGGCTGAATCAAATCGCTCGGACGTTGCAGCCCAAACGCACCAGACGATGGCGTGGTGAGCTGGATGCGACCTTAAATTGGGGCAACAAAACAGACCTTCCTGTGATACAAGCTGCAGACTCTGCAGGAGCAAGTGCGGAGATCACGTTGGTCGCTCGTGACCTTGCGGTCGATGGTCACCGACTTTCGCGAAACCTAACGATGCGAATGCGACTGCAGGGGCAGACGGTTGTGATCGACAGGGTCAGTGGCGCGTATGCAGGTGGCGGGCTAACCGCCCAAGGCCGCTGGTCACTTGGCCGTGGCAGTCGGCAAATTCAAGTTCGAGTCTATGGCGTTGACGTTAGCGAAGCCCTGTTTCCGCTTTCACAGCAAACATCCGAGTCTGTCTCTGGCAAAGTCTCTGGCTCGCTAACGGTCACAGGCCGCGATCGATTGCGAATCCGAGGATCCATCAGCGCACGTGACAGTTCGCTGTTCTCGGTGACCACAGGCTCGATTCACGCAGGAGTTTCCGGAGCCCTTTCAACCAATCTTCGGCAATGGGACCTGACGTTGCATTCGATCCGCGGTCAGCTCGCTCACGGACAGATTTCAGGCGAACTCAGGCTTCGTTCTTCGACGATTCGCTCCGGAGCCTTCGACATGTCCAGCCATTGGTCGGCCAGGAAAGTCAACTTTGGACAACTGCTGGCATCGCTGTCTGGTTCGGCAAGCTTCGCGCAGGGCACCGCAACTGGCGAACTCGAGGTGGGCGGTCGCGGGATTCGCGGCATCAATGACCTGAACGGAAGATTCAGCGTCAAACTCAACAGTGCACAAGCCGCCTCGATCCCAGGTCTTGAACAAGCCGACCGTTACTTGAGCTTGGTTTCACTCGCCGGCGTGCGTTTCCAACAGGGATACGTGCAGGGCGTGATCGGTGCAGGCAACGCCAACATCGATGAGTTCTGGTTGCGGAGCGATCGCATCCGCGTGTGGGCCGATGGGACAGTCCGGCTGGCCAATCTAAGAATGGATTTAGATGTCGTGTTGTCGACAGGCAGCGTCGACTTAGGCGAGCGCATCGTTGCCTTGGGATCGCAGCTTGCGGTGCAGTCCGTCATTCCGGTCACGACTCTCGTTGAAATCAATCGCCTACTCAGCGATCGAACTCTGCACTTCAACTTCTTCGGACCGCTCACGGCCCCCCAGGTTCGCATCAAGCCGCTTGAGATCATTCGCGAGGAAGCGGCTAGATTTCTACTGCGGGAAATCCTGGTGGCCTCCTCCCTCGCGGTTGGCAGCCACTAAGCCTCTCGCTGACATTCTGATTCGGCAACCTACCCACGGCTTCCCTGAGCGGTGTGAAACCTTGACGGTTGTATCAGTCGTTCTGGTTCTCGGGATTCTCTCGGTCATTCCGGTCGTACGCCCTGTGCAGCGGTCACTCTTCCGACTGTATCGATCGTGCCGATCCTATGAACAGTGTCCTGCGCTGCATGACTCGATTCGATGCCAAATCCAGCTGCTAACATGCTCAACAATCGAAACCCGCTTCTTTCCTTGGTCATGCTCCTGCCAACATTGCTGGCCTGCTGTGGTTGCAGCTCGTTGGGACTATCCGTGTTTCCAACGGGGCACTTCCTGACCGACCAGGCGGAAGCCGTGTTGGACCAAACCGCATCCAACCGAGCGCTGCATTCAACGGTTCCTCACGAGCTGGACCTGGGAGTGGTGAGCACTCATTTCCTGCAACCTGGCGATGTCCTACTGATCGAACCAGTGGACCTGGACACCGAAATCCGCATTCCTGCGGACCAGCGAGTGCTGATCGATGGCAGTATCGACCTAGGCGAGTTTGGCCGGATCGTGGTGGCAGGACTGACGGTTGAGTCGGCGGAGAAACTGATCCAGCGATCCATCGTCGATGCGGGACTGGAAAAGCAGGATGTGAACGTGCGTCTGCTCGAGCCTGTTTCACGGTTTTACGTGCTCGGCGAAGTCAACTCTCCTGGCAGCTATCCGCTGGACGGAAACGAAACCGTGCTGGACGGGATCTTGGCCGCCGGCGGCCTGACCAGCGCGGCTGCACCTTGCAAGATCCTGTTGGCACGTCCAACCGAATCATGCTCGTGCCGTGTGACGCTGCCGGTCTGCTATCGCGAAATCACTCAGCTTGGCGACACCGCCACCAACTACCAACTTCAGCCAGGTGATCGCGTTTTCGTCTCCACACGATCCTGGTGCGAAGACCTCAAGTTTTGGGAAGCCACCAAGACCTGCACTCGCTGCTGTGGCCGACAAACCGCTTGCCCCGATCCTGCCATTGCGGAGCGAGGCAATCCGATCAGGCGAGTCTCCGGCGGAGCCATTGGCACCGCTCAACTCCTGGAATCGCCGCCGCTGCAAAGTGACGCCCGACCAATCGAAGCCGCCACGCAGGCCATCAACGTCGAAGACTCGCCAAATGCATTCGACTTCCCAACAGACCGCTCGACACCCGCCGCGTCCGTGGTCCAAGAGGCCAGTTCCTACCAGCCAGAAGGCGGGAACAACCCAATTGAGTCCCCCGACCGAATGCCAATCACCGCTGACGGTGAGCTCGAGTTTGGCGACCGCCCCTTGGACGATCGCTTCGAACCACTGTGGATCAAACCCAGCGAACAGTAGTCGTAATTGCTAGCTAAAGCGATTTTTCTTGGCCGCACGCGTCTTTTTCGTTTTGCTCCGATGGCTTACGATTTTGATTCATTGGACGGGCTTGGTAGGCAAGAATGTCAGCCAAGTGTCTTTGATTGATCAAGACACAAAGGGAGTTTGAAATGAGTACGCGTATTCCACTCAGTCGCGTTGAAGAAGACGCACGTTTACGGAACGAACGTTTGGACTTGAGCATCGCAGAGATGGGTTTGTCAGTACGAACCACCAACTGCTTGGAAGAGACGGGGATCCTGACGGTCCGTGACCTTCTCCACGCAACGCCTCGTCGACTGCTGGCGATCAGCAACTTCGGCGAAAAAACGTTGGAAGAGGTTTATCAAGCGTTGGAAGAACTCGGCTTCTATCGGCCCAGTCGCGAAACCGCCCGGGTCTGATTCTGGCCTGCGAGTGCCTGCGAACCACCGCTGCACTACAATCTCATCGCGACCTCACTCATCGATGAACTTAGCGTGCCCCAGCTAAGATCGGGGAGACTCTGCACAGATTGTGGTGAGACGGGATCACCCTCCATCCGTTCCAAGGCCAAAACCTCCGATGCCACGTTTCCCGACACCCTGGAGCAAGAAACGCGGCAAGCGGATCTTGGGCAACGCGTTGACGGGGGTCGCTGGCGAAGTGGCGTTTTACACGCTGCTGTTTTTTGTTGGCATCTTTGGCCTGTCTCTGGTGCTGATCAATCGGTTTTCGCCAGAGAGTATCCAGGTTCCCTCGGAAGCTTTGTCGACCAGTTTAAGCAGCTGGATCTTTGGAATCCTCTCAGTCGCGGCCATCATTACTGGCAGCATCACTTTGATCTTTCGGCTGATGGGCATCGGAGCGAGCAGTGAGCGGCGTAGCGTGATCGCCGAACGAGCGGGCTCCATCGAAATGATCGGGCCCACCTCCGAAGACGGAGCGTCGCTCCCCAGCGTTCCTCGCGGACGAGCATTGACGGATAGCCCGGGAGAGCGACTGACCTACCGATTGGCCGCCGAAGTGCCCGATGGTGGCATCGCTGGCCCAGCAACGCTGGCGATGCTCTGGAATGCGGTCTGGTTCGTGCTGCTCGCCGTGGTTGTCAGTGGGTTCATGTATGGCCGACCTCGCTGGATCCTGGCCTTCCTGTTGGTTCCATTTGCTGCCATTGGTGTCTGGTCGTTCCGCTTCTTCCTTTCCCAACTTCGCCAGCATGTTGGCGTCGGCCCTACAATCGTTGAAATCAGCAATCACCCCCTGTTCCCCGGCCAACAGTATCGAGTGTTTGTTTCCCAGATGGGCAGACTGGACCTGAAGCGACTGACTGTCCAACTGACCTGTGAAGAGGAAACTTTTTATCGACAGGGGACCGACGTTCGAGTTGAGACTCACGAGGCTTTTACGCAAGTTCTTTTGAAAGAACGCGAAGTCGTCGTTGACCCACAGGCCCCTTGGGAGCAACAATTGGTTCTCGATCTTCCGCAAGACGTGATGCACTCGTTTGTGGGGACCCACAATGCAATTCGTTGGAAGATCGTGGTCTTTGGAGAATCCAAACCGTGGCCATCGTTCTGCCGAAGTTTTCCCGTCGTCGTTCATCCACCGGGCTTGCCGCCGAAACGCAGCCCGCGGTGAATCTGTCGCTGTGTCGTGACGATGGGCGCTACGTGGCAGGGGAAAATCTGACAGCCAAGTGGCGAATCAGCCGAGTGCCCCTGGATGAGATCCAGGGCTTGGAAGTCTCCGTGCTTTGGCACACCGAGGGCAAAGGCGATGAAGACCTGCACGTGCATCATTTCCACCGTGTCAACGAAGGCCAGGTACGACGTGTTGGCCTGGCCGATCAGCAATCGGTTCACTGTGCACTGCCGGCAACCCCACTCAGTTATCACGGCAAACTGATCAGCGTCCGCTGGTGCATTCGCCTGCGTTTGTTTCTTGTCAGTGGTCGCGAGATCGTCGCCGAGCAACCCTTCCACCTCGTGGCTGCTGGCAGCGGATCGCTGCAAAAGATTCCCGGCAGTGATGTCAGCACGACCTTGGAAAGCGTCTAGCCAAACGCGTCCACTCGGTGAACAGCGTGCCCCTCCTCGAGCGTGTGACGTCGAGACCAGACGCACGCGTTCCTAACAGCCAGGTGCCTCGTGGAATCGTTTCACTCCAATCCGTTTTGCACTCGCTTCGTGCGGCCCGGCACACTGGACTATCAGTTCAGCCTGGCAACCGCGAGCCTGCCTGCCGCCGAGCAAACCGAGAACCTGGAACAACTTGCGGCGCAGATCCAGAAACACCAAATCGCGCTGATCGTTGGCCCCCACGGAACGGGCAAGACCACGTTGCTGCATTCACTCGGTAGCGTGCTGGACAACTTGTTCACAAATGTCTCTAGCGTTCAGCTGTTGCTGCCGTTGCGTCAGGGATTCTTTGCGAGACTGGAGCACTCGCGGCGAATCGCCAGAGCGGTCAACCTGCAGCAAGCGTCGTTGCCCGATCGAGGGCTACTGATCATCGATGGGGCTGAGCAACTTTCATCGTTCAACATTTCCTCGATCCGACGACGCGCGAAAAGACATGGACAGTTCGTGCTTGCGACAAGCCATGAGCCGCTTCGCGGTTTCCACGTCATCCACCAAACGGAAATGGACCAAGCCATTGTCCAACAACTGACCGAGCAGCTACTATCGGACATGCCCTCCGGCATCAGCGACGTCGTCCGAGAGCAACTTCGCCAGCGAGATTGGACTAAACTGTCCAACGTTCGCGATCTCTGGTTTGAACTCTACGATCTCGTTCAGCCCCACTTTCAAGACACTCCGTCCTAGCACGAACTCATTTCCAAAAACCGGGAAGTCCTCCTTGGCCGTTCGCTTGCCTGTCGTTTTCGTCCACGCCACACCCCCTTCGGCATCCGCGCAGCGAAAAGCTGACGAGATCGTCGGCGAATTGATTGGCCGAGCCGGAATCGACCTGACCTTGGTCGGCCCACTAGCCGGTTTATCGGAGCAGACGACCGATCGACTGACCCTCGACGCGTTGGTCGGAGACGTGGCAGTGCTGGACTGGCAGACACCAGAGCAGATCCACGAGTCCTTGAACGGAATCGAATTTGACGGTCGACGAGCCCGCCACCGTGATGACCCAGGTGCCCCAGAACCCAACGTGGAGGTCAAGAGTCGGCGGCGAATCTACGCGTTCGATATGAATGCGGTCCCATCTGCCGCCCATGCGATCGAATCCCTTGAGAAATTGAAAGCTGATCAGCAAGTGCGAACTTTCTCACTGGACGCTTTGGCGCCCAAACCGAGTGACGGAGCTGCAAAACGGGTAGCCCTGCCGATTGCGAAACAAACGCAGGAGAGCGCAAAAAACGGGTTCGGAACGACAACACCGTCAAATCATCAAGAATCCGCCCCTCATCTCAAGAATTCGGATTCTCCCTCGAAGGTCGCTCCCACGGGGGAACAGGCTTTGGATTTGGATGATTTACTTGATCAACTGGACGATTTAGACCCCTAACTTTCCCTGTATCCTTCACCGTAGAATTGCCTTTCTGCGTCGCGGCTGATACTCTGTTGAGATCAGCGAACGGCGCGGATGAACCACGTCGATGCTTCTGCTAGATCGGAAAAAGAAGAATATTCAGATGGCGGCTATCACCACCCAGACCAACGGCGAAGTACTAGTCGTTGGCTTCACAGACAGCAAAATTCTTGACAGCCAACGGATCGAACAGGTCGGCAAAGACCTGCAGGAATCTGTTCCTCAAGCCATTCACAAGAAGTTGCTGCTGAACTTCCGCGGCGTGTCCTTCATGTCCTCGGCGATGATCACCAAACTCGTGATGCTGAACAAAGTTTGTAAAGCTCAGGGAGTTGCGTTGAAGTTTTGCGACGTTTCACCCAACGTGATGGAAGTCTTCAAAATCACGAAGCTCAACAAGCTCTTCGACATCCAAGAAGGTGAAGAAAAAGCACTTGGCAGCTTCGACAAGAAAGGTTGGTTCGGTTGAGACCGGATGAACCAGATCTTGATCAGGCAGCCCGCCTGATCGAAATGGAACGATCAACAGTCTGTCATGAAATTCATGACGCTCTTCTCCCATTGATCTTTGCAGCTTCCGCCAGCGTATCCGCGCTGGCCGCTTCCAGTTCCGACGACGAAGTCGTTTCGGTTTCCAAGCAACGTTTGCTGCAAGTATCGCAGTGGCTCGACGACGCTCTGCAAACTGGCCGCTTGCTGCTCACCGCAGCCTATCCGCCGGAGCTCACCGGAACACTCTGGTCGCGTGTTGCCATCGATACGGTGCAGCGACTGGCATCCGAGACAGAAACTTCACCGGTTCAATGGAACCTTGATGCACAAGTCGATGATGTGTCCAAGCCAATCGCACTGGCTGCCTACCGGATTGTGGTCGAAGCGGTGCGAAACGCTGAACGACATGGCGACGCCCAAGAGATCATCGTCGGCGGCGAACTCGTCGATCGCCAATTGCGAATCACCGTTGACGACAATGGAAAGGGCTTCGACCCAACCGCCATCAGCGACGATCGCTACGGCGTACGCTCCATGATCGCACGAGCGGAGTTGGTCGGCGGAAAACTCGAAGTCGAATCGAAACTTGGTAGCGGAACAAAGATCACATTCTCCGCAATCTGCCCCAAGCCCCAAGCCTAGCGGCTTCTGGGCGGCAACTCTTCAACAGCGGTTTGCAGCGCTCGAAATGTCGGTAAACTGCCGGGCATGGAAGTGATCTCTTTGCAATCTGGAAGCAGCGGCAACTGTATCTACGTCGAATCCGACGGCGTACGGCTGTTGTTTGATGCCGGTATCAGTGGCCGACAAGCCGAGCAACGTTTGGCTCAGCATGGCAAAGACATTCGCCAAGTAGATGCGTTGATCATTTCTCATGACCACCGCGACCACACCGCCTGCATGGGCATTTTCCATCGCAAGTATGGATTGCCCATTCATATCACGCGTCCAACACTCAAAGCGACTCGCCGCGGAATGAAACTGGGCGTCGTCAATGACATCCGCCACTTTCGTTCTCAGGAATCACTAACGTTCAAGCATCTGACGGTGGAAACGATTCCAACCCCTCATGATGCGGCAGACGGCGTCGCCTTTGTCATCGACGACCAGAGCAAACGATTCGGTTTGCTCACCGACTTGGGGCATGTCTTCGATGACTTGCCGAAAGTCATGCCGACACTCGACGCGGTGCTCCTAGAGAGCAACTATGACGACGAGATGTTGGCCTCAAGCGACTATCCAGAATTCCTGAAAGATCGCATCAGCGGACCTGAGGGACACATCTCCAATCTGGATGCAGCACAACTGCTCCGAGACCACGCTGGCCCGCGACTACAGTGGGCGTGTTTGGCACATCTTTCGGACGAAAACAATTGCCCCCACGTGGCACTGGAAACGCATCGGCAGATCCTGGGCGATTCCATCCAAATCGAGTGTGCTGACCGCCTCGCCGCCTCGTCGATCATGCATGTATCGGACTTCCACGACGGCTTCTCCGAGCCTCCTGCAGCGAACGCTCGTCTCACCAACAAGCGACGGCAGAGCAAACCTGTGCAGCAGGCCTTCGTATGGAACGAAGCCTGATTCGGTAAATCACCGACCGGGCGATCCGTCAAAAGCCAACCTGTGCTGCAGCAAGACACTGCCGCAACATTCGAGTATTGTGTATTCGATCGCGTCTCCCCTCCCCAGTGCCCCACAGTCAATGCTCTTGCCATGAGCGTGAACCGCTCCCTCCTTTCGTGGCTTCTTTGCCTACTTGCTGCCACCGTCACCGCGGCTGGCCAGGCTACGGCTGAAGAACTGACGTACAACAAAGACATTCGCCCAATCCTGAGCGAGAACTGCTTCTTCTGTCATGGATTCGACAGCGGCAATCGTCATGCAGATTTGCGACTCGACACGTCCGCCGGCGCCACCGATGACCGAGGTGGCTATCAAGCGATTCTTCCCGGCAAACCGAAAGAGTCGGAAGTCGTGGCGAGGATTTTCGCCGAGGGCGATGAACAAATGCCGCCTGCCGATTCTGCCTACTCGTTGACGGCCGAACAGAAAGACAAGATTCGCCGATGGATCCAACAGGGCGCGGCCTACCAAGAGCACTGGGCCTACACATCGCTTCAGCGTCCAAACGCACCGAAACAAAACAATCCGATCGATGCGTTTCTCCATCAGGCGTGGGAAGATCAGGGTCTTGCGCCGGTCGAACCAGCGACGCCACGACAACTGATCCGCAGACTCAGCTTCGACTTACGCGGCTTGCCTCCAAGCTACGAAGAAGTCGAACGATTCCAAACGGATCCGTCGGACGCAGCCTATGACCAACTCGTCACGAAGTGGATGGCCTCGATCGAATTTGCCGAGCACCAGGCAACTCGCTGGTTGGATCTCGTTCGCTGGGCAGATTCGACTGGCATGGTCAGTGACGAGCCCTTTCAATCCGGTGCCTATCGCGCCTACGTGATTGAATCCTACCGCGACAACCTGCCCTTTGATCAATTCACCATTGAGCAACTGGCAGGAGACTTGATCGCACGGCCGACCGATCGATCCCTGATCGCATCCGGTTACAACCGCATCGTCAAAACCAACTGCGAAGCGGGAGTGATCGACAAGGAAGCGCTTTACGCACTCAAGGGCGAACACGTACGCGCTTTGGGAACCGTTTGGCTGGGAAGCACGACGGGATGTTGCGAATGCCACGATCACAAGTACGATCCCTTCACCGCCAAAGACTACTACAGCTTGGCCTCGTTCTTTGACGACCTGATCGAAGTCGGTGTTTACACGCCGGGTGATCGACGCGTTCCGCTGCATTACGTTCACCAGACATCAAGCGACTCCCAACGAGACGCCGAGCTGAGTAAACGCCATCAACAACGGCACGCCAGAATTCTGGCGAACGATCGGGACGGACAGACAGAGTGGGAAGCCGCAACGAAACAGAAACTCGCTGACAACAGTTCGCGTTCAGAATTTCGATGGATTCCCTCTCATCCCGCAGCTCCCCGAATCGCGATTGGTGATTTTCAGCTGACCGAACACGAAGGCCGACTGGCTCGCAAAGTAGAAGCGATCGAACTGCATCGACACGGTTTTGCTGAAAACGCAACGGGGTTCTTCTCACGTTCCGCAATCGTGGCGTCCGACAAAGACGCTTTTTATGTCGACGTCTTCCTCGATGTGGACGATTCGCCCGAGATGCTGGCCGTCCAGGTTCTGCATGGCGATTACGGGCGACTGGGATGGAAGCCAGAGTTTGACGAAACCTACTATTGGGGCACTGACACCAGCGAAGCGATGTCCACCTCAAGTGACTGGTTGCACCCGGCCAATGCAAAACGGATGGGCGATCTTCCTGAAGCGGGAAGCTGGCAACGACTCAAAATCCCGAAGTCAGCATTGATCTCGACGAACAAATACTACTGTGTCGGCATGGCCTGGATCCAATCGCCAGGTACCGTCGCCTGGGGCGACAGCGGCATCGAAACGTCCACGGCGAAAGTTGCAGAGTTGGAACTGGGCGAAACCGCAATTCGAAAATGGCGTGACAAGCCGCACTATCGCATGGTGTTTCAAAAACGGATGACGGTCCCCAAGGAAGCGCTGAACCAACTGCCAAAGCGGCGGTCAGAGCTTCAGATCGAGATGGTTCGAGAGGCGTTTCTCGAGCAGTCCCAACCGGAATTGATGGACGAACTTCGCGAGATCGAAAGCGAGCTGGCAAAGCTGCGTTGGAACAGCCGACCGGTGTTGGTCAGTCGTGCAGCAACGCCGAAGCAAACCCGCCTGCTCAGCCGCGGAAACTTCATGGATGAATCGGGCCCAATCATGAAGCCGGAGATTCCTGAATTCTTGGGCGAACTTCCAACGAACGGCCGTCGCGCAAATCGACTAGACTTGGCACAGTGGCTGGTCTCCGACGAGAACCCTTTGACAGCTCGTGTCTTCGTGAACCGACTTTGGCATCAGTACTTCGGTCGAGGGCTGAGCGAAACGCTGGAGGACAGTGGCGGTCAAGGCGCGTGGCCTTCGCACTTGGATCTCCTCAATTGGCTTGCCGTTGAGTTTCGCGAGTCTGGATGGGATCGAAATCACATGACCAAGCTGTTGGTTTCGTCCTCCAGCTACAAACTCAGTTCGCGGCCAACCGAGCAGCTTGCTGAAAAGGACCCGTCTAACCGCTGGCACGCGAGGCAAAGTCGTTACCGACTCTCGGCAGAAGCGATTCGCGATTCGGCTCTGTCGGTCGCTCGCATCTTGCAACCGACAACCGAGATTCCTTGGGACAGTTTCTATCCCTATCAACCCGCTCGATATTGGGATCGATCGTGCAAGGTGATGTATGGCAGTCGCCATCTGCCATGGCGAACTTCATCGGACAACCATCAGTACCAACGAACGATCTATACGTTTTGGAAACGACAGAATATCCATCCGACGTTGCTTGCCTTCGACGCCCCGACGCGACAGGAATGCACCGCGAGACGCGATCGAACGAATACACCTGGGCAAGCGTTGACGTTGTTGAATGACCCGATTTTCGTTGAGTCCGCTCGTGTGTTGGCACAATCAATCGCGCAGCAGGATGGGAACGACGACGAGAAAGTGACAGCAGTCTTTCAAGGGATTCTTCAGCGAAAACCTAGTGAAGAAGAAGCTTCCGTGATGCAGCAGTTGCTCGATCGCGAGCGTGAACACTTCAAAGCGGATCCTGAAGCAGCAACTTCATTCGTCTCCATCGGCCAATATCCGGTGAATACGAAAGTGGCTCCCGATGAAATCGCCGCATGGACAGCAGTCACTCGCGCCATGCTCAATTTGCACGAATTCCTGACTCGATCTTAGGACGTATCTCAATCCGATGAATCATGCGTTTCGACTTCACGAGACCCGACGACACTTCTTTGCTCGCTCAGCAGGAGGCATCGGAGCGGCTGCGCTCAGTGGGTTACTGGGGCGTGACGCACATGCAGCAAACGGGATTGGCGGCTTCCCGAACTTCGCCCCCAAAGCGAAGCGAGTGATCTTCCTTTACATGGCTGGCGGGCCAAGCCAGTTCGAGTTGTTCGATGACAAACCCGAACTGCGACGTCTGGATAAAAAGCCGTTGCCAGAAGAGCTATCCAAAGGCGTCAAGCTCGCGTTCTTGCAAGATAGCGAACTGAAGTTGATGGGTGGCGGAACCACGTTTCAAAAATGTGGACAGTCGGGCCAACAGATTTCCGCCTTGTTGCCTCATCTTCAAAAGGTCGCGGACGACTTGTGCATTGTCCGGACACTGCAGACCGATCAGGTCAATCATGACCCCGCGCACACGTTCATGAACACGGGAACTGCGATCACGGGTCGTCCAAGCATGGGCTCTTGGTGCTCCTATGGTTTGGGAAGTGAAGCAGACGACTTACCCAGCTTCGTTGTCATGCGCAGCGGCAGAGAAGGCCAGCCGATCCCAACCACCGGATGGCACAACGGTTTCTTGCCCGGGCACCACCAGGGCGTTGAATTCTACGGCAGCGATACACCGCTAAATTTTGTTCAGTCGCCCGCAGGGGTCTCCAAAACGAATCAGCGCCGAACCCTGGACGTGATCGCTCGTTTGAATCAGATCCACGATCGTCAAGTCAGCGACCCCGAGATCGCCACGCGGATCGCGCAATACGAACTGGCGTTCAAGATGCAAACCAGCGTTCCCGAACTCGCCGATTTCTCCGGGGAGCCTGAAGCGGTCCACAAACTTTACGGAATCGAGTCTCCCGACGGCAGCTTCGCCTCGAACTGCCTGATGGCGCGCCGCATGGCCGAGCGAGGTGTCCGATTCGTACAGATCTATCACACTGGATGGGACCACCATGGCAACGTTGTCAAAGGAGTGACCGATCGATCCAAGGAAGTTGACCAGGGTTCTGCCGCGTTGATCCAAGACTTAAAACAACGAGGAATGCTCGACGATACGCTCGTGATCTGGGGCGGCGAATTTGGGCGGACGCCGATGTCCCAGGGAACTGGCAGAGATCACCACACCAAAAGCGGTTCGATGTTCTTGGCTGGCGGTGGCATCCAGGGTGGAATCACTTACGGCGAGACCGACCCACTTGGCTTCACTGCGGCAGTCGACCCGTTTCACGTCCACGACTTTCACGCCACCGTGATGCACCTACTGGGCATCGATCATGAAAGGCTGACTTTCAAGTACAAAGGCCGGAATTTTCGCCTGACCGACGTGCATGGCAACGTGATCCGAAAGATCCTCGCCTAACCAGTACAGGTGCCGGCTATTTCCGCACGGCTTCGACGTCGATCGTTTTTGTCGTCTGCTGACGACGAGTGGACGTTTGCCCCAACGGATCATCCATGGGTCCGTGACTCTGCACATGGACGTTGACGTTTCCGACGAATCTCTTGATCACGAACTTTCGAATGAAGTGACGGCCAATCGGTGTCAGCAGGGTGAAGCCAAGTGCATCGGTCAACAGCCCCGGAGTCAGCAATAGCGCCGCTGCGAACACCACCATCAAGCCGTCCTGAATCTCGACACTGGGCATCCTTCCCTCACCAAGCGCCGATTGAAATCGGGTCCACGCCAGGAAGCCTTCTCGTTTGGCTAGAAAGGAGCCAATGATCCCCGTCACCACAACAATCATGATCGTCGTCAGCGCACTGGTTGCCTCCGCCAATCGAAGCAGCAGAACCAATTCGACCAGTGGGACGATGACAAACAGAGCAAAGAGTCGAATGAGCATGATTGTTCCAACAGGTTACGTATCGATTCGTTGGTGATCAGAGAATCTTGCCAACGAAGTTCACCCCGGGCCAACTTGGCAGGAGCAAGACAACTGAATCAGAATGCAGCTTCCATGCCAATCCGGCGTTTTCCATCATTCTATCGTCGGACATCGCCACTTTCGCGTGGCTATGACTTCACCGGCCGCGATTTGCCCTGCAAAACGACGGTTGAAAGCGTTGGAAACCGCAGCCACGCTCTACGTCCCGACAACGACGCTGTGAGGGCACTTCGTTTCCTGAGGCCGAGTCAACGACCGGGCGAGAGATCAACTTGCGTACAAGCACACAGGCAAAGTTTGTTAAGCTGGGCCTGACTAGGCTAGGCATTTTCGACCTCAACCAAGCTGTCTTATATGGAAGCCCGCTCGACTCCCCCCTTCACTGCAGTTCTTGGCCTGGGATGGTCGCTGCTCTGCGCCGTCACCACCGGCGTTGCTGCGGATGATCTCCGAGTTCACGCTGGCATTCGTTTCCTGACACCAACTAGCGCAGAGCTTTGCTTCGAGTCCAACCTTGCGGGCGAAGCATCCGTCGCGATCGGGCCAACGCGGAAGCTGGGAACCATTCTGAAGTCGGAGGTGGTTGGGACTCGCCACTGCGTCGTTCTACCTGATCTAAAATCGGCCACGACCTACCACTATCGAATCTCGATCGTCGCCGAAGGGAAACGGCACTTCAGTTCCTTCTTCGAATTCGATGGGCGGATGAACTATACAACGAAGGCCGTCGCGTCACCGAGCACTTCCGATGCGATTGCTCAGGTTGTGAAATCCATGAATCACAGCAATGGATTCGCCGTCGTTGACAACGAAGTCGCCAATCAGTGGGGACTGGCTCTGGCAAAGGAGTCGCAACTGACCGTTGTCGCTGCTGCCGAGGATGAATCGCAACTTCAGAAGCGACGCACCGAGTGGTCACAGCTCAAAGACTATGGCGTCCGTCTATCGGCACAGTTGACCAACGACATCCCTGCGCACTTTGCCAATGTCGTTGTGACGACCTCCGATCAACTGTCCGTCTATTCCAAGTTTGCCTCGCCGATGGGGATATTGGTGTGTCTAGATCAACCGCCCGACGACTCTGATTGGCGATGGACGGCTCAGGACAGCCTATGGATTGGACAACCTGTGCAGCCCACGCAACTAACGCGCTGGGGACACCAATACGGATCGCCGGCTAGCGGCTCGTATGTCGGCGAAGACTTGGGGGGAATCGACGACACTGCCGACTTAGAAGTTCGCTGGCTCGGACGCCCTGGCGCAGATTTCGGGATCGATCGCAATCCGCGGATGCCGGCGCCTCTCGCAGTAGGTGGGCGACTCTTCCATCAAGGCATGAACCGAATGATTGCCTTGGATGCATTCAACGGGACCGTTCTATGGTCGCTGGAGATCCCCGATTTGCGACGCGTCAACATTCCGCGTGACTGTGGCAACTGGTGTGCGGATGCCAAACACGTCTATGCTGTGACGGGCGAATGTCTGTGGTCGATCAACGCAGCCACGGGAGTGATGGAGCACACCGTTCGCTTGCCAAAACCATTCGACCAGAAATTCGATTGGGGCTACGTGGCGGTGACAGACAATCACGTGATTGGCACCGCAGTCAAGAAAGGAAGTGCCTTTCAAGACTACTGGGCAAAAGCGGCCTGGTACGACGGCAAGAACGAAGCCGCCACGGCCAAAGTCTGCGGAAGCGGAATCGTTGTGTTCGACAAGCAGTACGGTGACGTCAAATGGCAGCGAGAAGTGGATGCGGTTGTGCATTCCACAATCACAGTCAACAACAATCGAATGTACTTCGTCGAATCCACGGGCCAGGAGATTCGTCAGTCCAAAACCGGCAAGCTGTCGAATCAACAGATTTGGAAAAGAGCTTCCGTCGTTTGTTTGGACTTGGATTCGGGAACAGAGCTTTGGAAACAGCCTTTACCCGACCAAAAAGATGACCAGATCATCGCGTTCGGATTAGCAGATGACGGTCAATTCGTATTCCAATCCTCTAGCGAAGAGCAGTTCCATTTCACGTCTTTCGACAGTGAGTCAGGCAAAACCCGATGGAGCCGAAGCGTGAAGTGGCCTTCGGACAACCATGGCGCTCACATGCAACACGCGGTACTGATGAACAAGAAGCTGTTTGTTCAGCCACACATTTTGAGCGCCGATGACGGAAGCGTATTGCAAACCGGAACGCTGGGAAAACGTCGAGGATGTGCAACTCCGATCGGAGCAGGAAATTCGATCATCTACCGTGGAGGAACCGGTCCACTCTCGCTCTGGTCGCTCGACGACAACAAGCCTTCAGAATTCACTCGGCTTCGCCCAAGCTGCTGGCTGAGCACGATTCCCGCCCAAGGGATGCTATTCTCTCCCGAAGCCGGCGGCGGATGCTCCTGTGGAGGATGGATGGAGTGTTCGATTGGATTCGCCCCCAGACTATCGGAGCCCGACCCATCAAAATGAAGTCACGACTCTTCATCTACACCGTGCTCCTGATGATGCTCACGTCGATCGGAGTCGCAGAAACACCGTCATCGGGGTGGCCAACTTATCGACACGACAATCGGCGCAGTGGAGTGACTCCTTCGGCGCTCACGTTTCCGCTTCAGCGAAGCTGGGTTTGGAAATCACCACAACGGCCTCAAACAGCATGGACTGGGCCAGCCAAGTGGGATGCCTACTCGGGCAATGCTGGCCTGCAGTCGATGCGAAACTTCGACCCCTGCTTTTATGTGACATCCGACGGCAACAGCGTGTTCTTCGGTTCTTCGGCCGATGACGCTGCGCACGCGATCGATCTCCAGACGGGAGCCGAGCGTTGGCGCTACATCACCGGCGCGGCGGTCCGTTTCCCACCGACCATTTCGATGGGCCGCGTCTACTTTGGTTCCGACGATGGCTTCGTCTACTGCTGTGAATCCGACTCTGGCAAACTGGTATGGAAACACCAGGCCGCGCCCAGCAACAAGCGGATCGCCAGCAATCGAAAACTGATCTCCCTGTGGCCCGTCCGCACCAGTGTTCTGATCGATGGGGATCGTGCCAGCTTTGCCGCCTCGCTTGTCCCCTGGGAGAAGTCGGTGCTTTGGAAGATTGATGCAACATCCGGCCAGGCAGGCGGCCAAAATTGCTTTCGGCAAGAGCTCTCCGACGTGACACTGCAAGGCGCACTGCTTGCATCAAAAAAACGCTTTTATGTACCGCAGGGGAGGGCTGCTCCCTTGGCGTTTGATCTGAAAACGGGCGCACCTCAAGGAGCGATTGGAGCAGCCGGCGGGGTCTACTGCATTTTATCCGAAGACGAAAAACTGTTTGCGGGACCGCCCAATCAGCGTGAGAAAGACGACCAAATTCGCGTTGCAGATCCCAAGACGAAACAATCGCTTGCTTCGTTCAGTGGTACCGATCGAATATTGGTGTCCGGTGACAACGCTTGGATTTCCGTCGATGGAAAACTCAAGCATTTGAATCAGTCGCAGTATGTCTCAGCGCAGCTCTTGAAGAACCGAGCGGAGGGCGACATGAAAAGCGGGAAACAGCCGACCAAACAAATGCTGGCCGTGATCCGCTCGGCCGAACAACGAATGGCTGCCGCGTGGGACTGGAGTATCGATTGCCCCACGCCATTTGAAATGATCAAAACGCGTGACGCTGTGATCTTGGGATTGAAAGACCAAGTTCGCGTGGTGGCGGCCAACGATGGACGAGAAGTCTGGCGCACAGAAATCGACGGAGCCGTTCACGGGCTGGCCGTTGCCAATGGCTGGCTCTTCATCAGCACCGATGCCGGACACATTCATGCGTTTGCGTCACCTGATGTAAGAGGTGAGCAATGAGCTCAACTCGTTGGCTGCCACGCTGGGGTGTGTTTGCCGCCGCTGCATTCATCGCGGGAACGCTTGTCGCCTGTAAGGTCCCGGTGTTCCGCTACGCCCTGGAACGATGGTCTGTCGATCACTATCGGATGGTCGTACTGCTTCCAAAGCAGAGCGTTGAATCAGCGACGTCGCTCGTCGACGAACTGAAGCGAGAAGCCACAACAGGGAACGTCGATGTGGAGGTCATTGACCTGTCGACACTTTCCGAAGCGGATCTGTGGCAATTGGAAGAAGTCGATCTCGAAGCAAGCACGCCTCAACTGCAGGTTTTCTATCCGCTTCGACAACGTCAACAGAAACGGTGCTGGCAGGGCGACCTGACCAGTGACGCGATTCACGGTTGGTTCCAATCCCCTCTACGTGCTGCGATTTCCGAAGACATCGTTGGCGGTGTCTCGGCGGTTTGGCTGCTCGTTGAGGGCGACGATCCAGAACAGAATGATCGGCTTGCAAATCTGGTGAGCCGCACACTGACAGAAGTGCAAGCTGAAATCGCGATTCCTGAAGGTGTGATCTCACGCAAGGCGGCCGACTCACACTTCAAAGACAACCCGGAAGCGTCGATGGACGATGTTCTCCGTTCAGACATTCCACTAAAAATAGAATTTCGTCTCCGACGCCTAGAAACGAATGATCGTACTGAGAGTGCCTTGCGAACGATGATCGCTGGATTCGGCGGCGAAGACCTGTCGCCTCCGCTTTTGGTTCCTGTCTTTGGTCGTGGTCGAATGCTGGACGCCTTGGATGCGAACAGTATCACTCCAGACACGATTGGCAATGTGTGCAACTACATCGTGGGAGAGTGCAGCTGCACCGTCAAAGCTCTCAATCCTGGCGTCGATATGATTCTGCAAGTCGATTGGCAAGAGAAGCTAGGTAATGAAATCGCCATCGTTGGCGGCGAAACCAACTTGGTTCCGGAGCTGATCGAGATTCCGGGTCGGCAGGAGCCCAGAGTCGCCTCCAACTCGATCCGCTGGATCGGAGCCTTGACCTTCGCATTGCTGCTTGGATTGACGTTTCGTTACTTGATTCGAAAGTAGCGGCAGTGCTTGCCACCGGGATGGTCACCGTGGACGCTACGATGCAGCACCTTGATGCGTGCACGTGTGTTCTTGATCATGATCTCACCCGCTGTCTCAGCCTTGACGGTTGTAGAAAGCAGGATCTGGCGACGAACACCGAAGTGATCCTTAGACGAGGCCGCAACCGCATCCACCCTCCCACAACGGGAGGGTGAAGCAAGAAGCCTCAGACTCTCGATTAGAGCAAATCTTGGATCGCCAGGTCGGCCAGCGTTCCGTTGACGTTTGCATCTTCGTCGTCATCCGAATCGTCCTGGACGGCAGCCAGCAGATCAACCACATCGTCGGTCAGCAGACCGTCGATCGCCGTATCAACCAGCTTGCTCTCCGTTGGCACGATTGAATCGAACACATCGTCGATCGAATCAACCGGATCAACAACCGCCGTGTCGTAACTAGCGGCCATGCTGGCCACAACAGGCTCAGCCGATAGTGAAACCATCTCACCTTCGGCAGAGATGATCGGTGCATTCGATCCGATGTTGTTGATGACAAGCAACGCATCCAGTGCGGTGATCGACATGTTGCCGTTGACATCGAAGAAGTTCGGGCCGCGATCGGCCGGATCCACTGGGATGCTTGCTTGGCCTCCGCTACCGGAGAGTTGGTTGATGATCAGCAGGGCGTCCAAGGCCGTGACTTCACCGTTGGCATTGACGTCGCCAAACATCAACGGATTCTCGAGCCCACTATCAACCGCACGCACGCGGACCGATGCTGGCTCGCTGACGTTGCCGACAGAGTCCGTTACCGTGTACTCGAACGAATCGACTCCGACGAATCCTGAATTTGACGTGTAGGTAATCGTCCCGTCAGCCTGCGGCACGGCTTGGCCGTTCTGCGGTGGAGTCACGATGGTCACAGTTGAAACATCCAACACACCTTCGACGGGGAAGTCGTTGGCCAGGACATTGATATTCAAGCCGTTTGTCGCGACACCACCAGTGATATCACTGCCAGCTCGTGGGGCACTGCTCGCTTCAATCACGACCAAAGCCTGAGCACTCTGCTGTCCCAGATTGTCCGAGATCGTGTAGCGGAACGTGTCACCTCCAGGGAAGTTGGCGAACGGCGAGTATGCCAGTTCCAGAACTCCGTTGTTGATCTGCTTCGCAACTGACCCAAAGACGGGGTCTTCGGTGATAATGATACTGTTCAGATCAAGGGTTCCATCGACATCGACATCGTTCTCCAGTGGTCGGATCACGACAGGCTCGAAGTTCTCAGGAGCAGCAACGATGTCGTCGCCAACGATCGGAGCGTCGTTGATGCCGGAGACGTTCAGGAACACGGTCGCGGTTGGAGGATTGGTTTCCCCGTCCGCGTCCGTCACTCCGTAAGTGAAGCTGTCCTGCAGCGTCTCGCCCGGCGCCATTGCTCGTAGAGCACTGGAGGTCGTCGGGTCGTAAGTCAAATCACCCGTGGCTTGATCAAACGTGATCGTCGCCCCCAAAGTGGAGGTGGTCTGAGCCGGCATCGCAATTGACAATACCTCGTTCGAGTCCGGTCCCAAATCGGCATCGGTGTCGTTCGCCAGCAGGGCTGAACCACGAATGGTCAATGCGTTGTCTTCGTCTGTGTCCAGGCTGTCGTTATTGGCAACCGGAGAGTCGGGCAGATTGACCAAGGTAACGGCGAACGTCTCACTGAACGTCAAGTTGTCAGCGACAGTCGACAGATCATCGTCATCCCCACCATCCTCTACCGTGACGGTGATGTTAGCGACACCAAAGGCATCTGCCAAAGGCGCGAACACCAAGTCACCTGTGGAACCTGGCGAGGTGTAGTTCACTGCAGGATCTGGAATCAAGGCTTGGTTGTCACTGGTCGCAGTAACTCGCAAGGCTTGACTCTCGTTAGCACCAGCTCCAATGCCAGACAAGGCGACGGTCTGCTGCGCCGAGTCCTCGTTCAATTGCAGATCCAATGGATCACTGATGGTTGGCAGATCGTTGACGGGATCGATTGTCACATCGATGACGAGGTCGGTCGAACCATTGTCACCAGCGGTCGCAAGATCGCCATCCAAGCCGCCGTCTTCAATTGTCACGGTGATCGTGGTCGATCCAAACTGGTCAGGCTGTGGCGTGTAGGTAACCGTCGCAGTGTCATCCGGAGTCGAGTAGTCAACAACGAGATCTGACACGAGCGCGGTGTTTCCACTCACTGCAGTGACCCGAAGCGGATCACTTTCGCCCAATCCTGGAGTGATTCCCGTCAGCGAAATCACTTGCGGGTCAGCATCCTCGGCAGCATTCAAAGCGGCAACCGGATCAACCGTTGGGTCATCGTTGACCGGGCTGATAATGACATCGAACGTTGTGGTCGAAACCATGTTGTCAAACGATGTACTTAAGTTTCCATCGTCTCCACCGTCGGTCAACTCCAAGGTGATCGTCACCGTTCCAAACGCATTGTCGGCAGGTGTGAACACCACTTCGCCGATGCTGTCCGGCGTGTTGTAATTTACAACTGGAGTTGGAATCAACGATGGGTCACTGCTAGACGCCGTCACTCGGATCGGCTGACTCTCGTTGCCACCCGCATTGATACCAGAGAGCGATACTGTCTGCGTTCCTGCATCTTCCAAAATCGGCAGGTCCGCTGGCTGACCGATCATCGGCAGGTCATTCACGGGAACGACCGTCACATCGAACGACTGAGTCGAGATCAGGTTATCACCTGCGGTGGAAAGGTCGTTGTCGTCACCGCCGTCCTCAATCGAAACGGTGATCGTCGCCGTTCCAAACTGATCCAAGTTGGGCTGGAACGTCAAAGCACCAATGCCACTTGGGCTGGTGTAGTCGATCGTTGGATCACTGATCAACGTAGGATCACTGCTGGTCGCTGTGATTCGCAGATTCTGAGTCTCATTCGGGCCAGCCCCGATTCCAGTCAATTGAACGCCGGTCGGTTCCGAATCTTCGTTGACCGTCCGATCAACCAACGGTGAGAGTACCGGAGGATCATTCACGGGGGTGACCGTCACAGTCAGTATCGACTGGGCGGACTGATTGTCATTCAGGGTCGCGAAACTACCGTCAAGACCAGCGTCTTCGACGATCACAGTGATCTCGGTCGTTCCGAACTGGAAAGCTTCCGGTGAGAACGTAAGTGTTCCGGTCGCGTCTGGTGACGTGTAGATCGGGGCTGGATCCTGAATCAACGTCGGATCGGCACTGACTGCCGAAATCCGAAGTAACTGCGACTCACCACCTCCGGCATCGATGTTCGTCACATCAATGACATGTGGCCCACTGCCTTCTGCGATTGTCAAACTGGAAGCAGCGTTGAACTCAGGCGTATCATTCACAGGATCGACACGTACGATGAAAGTTTGAGTCACCGACAAGTTGTCGCCCGCTGTGGACAGATCGTTATCCAAGCCGCCATCAGTCAGGGTCACACTCACAGTCGTCACACCAAACTGATCCGGCAGAGGCGTGAGACTAAGTGTTCCAGTATTTCCGTTGGAAGTGTAAGCGACAACAGGATTAGCCAGCAGGCTGGTATCGTTGCTGACCGCGGTGACTTCCAAAACTTGTACTTCACCACCACCTGCATCGATGCCAGTAAGAACAACCGTCCGTAGCAGGGTGTCTTCGGGCATCGTGACAGAGTTCGGAGTGTCAAACTGCGGCGCGTCGTTGACCGGTGCCAAGTTGATCGTGACCATCGTCGTTGCAGTACGAGGCTCAACGCTGCGATCACCTTGGACATCTTCCTGGACACCCGAATCAGCAATCGTGTACTCGAACGTATCGACCCCAAAGGCATCCGACGGCGGCGTGTACTCCAAATCCCCGCTCGGCAAGAATCGAATCGATCCGCCCAAGGTCGTCGTGATCGGTTGTTGATTGATCGTCAAACCGCCGTCATTGGGACCATTGGATTCATCCAGAGCAACCGCTGGACCTTCTGAATCATTCGACAGCAAGAATGCACGTGGAATGATCAACGGAAGATCTTCCGTTGGCACAGGAGCCGTCTGCCCAAGACCATTGAAGTAGTTGTTCCACTCGGGGCCTCCCGCAGTGTCCGTGTTCGCTACTGGAGGATCGTTCTGAGGCGCCACTAAGATGCTGGCCGTTGCAGTGGAACTGGCCTCCGAAATGGTCACCGCAGGACCGCCCAACGCGGGAATGGATTCGCCATTATCGGTGATGGTGAACACAAACGTGTCCATTCGCCGACTGCCCGCGTTATCGGGGTTGTCAGAGTTGAAACTATTCAGTGGCGTGTAAGTCACCGAAACAAGTCCGCTCGCATCAAAGACGGCATCGATCTGATTTCCGTCGGCAGTGAAATGTGGCCCTGAAGTCGTCGTGACGGAAGTTCCGTTGACGTCCAAAGCAGAAACTCTGACAGACTGGTTGGCTTCGCTCTGCGGGAACGGTTGCTGAGGCATCGCATCGCCCATCGAACCCTGAATCAGATCCGCAGCACTGATCGTGACTGGGACTCTTTCCAAAGTGATGAACGAAGCTGGGAAGGCGCTCGGTGCATCATTGCTTGGCGAGACGTTCAAAACCACGGTCGCGGTGTCGAACTTCGGCGTAACGCCCTGATCCGTGATGGTGTACTGGAACGAATCCAATCCGTAATAGTCCGCGGCCGGCGTGTACACCAAGTTGCCAGCTTGCAAGCGAACGATACCGCCTTGCGGCGTCACCTGTGGGAAGGCCGCCAGACCCGATGGCAAAACGGTTGTGACCACAGTCACAGCACCATCATTCACGCCCGTGTTCTCATCAACTGCTCCGACTGGGCCTGCCATATCGTTGGCGACCAAATCAGACAAAGCGATATTGAAATCGGTGTCTTCAATGGCACCGACCAACATGTCATCGGAAGCTTCCGGCGCGTCATTGGTAGGCAAGACCTGAATGAATGCCATCGCTTCGGTCAGTTTGCCAGCAGGCTGTGGAACGGCAAGATCTCCGTTTGGAAGCGTCGTGGCACCATCATCTGCAACCGTAAAGATGAACTGATCTCGGGATGGCGTGGTATCAGCATTGCGGCTGTTGTCTTCGTTGTACTCACCAGAACCTGTTGGTCCGAATGGAGTCGTTGGCTGATACTCGACCATGGTCACGACCGAGCCAGCGACAGTCACTTGCAACGATCCCGATGGAATGAAGACGCCACCACCAAGGTCTGCGTGCGTGTTGGCGCGGTAGACTCCGTCGACAGGTGTCAACGGGTCCGCCATCGTGACAACCGGCTGCCGTGTTCCCGTCGCATCGAACACATCGATCTGAACAATGGAGAGTGTCTGCTCTTCTTCATTCCACGGCGGCAAGCGATCGGCGGCATCATCCTGTGGCAAAGCACCGGCCAGAAGATCTGCGCTTGTGATGGTCAGGACAGATCCAGTCCCATCGGCCCACTCATTCGTTACGAAATCCTTGTTAACCGCAAATGGCACTTCATTGAACGGAGCCACAAACATCGTGACGGTAGCGGGAGTACTACGCGTTGGGATGACCAGTGACCCGACCGTCTGGACCGCTTCGATATGATAGGTAAAGAAGTCGTCGCCGTAGAAATCCGGATCTGGCTGATAAACGAAGGTTCCATCCGCATTGAAGGTGAGCGTTCCGTTGCTAGGCTGCCGCTCAACAACAAACGTCAGATCCCCAGGATTGAGTCCGGCCAAATCATCATTGACGGCAACGCCATTCGCTAACTGGCTGAGGTCGTTTCCTTCGACGAGCGTGTAGCCGTCATTACCTGGCACGGGAAGACTCGCCGAGATAATCGTGATCTCGTGATCCTCAATTTCACCGCCAATCGCCAATCCGTTGGGCAACAGATTGCCCGTGTTGCTCAAGCGGAATCGAGCCCAAGTCTGGCCGACTCCATCTGCATCCAAAACGCCAACCGTTTCAGGTTGCGGAATGGTGACGATATTTCTTCCATCCAGGACAGGCTGATTCTGCAAAACTTGCTCGCCTGGATCGGTGAATGTTCCGTCGCCGTCGTAGTCGATCCAAACGTCCAGCAGTCCACCACCGACCGTGTTGACAATCAATCCAGAGCCCTGAGGAGCCAAAGGATTCAAGAATCCAAACACGTTCCCGGCTTCATCCAAGAACACACCATCCAGTGTGGAACTGTTGTCCGCTCCGATCAATACTCCGTCTTCGTCATTGACCGACAAGAAGGAGAATACCGCCGTTCCGTTTTCGTAGACAACGCTAGCGCGAGGTGCGATGGCCCGGAGATCGTTAGTGATCGCCGAAGCAAGACGTTCAGCCAACACTTCGGCTGGTTCGCCGGGAACGTGAATCACTCCCACATTGGCTGCCGTTGGTGATCCTGCACGGATCAACTGGTAGCTGCGAGTGAGGACCGAATCAATCTGGATCTGAATGAGATCGCCAGCAGCAATGCTGCCCGACACCACTTCAACCAGGACATCACCTGGGCCCGAGGAAATCACATTGAAGGATGTGCCAGTCGACGACACAGCAAGCGTAGAACTCTGGTCATCACTGTCAGCGAAAGCATCAACCTCGGTGTCAACAAAATCACCAAGCCGAGGCAACTGCCGCGGAGTGACGGTGTGCCGCGGGCCGTTCTCTGCAAGCGAAGTCACGTATTGGCTAGGCGCATCACCGAAGTCCAACTGGACATCTGGCATCAAAATCGTGAACTGCGTCTCGCGGTTAGGACGGTTCGGAGCCAGATCGTTTCCAGCGACATCACTAATCGCGTTCACCAATCCAGCCTCTGGGCCAATCACAAACTCGGTGTGATCGAACCAAACGGTTCCCCCACCAGGAGCAAACGCAGTGGACTCCAATCCACTTCGAGTGACTGCAGCAATGACTTGCCCCGCCAACGTGTCTGCTGTGTAGGCCACAGTCGGAATGAACGGAACAGCAACTGCACCGCCACCGAATCCAGTACTCGTCAAAACACTCGCTGACAGATCAACCGTGGTATTGAACGGCCCAGTTCCTGGATCGAAATCGGCGGGCTCGCCCAAAGTCACAACCGAACCATTGGAAGTCGGGTACAGCACACCAGCAAAATCCGTCGCAATTGCTGCGGATAGTTTGGTGGCGATCGCCGACGCGTTGTCACCAGCTTGCAACAGAACGATCGTATGGAGCGATGTCGCTAGTGGATCAGTCGTCAGCAAGAAGGTCTGATTGACTCCAGCTGAAGTGATCGTCACCAATTCTCCATCAACGCTCGTACCGGTTGCGGCCGCAGGAACGGTCAACAATCGCTTATTGTTGACGTTGGTGCTAAGGGTGATCACCGTTTGCGACAAATCCAGCGAAGTCACAATCGGACGGTCACTTGGTTGAATCAAATTCGGCTCGCCCAAATCGATCGAATTCTGGTTTGCAACCGGCAACAAAATCCCATCGAAGGACGAACGAATTGCATTGGCAAGATTCGTAGCGATCTCATCGGCTTGATCTGCTGGCGACAACAAGACGATCACGTCCGTCGTCGTGACCGACGAATCCGTTGTCAGCAAGAACGTTTGCGTTGTTCCGCCTGCTGTCACGGTGACCTGCTGTCCGTCAACCGAAGCACCATCCTGCCCAGCAGGAATGTCCAGCGACAGTTTGCCAGTCACACCAGGTGAGCCAAGCAATGTCAGACCACCACTTTGAATGTCCAGTGAGTCGCCAACTTGGCCACCCAAGTAAACGCGTCCGCCTTCCAGTCCCCGAGCTGTTTCCAGACCAAGAGCCGTGTTCGCAACCGCAACGCCAATTTTCTCTGCAAGTTCGTCTGGCGTGTCCGTTGCATTGAACGCAATCACGTTCGCGGGACTCGTTGCCGGATCCAAGTTCGTCGGCAAACTGCCATCGTCGAACTCAAATTGAATGACAATTCCGCCTGACTGGTAAAGGAACAAGTCGCCATCCGTAATCCCGCTGTCGACACCGCTGATCGAAAGACTTGGCTGCACGGCGTTGATCACGTTCCCGCCTTGGCTGCCCAGTTGAACGCGACCGGCACCGACCGCCTGTGGTGAAATACCCAGGATGGTCTTGACGGGTGTGGTCCCAACCATGCCATTTTCCAAGGCATCGAAGATGGCATCACGAACATCGGTAATGGAGACAGCCGCACTCAAGTCCACTGGCACCGAAGTTCCAGCAACACCACCGAGTTTCTCAAACTCGAAGATCACACTGGTGAGACCATCGGGCGAGGTGATGCTGAATTGCTCACGGTCAATGAATGTGCTCGCGTCGCCGATCACGTCGATCGCCAACGTCTGAGCAATCTGCAGGACATACCCGCTGTCGTACTCGAACGTCGCCTGACTTCCGACATCGTCACGAACCGTAAAGGTGTCTCCGTCGTTCACACCCACGCCATCAGTGATTCGCACCACAGTACGCAAACGATTGTTCAACGTGATTTCGTAGGCAGCATCCGGACGCCAAACGCCAGAGGATGGAGTCAAGATGATCGTGTTGCTAGTCGCCGAATATCCAAACGTGTAGTCCACGTCCGGAATCAACCGGCGTCCGTTTTCAGTAATCACGACCGTTTCCTCGACAACGGAAAGGTCATTGATCCCCGTACTGTCAAGGTCGTCTAACTGAATCACAAATTGCGATTTGGTTCCCTGCTCGAGGCGGACATAGGTCTCCAGAATGTCGCTGTCGAGCTCAGGGAAACCCGGAGCAATCGGCGCGATCAAGTCCAATGGATCCGACAAGTTGGCAATGGGGCCGATACTGTCAGAGCGGTCGAGCGCTCCGCGATCGACAAAGACGGTGGGTCCAGTACCCGATCCGTCGTTGACACCAGGCGTGTCGCTACGTCGCTGCCCAGTGATATCTCGAACCGGTGCAAGGATTGGAGACGAGGCAATTCCCAAGCTCAACCGAAGCGATTCCAAAGCTGCACGATCATCTACGGCACCCACAGCACTGTCGATCAGGGATGACGTCGCAGTGGGATAGAAGTTGCGGGCATCCGGGTCCACGAACAACTCGGTCGTCGGCGTCAGTGGGAACGCTCCAGGGCCTGTTCCCACAGTATCAGCTGCGTTGTTGAAGTAGACCGATCCGAAAATCTCGAGCGCGTTCTGACCGCTCGTGTTTAGAATCCCGGTTCCCAGATGGGAAAGAGCGTTATTGAGAAGCGTTGGCGAAGCCGACTCCTCCACGCGGATCCCAACATCACCACTCTGCATGCCGTAAATCGTATTATTGATAACACGGGCGAACGGCTGCGGTGCACTCACCAAATTGGAGGGGTCGCCGCTGACCAGTACACCACCACTGCGGTTTCCAGCCAAAATGTTGTTCATCACAACAACGCCCGGCACCAATGAATCGGGGTTTGGCGTCACAAAGGCACGCGGGGTACCCGGGCGTGGCAAGTCTGTTGACGCAAGCGAAGAAACGTCCAATCGAGAACGCTGCCCTGCGTCGACAATGATACCGAAGCTGCCGCTGTCAACAATCGTGTTGTTCTGCAGAATCACCTGCCCCTGATCTCGATATCGGTTTTGGTCTCCTTGCTCTTCACCAGGAACTTCCGAACCAAACTGAATCGCCTGCAATGGGAAACGACTAGCGTCCGATGAGAACTGAAGCGATCCAGTCAGGTCTGCTGCCGCTGGACCGTGCAACAAGACGGTATCAGAGGTGCCTTGCCCAAACGCCGTGACGCCATCCAATGACGAAGCGTTAACGTTCAAGAATCCTTGCACCACCGAAGAGTTAATCGCATCTCGCAGTGCATTGGCCAGGTCCGCAGAGGTCATTCGGTTGTTGAACTGAACCGCGATACGACCGCTGGTGACGCCTGTCGACACAGCTGGGTTGCTGATGTCCTCGAACTCAAGTTCAACGGTCTGTGCTCCATCGCTTAGTGACACGAATACGCCATCGCCGATGTCGGCACCCGTGATCGGCAAACCTGACGTCGCACTTGCAAAACGCAGCGCAATTTGCTGTGCATGCGGAGTGTTGGTATCGAAAGTGGTAAACAACAGGTGATCCGTTGGGAAACCCGAGCCTGTGACTCCATAGTCAGCAGACTGGCGAATCTCCAACTGGTACTCGCCGAAATCCACTTCTTCACGAGGATCGCCACCAGGCAGAATCGCCGCCTCAAACAGCGGATTATCAGCCAGACCCTGCTCGCCAATGGTCGCATCGAGCACAAACTCACCGCGCTCTGCAAAGCCGATCACAACATCATCGATAAACACTCCCGCGAACGCGTTTTCCGCTCCGCGGCTTGCAGCGACCGACTTTGGATCCTGAGCAGGGAAACCATCCTCTGGCCGTTGACCATAAACACCAGTATTGGAGCCGGGCAGGTTCAACAACCCATCGTCGGGCGAGTATCCGCCAAACGTAGCCAACGGACCAGCATCATCGACACTGAATCCAAACAGGCGGACGGTATCCTCGAAGACTTGGTATGGCAACAAACTTGGTTGTCCCACATCTTCGGCGAAGGTCGCATCCACAGGCCCGATCGACCGAGGTGCATCATTCACAGGGGTCACGTTGATAGTAACAAGCGCCTCCACCGAAGGCAGCACACCACCAGTCCCGATATAGCTGAACGAATCCGTTCCAACGAAATCCAAGTTTGGCGTGTAGGTGATGGTATTGTCAGGGTTCACCACGACGGTACCGTTGACAGGCGCCACCAGTCCAAGCGCGACAGTCAGGACTTCACCAGTCTCTTGCGGACTATCGTTGGCGAGAACTTCAATGTCGACAGGAACGTCCTCACGCGTCGTGACGGAGTCATCAATTGCGAGATGCTGATCGTCCTCTCCATCGATTCGCAAAATTGCGTCACGCGGCGTGAAGTTTCCGTTGCCGTCGGAGAGATTAAAATCGAAGATCACGACTTCCTGGGTGCCAAGTCCCAACTGATCGTAAGCAGGCGGATTCAGAACCAAAGAGTTGGCGGCAGCATTGAAAGTCACGCCCCGATCGTCACCTGATCGCAGTCGCAAATCGGTAACTTGAAGTGGACTTCCATCCGGATCTATGGCCTGCTGCAAGAGGTTCAAGATCAGCTGTGGATCACTCTCAAGTACGGTCACATCCAGTGGCTGCAAAACCGTTGGAGCGGCATTGATTGGATGCACGGTGACACTGACAGTGACTTCCGCGCTATCGACGACACCATCGGTCACAAAGTAGGTGAACTCATCCGGCACACGCGTCCCGGAAACCAGCGGGCTGATATACCCAAGATTCGGAATGTACCGAATGGTGCCATCGGACTTCAGTTCTACTCGACCGTTCAGCGGCTCGGTGCTACCAAGCCGGACAGTCAAGCTGTCGGAGAGGTCGGGATCAGAATCGTTCGCCAGCACATCAATGCTGATCTCTTGATTCTCGATCGTCGAAGGATTGTCCGCAGTGATCGCTGGAGCGTCGTTCGCACCCATGATCGTGATCGTCGCGGCACGTGGCACGACAAACCCGTTGTTGTCCGCCACGCTGTAGGTGTAAGTGATGACTTCCGTCTCGCCACCAGCCAAATAGTTGTACTGGCTTTGATCGACGATCAAGGTCTCATTGATCGCGTCAAACGTGATCCCAACGTCATTGCCGGTCCGGTGATTGAAATCAACCAAAGACTGAGGCGGGAATGGCAAACTGGAAGTTCGGGACATCAAGTCGACGATGTCGCCACCAGGAGCGTCGTCTTCGCCAAACGTCGCCGAAATGACCACTGGCGTCACGGTCACAAAGACCGTCACAAACGGAGAATTGCCCGCCCCATCATTCACACGGTAAGTGAATTCGTCGTGGCCAACAAATCCTGGATCTGGAATGAACAAGACGTTCTGGCTGCCGAGCACGGTAACGGTTCCGTTGACCGGCGGAGTGCCGATCGCAACGTTGAGCGTTTCACCCGACTCTGGTGTCGCGTCGTTGGCAAGCACATTGATCACAACTGCCGTATCAATGTCCGTCGCTGCAGCATCATCATTGACCA